>DASRXN010000171.1:0-30373 GCA_035654135.1 Rhodocyclaceae bacterium | reverse complement strand
ACCTCGACGCCGCCTGGCCACCCCCTGAACCCAAACCCCAGTCGCGCCACTGGCATCCGCTGCCGCTGCCGCGCCGCCCGGTGCCGGTGAAGACCTGGCATCCGCTCGCGGCCAGCGTCTTCCACAAGCTCCAGGACCACTCGGTGCGCGTCTCCTGGAAGCAGGAGCTGAAGCCGCTGCTGGAAACGATCTTTGATGGCAACGTCTACCGGCCGATCCTCGAGCGCATCGACGCCATTCACCAGGATGTCCTGCGCGGCCGCATCTTCGTCGCCCTGCACATGCATGCCGGCGACGGCAACGTGCACACCAACATCCCGGTGAACTCCGACCGCTACGAGATGCTGCAGACGGCGTACAAGGCCGTCGAGCGCATCATGCATCTGGCCCGCGACCTCGGCGGCGTCATCTCCGGCGAGCACGGCATCGGCATCACCAAGCTGGAATTCCTGCACGACGACGAGATCCGCCCCTTCCGCGAATACAAACGGAAGGTCGACCCCGAGGGCCGCTTCAACGCCGGCAAGCTGATGTCTGATGCCGATCTGCGCAACGCCTACACGCCTTCGTTCGCGCTGCTCGGTGTCGAATCGCTGATCATGGAGCAGTCCGAAATCGGCTCGATCTCGACCCTGATCAAGGATTGCCTGCGCTGCGGCAAGTGCAAGCCGGTCTGCTCGACCCATGTGCCGCGCGCCAACCTGCAATATTCGCCGCGCAACAAGATCCTCGGCACTTCACTGCTGATCGAGGCCTTCCTCTACGAGGAGCAAACGCGGCGCGGCGTTTCGCTGCAGCATTTCGACGAGTTCGCCGACATCGGCGACCACTGCACGGTCTGCCACCGCTGCGTGAAGCCCTGCCCGGTCGACATCGACTTCGGCGACGTCTCAATCGCCATGCGCAATTTCCTGCGCCGCCAGGGCAAGAAGAAGTGGAATCCGGGCACGGCCGCCTCGATGGCCTTCCTCAACGCCAAGGACCCGGCCACCGTCAAGCTGCTGCGCGCCGGCATGATCGGACTGGGCTACAAGGCCCAGCGGCTCGGCCACAAGCTCGCCAAGTCCTTCGGCCTGATCCAGGACAGCACGCGCCATCCGCCGGCCACGCTGGGCCGGCCCGCGCTCAAGGCGCAGGTGATCCACTTCCTCAACAAACCGATGCCGGCCAAGGTGCCGAGCCGCACCTCACGTGCGCTGCTCGATATCGAGGACAACACGCTGATCCCGGTGATCCGCGATCCGCAGCGTGTCGCGGAAGATTCGGATGCGGTGTTCTACTTCCCCGGCTGCGGCTCGGAGCGGCTGTTCTCGCAGGTCGGCCTGGCGACGCAGGCGATGCTCTGGCATGTCGGTGCCACCACCGTGCTGCCGCCGGGCTACCTGTGCTGCGGCTATCCGCAGACCTCGGGAGGCAACGAGGATGTCGGCCAGGCGATCACCATGCAGAACCGCGTGCTGTTCCATCGCGTCGCCAACACGCTCAACTACCTCGACATCAAGACCGTGCTGGTCTCCTGCGGCACCTGCCTCGACCAGCTCGAGAAGTACCAGTTCGACAAGATCTTCCCCGGCTGCCGGCTGCTCGACATCCACGAATACCTCATGGAGAAAGGCCTGAAGCTCGACGGCCTGCAAGGTACCCAGTATCTCTATCACGACCCCTGCCACACGCCGATGAAAGTGCATAACGGCACCAAGGTGGCGAGCGCGCTGATGGGCAAGGATGTCCTGCTCTCCGACCGCTGCTGCGGCGAAGCCGGCACGCTGGCCGTGACCCGGCCGGATGTGTCGACGCAGGTGCGCTTCCGCAAGCAGCAGGAAATTGAGACTGGCCTTGCGCAACTGAAAGTCAGCCGTGGTGACACGCCGAAGATCCTGACCAGCTGCCCGTCCTGTCTGCAGGGACTGCACCGCTACCGTGAGGACGTGAACATCGAGGCCGAATACATCGTCGTCGAGATGGCGAACCGCCTGCTTGGCAACGACTGGCAAGCGCAATATCTTGCCGCCGCCAACGCCAGCGGCATCGAACGGGTGCTGCTGTAGAAATGGAATCGCTGGACCGCTGTTCTGGACCTATTGGCTGGGCATGGCAATTGCCCTCGCCGTCATCGCCGGCCGGTGTAACCGCTGCAGCTACGCCTGGTTCATGCTGGGCTTCTTCTTCAACATTGTCGCGCTCGCCGCCGTCCTGCTGTTGCCGCCGAAGAAGGCTGAGTAGTCACCGCGCCAAGCCTAACTCGTCCGACAGGTCGTAATCGAGTTCACTGCTGTCTCGACCGTTCGATGCCGACATCGTTAAGGTCATTCCAACCACCGGCTACCGGTTCCCGGTCCAGCCCAAGAGCGCCGTGGATTACCGAGACCTGAAAAATTTCCTTGGCTACGTCGGCCGGAAAACCCTGCCGATTTTGACGATCGGAAACCAGCAGGCTCAGGAAATAGTCATCCATTTGCCGGGATCCCCACAGAACGGTGATTCGTTCCAGCACGTGCGGGAAGCGCTGTTCCAGTTGGCTCGGATAAGCGTCGGCATGTTTACCCAGATGCTGGAGCATTTTCGCCCTAAGGGCAGCAACGTCCCATTTCCGAGCTGGAGTCTTGGCTCTTGCGCTCGTGTTCATAGCGATCATGGTGACACCTCCCAGGACATTGGCTGGTTAGGTGGAAAGCGCCAGTGCCTGGCGCTTTCAGGGAGCAACCCGATTGAAAGTAGTCTGTATCGCATCTCGTGTTCGGCTAGAATTTCGGCTGCAACTGCTCACTCCAATGTTGGCTATTTTCGTCGCCTCCCTCCGTCAGAACCAGATGATTATTCCCGGTTTCGTTGTCGAATATTCGACAAACAGGCCATGAACGAGCTTGAGCCACTGCCACCCGAGGTTCCAGGCGCTCTCGCGGTTCTGGTGAAGGATGGCACTCTTCGGCGCTACAAAAAGCACACCCTGATCATTTCCGAGGGTGACTTGGGCGCATCGCTCTTCATCCTGCTGGACGGTGCCGTCCGCATCTACTCCCAGGACGAGCACGGGCGCGAACTCGACTTCGGGCTGTTGGAACCTGGAACCATCTTCGGTGAAATGGCGCTCGAAGGAGGTACCCGCACCGCATCTGTTGAAGCGGTATCGCAGTGCCTGTGTGCCGAGGTTCCTTATGCGCTGCTGAAGAGGCGCCTGGCCGAGAATCCGGATTTCGCCTTCATCCTCATCTCGACGCTCATCGGTCGAAGCCGCAGTGCTACCGAATCAGCGAAGAACATGGCCCTGAAAACCGTGTATCAGCGGTTTATCGAATTCCTGGAAAGGGAATCGATCCAGGAAAACGGGGTCAGGCTGTTGCCGAGGAAGATGAGCCAGCAGGAATTGGCCAATATCGTGGGCGCGTCCCGCGACATGATTTCGAAGATCCTGAAGGATCTCGCCATTGGCAAGTACATTCAAATAGACGACAAGCGAATCACGATCCTCAAGAGCCTGCCGAACAGGTGGTGACGCATCCCGGCCATTTCCGAATGGCCGCCTGAACGCCCCCTTGCCACCGGATCAGTTGGTCGTCACTTCCGGTCCGGCTGCTTCAGCAGTGCCTTCAGGTCCGCGAAGGGCGAATGGGTGGCGATGTTCCCGCGCTGGGTTGCAATGGATCGGCCGGCCGTCGCCTCGAGTTGCCGCTGATGCTCGTTGTCATGGCAGTACAGGCAGAGCAGTTCCCAGTTACTGCCATCGGGCGGGTTGTTGTCGTGATTGTGGTCGCGATGATGGACCGTCAGCTCCCGCAGGTTGGCGCGAGTGAATTCACGGGCGCAACGGCCGCAGATCCATGGATAGATCTTCAGTGCCTGTTCCCGGTAGTCCTGCTCCCGCTGCTCGGCCGAGCGCCGAGCCTCGGCCACTACGCGGTCGAGCCTGTTCGTGTCAGGTGTCGTGGGCTTGGGCATGATCAGATCGCTCCTTTAGGCCGCGTAGTTCAGCACGGCGACGATGGGCGCACGTCGGGTTGATCCAGGTCGGGACACAGATGAACCTCGATCGTGGCGTGAACGATCTCCTCATGCCGGGCGAGCTGCTCGCGAACGTGCTTCGGGGTTAGCTGCCGGTCGTGCGTCAGCACCGTCAGCGCACACGAATACGTGCTCTTGCCGACACGCCAGACGTGAAGATCGGTGATCGCGGTGCCGCCTGCCTCGGGCGCCGTTTCGACGACGTCTCGAATCTCCTGCACCACCGGGTGATCCATCTCCCGATCGAGCAGGACCTTGCCGGTCTCGATGATGAGGTTCTTCGCCCAGATGGCGACCAGCAGCGCGCCGATGATGCCCATCACCGGGTCGAGCCAGGACCAGCCATATAGCCAACCGCCGGCCAGCGCGACAATGGCCAGCACCGACGTGGCAGCATCGGCGATCACGTGCATGTATGCCGACTTCAGGTTGAGGTCGTGGCTATGCGAGTGTGCATGGCCATGATCATGATGGTGGTCGTGCGCCTGGTCATGCGCCTGACCGAGAATCAGCGCGCAGACGATATTGACGACGAGCCCGACAGCGGCGACGGCCATCGCTTCCTGATAGTGGATCGGCTGCGGCGAAAGAATCCGCTCGGCCGACGCCACCACCATCATTACCGCGACGCCCAACAGGAAGATGGCGCTGGCGAATCCGCCCAGTACCTCGATCTTCCAGGTGCCGAAGGCGAAGCGCGGGTCGCGGGCATGGCGTCGCGCGGCGGCGTAGGCGAATGCGCTGATGCCGATGGCCAAGGCATGCGAACTCATGTGCCAGCCGTCAGCCAGCAGTGCCATCGAGTTGAACCACCAACCCGCCACGATCTCGATCACCATCATCGCGGCGGTGATCCACATGACCGCGCGGGCCCCACGCTCGGCAGCAGGACTACCTTCGTCGAACACGTGGTCGTGAGACCATTCAGACAGGTCGTGGGTATGCATCGAATCTCTCTCGTCCAGTCTCAATCGCGATCCGGATCGTCGGCCGACAGTGTGATCGAAGCCGAGGCCGTCGTCTTGTCGATTATGACCAACATTTCGCAATATTCGTTTTGCGGCTCCACGGGAGTGGGATCGTCGGCGCAACTGCAACCGGCAACGATGCCGGCAAAGAACACGCCCACCCTAGCCCGGATGCATTCGGACGCATCGGCCGCGCTGATGAACATCACCTCCAGCCTGTCGTCAAGAGCGACGCTGCTGGCGGACAAGCCCTGCTGCAATGGTAATTGCCCGGCGCCGAGCCGTTCCAGCTCGTGCTTGAGCACATTGCCGAAATCCGGCGAGCCCCAGGCGTCGATCGATTCCGGAAGAAGAACTGTCATCTGTTCATCCTGCGAAATTGCGGGCAAGGCGTCAAGCCTGCCATTCCCACATGATCGGAATTGATTTGGGCCAAGGCCAAGCCTGCCGCCGGCAACAACAATGCCAACCATGAGATTCTTCTGGCTCATGTTCGTTTTTGTCCTGCCGGTCTGGGCGGCGACACCTCTGCAACCCCTGATCGACGGAACACCGACCGGCGGCACGCTGCGGCCGGCCGCGGGCGTCTACGCAGGTCCGGCGGTGATCGATCGGCCGCTGACCATCGACGGTGGCGGCCATGTCAGCGTCGAGGGTGGCGGCACCGTATTGATCCTGCGCACCAATGGCGCCACCGTGCGCGGCCTGCGCCTCGCCGGCTCCGGCGATTCGCACGACCAGATCCACGCCGGCATCCAGATCGAAGGCGACGATAACCGCATCGAGGACAACCAGATCGATGACGTGCTGTTCGGCATCCATGTCAAACAGGGCAACCGCAATCGCATCCTGAGAAACCGCATCGTTGGCAAGGATTTGCCGCTGGGTCAGCGCGGCGACGGCTTGCGGCTCTGGAACAGCCGCCACAATGTTATCGAAGGCAACCACTTCAAGCGCATCCGCGACCTGACCTTCGCCAACTCGCCCGAAAATACCGTTGCCGGCAACACGCTGGAGGATGGCCGCTACGGCATGCAGTTCGTCTTCTCGCCGCGCTCGCAGGTAGTCGGCAATCGCCTCAGCCACACCGGCACCGGCATTGTCGTTCTCTACTCGCCGGAGCTGACCGTGCGCGGCAACTACATTGCCCATGCATTGGAAGGAGGCGGTGGTGGCCTCGCCTTCAAGGAAAGCGGCAACGCCCTGGTGGAAGGCAACGAGATTCTTCATTGCGCCGTCGGCCTGCAGGCGAATTCGCCGGTCAACGACGAAAGCGTGCTGACGGTCCGCGGCAACCGTTTCGCTCACAACATCATCGGCATGTACTTCTACGGCGAGCAGGGCGGCCACCGCATCACCGGCAACCGTTTCGAGAACAACCTGACCCAGGTGGCTGTCAGTGCCGCCGGTACCGGCGCCGCGAATGCCTGGCGGGGCAACTACTGGAGCGACTATCAGGGCTTCGACCGCAATGGCGACGGCATCGGCGACACTCCCCACGAGCTGTGGCTCCATGCGGACCGCATCTGGATGGATACGCCCAAGGCAAGCTTCTTCCGCAATTCGCCGGCGCTGGAACTGCTCGACTTCCTGGAGCGCCTGGCCCCCTTCGCCTCACCCAGCCTGATTCTTAGAGACACTCTGCCGCGCATGCGCTGATGAGTTATCCTTGAGCCATGCTGGATTGCCCACTGTGCCAATCTTCCGGCGGCGAACTCGTCTGGCAAGACGGTTTGTGCCGCGTCGTTCGCGTCGAGGGGCCGGAGGGCGATGCCTTTCCCGGTTATTGCCGGGTCGTCTGGCGCGCCCACGTGGGCGAGATGACCGAACTCGACGCTGGCAGCCGCCGACATCTGATGAACGTGGTGTTCGCGGTCGAAACCGCGCTGCGTACGCTGCAGGCGCCGGACAAGGTCAATCTTGCCGCGCTCGGCAACATGGTGCCGCATTTGCACTGGCACATCATCCCCCGCTGGCGCGACGATAGCCATTTTCCGGCCGCCATCTGGGCCGAGCCGCAAGAGTCAGCCGTGGTGACACGCCGCCCCCCGACCACGGCGGCTCTGCACGCCGCCATCGTTGCCGCCCTGGCCGAAGAGGAAAGCGGCGCATGACCACGACTGGCATCGGTGGCGAACAGCGGCCGGCATTCGCGAGCGCCGAAGAATGTCGCACCTGGCTAGCGGATACGCCGCTGACCAACCCTGTGCAGGCCCTGGCTCATTTGCTGCGGCAACTGAATCTGCTCAACCGCCTTGATCTGGACGCCGCTGAACGGCTGTCGATACTCGAACTGCTGCGCAAACCCGTGCTGCTCGTGCAGAAGGAGGGCGCCCGCCGCTTCGTCGGCAAGCCGCTACCGCTCGTACCACCCGAACAGGCCGCTTTCGATGCTGCCCAGGCCGTCTGGCAGGGCCTGCTGGCCGGCTATGCACGCTGTATCGAGGCGGCGCTGGCAGGAGATGTCCGGCTGAAGGCGCAGCTCGGTCTGCTGGTCCAGCGCGCCCTCGGCACCCTCGCCGGCGCGCAGTTGGATATTTACCGAGCCGGCTTTCAGCCGACACCGGAGCATTGGCGGGCCCTGCATGAACTCTATGCTACCGCCGAGCAGGCCGGTGCGGCCGAGACCGCCGTCGAGGACGCGCTGCGTCACGGCAAGGTGCCCTCGTCGCCGCGGGAGATCTACGCCGAAGTGCTATTGCTGCACGCCGCCAGTCCGCACGAACTGCCGCTGCGCCACCTTGCCTGGGTGGCCCGCTGGGCACGTCGCTGGTCGACAAAGATTGTCATCACCACCAACCCGCCCGAGAAGGAAACCGCGACGCCACTTTGTGCCGACCTGGCGTCCAGCGAACCCGCCGGCTACCAGCCCGTTGCCGGGCCGACGGCCCGCTGGCTGGATACCTCGAACTTGCGGCAGAGCCTGAAGAAGCGACTGACGCTGCTCGACCAGGGCAGGCAACCGGCTGACTTGCAACTGGGAGACGACTGCACGCAGCCGGACTGCGGCCAAGTGCTGAAGCAGGTCTACCAACGCTGGTGCCGGGGCGGCGTTCGCCGCCAGGAACGGCAGGTCGCCGTCGGCCGCGGCGAGGTTATCTGCGGGGTCAGCGCGATCCACTATTACCTGTCGGGGCGCAAGCCTTTCCGGCAACCCAGCCATGTCGATGACGACGCCTTGCGGCGCGAGCGCGAGCAGATCGCCACCTTCGGCCGCGTCGCCAGAACGGCCCCTGAGGGCTTCAGCGAGCAGCAGGGATACCAGATCGAGGAATGGCGGGTTGTCGACGAGTCGTCCACCGGCATCCATGTCGTGCGGACACCGGGCCGCTCCGGCAGCCGGGTCGCCCAGGGACAGCTGGTGGCGATCCGCCCCCCCGAGACCCAGCATTTCGTGCTCGGCTATCTGCGCTGGGCCATGGTGACAGTCGACGCCTGCCTGTGCGCCGGCATCAGGATGATTCCTGGCCGCGCCGAACCGGTCGGCATTCGCGCGACAGACCCGGCCGGTACCAGGGAACCCTACCGCGCCGCCTTCCTGCTGCCGGCCATCGAATCGCTCGGCACCCCGCCAAGCATTATCCTGCCGCCCGGTTATTTTCGGGTCGGCCGCATTCTCGACGTATCGGGTGGCCCCGTGCCGCGGATCAAGCTGCTGCAACTCGGGGATCGTGGGGTAGACTTCGAGCGGGCAGCTTACGAACCCGCAATCTGATTCCTGTGCCCTCCGCCGAATGATCAGCCAACTTCCCGTCGATAGCCGAGACGCGGCACGCTGTCGCGAAGTGATCGCTGCCTTGCCGATCACCAATGTGTCGTTCGCTCACGGCATGCTGCGCGGCCTCCTCAAGGCCGTGCACGAGGCACCTCCTGCGGCGGTGGAATACCTGTCGGTGCTGGAAGCCGCCCGCGAACCATTGGCCTTCCTGCAGGATGCCGTGGCAGCACGCTATGTCGCCAAACCGGTGCCGTCGACAGTGGAGGAGGCCGACGCCTTCGAGCACAACATCGCACTCTGGCGACTGATGGCAAACGGTTACGCACGGGTCGCGCAGCTTGGCGGCAATGACGAGACCATCAAGCAGCAACTGGCGCTCGTCTGCCAGCGCTGCATCCATTATGCCGCCCAGACGCTCATCGAATACTATCGTGCCCACCGCGCGGTGGCCGCCGGCGTATGGATCGAATTGCACGGCTACTACGACACGGCAGATGATTGGGGCCTCGCCAACGAGGCCGTCAGCGAACCGCTAGGCACGACCGCCACCTTCACGACCTGTGCGGAAACTTACGCCGCCGCGCTCCTGGTCGATCTGGCGAACCCCTGTAGCCGCACGCCGAAGGAACTGTCCTGGATCATCCGCTGGGCCCAGGCCATGGCGCCAGCCACGGCTGTGAGCCGGCCAGACGGGGACGCGGGCGGTCGCGGCTATGGTATCGATCTCATGCAGGACAGAGGGCTGCTGCCGGTGGATTACCTTGCCGCCACTGCATCGGCGCGCCTGTTCGACACCTCGCGCCTCGGCGAGCGCGTGCAGGGCCTGCTCGCCCGGCTCAAGGAAGGGGACAGCCCCGCGAGCCTCGGCCTGGGCGAGGACTGTCCTGCGGCCCAAGCGGGGCGCCTGCTGCTTCAGCTCTACCGGCCATGGTGCCTGACGGCGCTGCCCCGTCGCTTCGAGCGCACCAAAGCCGGCGGCATCCTGTCGGTCATCTACGACCTGAAATCGATTTATTTCCACGTTGCGGGCAGCGAGTTCGTCCAGCCGGCTCCCGTACGCATGTACTCGCGCGGCGAGGTGGAAAAACTCTGGACCTTCCGCAATCAGATTGATCCCACGCAGCCGCTCAACCTGCGCGCGGCGCAACTCGACTTTGCGCCCGATCTCTGGGAAATCGCCGATAAATCGCTGAACGGTTTCCGTGCCTTCCGCAATGCCGCCGGTCCGCGGCTACAGCACGGCCAGTTGCTGGCGGTAAGAGCGCCGGGCAGGGACGACTTCGTTCTTGCGCGCGTCAGCTGGCTTTTTCAGGACATCAGCGGTCGGCTGCAAGCCGGTATCCACTTGCTGCCCGGACCGGCCACGGGCGTCGCCGTCCGGCCGACCGGCGACGGCATCACGACAGGGGAGAAATACGTGCAGGGTTTCTTCCTGCCGACCGTACCGGCACTGAAGGAAACAGTATCGGTCATTCTGCCGCAGGGCTGGTATACCCCGGGCCGCCTCATCGAGATTTACACCGACCGGCCTGTGTCGGCGCGGCTGGGCGAGTTGCTGACCCGCGGCGCCAACTTCGAGCGCTGTTCCTTTACGCTGGCCGCGTAGGAGCAACCCGCCGTGCCGGCAGCAGGGCAGTAAAACAGCTGCCCTGCCCCGGCTTGCTCTCGATGTTCAAGTGGCCACCGTGCCGTTCGAGCACGTGCTTGACGATGGCCAGCCCCAGACCCGTGCCGCCCGTCTCCCGCGACCGCCCCCGGTCCACCCGATAAAAGCGTTCGGTCAGGCGGGGAAGGTGCTGAGGGTCGATGCCGATGCCGGTGTCGGTAACGGCGAATGCCGCACCGTCATCATCGGTTCGCCGCCAGCATAGTTCGATGCGACCGCCGGCGGGCGTATAGCGCACGGCGTTGGACACCAGATTGCCGAGCGCGCTGCGAATCTCGCGCGGATTGCCGAGCAGGATCGGCGGGCCGGTATCGATCATGGCGATTTCGTGGTGACCGCCAGACAGCACCGCTGCCTCCTCGCGCACCTCGGCCAGCAAGGAGGCCATGTCCACGGGCTCCTCGGTCGGCGGTGCATCCGTTTCCAAAGCCGACAGCGTCAGCAGATCGTCGATCAGCCGCCGCATCCGCGCCGCCTGGTCGCCGGACAGGGCCAGATAGTGCCGGACATCCTCGGCCGGCAGATCCTGCCAGCCATCGGCCAGCGTTTCGACGAACCCCGACACGACCGTCAACGGCGTCTTCAGTTCATGGGAAACATTGGCGACGAAGTCGCGGCGCATGGTTTCCAGGCGCTCGATCTGGGTCACGTCGCGTACCAGCAGCATGATGCGGCCCTGACTGAAGGGGATGGCCTGCACCTGCAAACTCTGGCCCTGCCTGCGCGTGGGGCGCAGCAGCCGGGGCTGGCCATAGTCGCCGCCCTGGAGATAGGCGATGAACTCCGGCTCCCGCAGCAGATTGACGATCGGAGTGCCGACATCGCGACCGTTGTCGATGCCGAGCAGGCTCTCGGCATGGCCGTTCAGCCATTCGATTGCGAACTTGGCGCCCAGGATGGCGACGCCGTCGGGCATCGCCTGGGCGGCCTGGCGGAAGCGTTCCAGCGCGTCATGCAGTTGTTCCCGCTGTTCGGCCGCAATTCGCGATCGCTTGTGCAGGGCGGCGAAGGCGTCGCCCCAGCGACCCATCGCATCGGGCACCGGCGTCCCGATCGGCTGGCTGGCCCAGCGGATGAGGCGACGCAGGTACCTCCGATCGCGTAGCACCATTGCCAGCATCAGGGCGAAGACGACGCCGAGGACGATCCAGAGCCAGTTGCCGCTCAAACAACCTCCGCCGACAGCCGATAGCCACTGCCACGCACGGTCTGAATCAGACGGTCGAGACCGCTCGGTTCGAGCGCGCCGCGCAGGCGACGGATATGCACGTCGACGGTCCGCTCTTCGACGAACACATGGTCGCCCCAGACCTGGTCGAGCAACTGGCTGCGAGTGTGCACGCGCTCGGGGTGGGTGATCAGGAAATGCATCAGGCGGAACTCGGTGGGACCCAGGGTCACCGCTTGTCCGTCCGCGGTGACGCGATGACTGACCGGATCGACCCGCAAGCCGCCCAGCTCGGCTGCATCTTCCGTCGCATCCGGCGCGCGTCGGCGCAGCACGGCCTGAATGCGAGCCAGCAATTCTTTCGGGCTGAACGGCTTGGTGACGTAATCGTCGGCGCCCGTTTCCAGCCCCTGCACCTTGTCGCGTTCGTCGCCGCGAGCGGTCAGCATGATGATCGGTACCTGCCGGCTGCGCGGGTCCGCGCGCAGCCGCCGCGCCAGTTCCAGGCCGCTCATGCCCGGCAGCATCCAGTCGAGCAGGATCAAATCGGGCAGCGCTTCGTTGATCTGGCGCTGGGCGGTCTCGGCGTCGAGGGCCGTGACCACCTCATGGCCAGCGCGCTTGAGGTTGATGGCGATCAGCGTCTGGATCGCCGGCTCGTCTTCGACAACAAGAATCGTGGCAGCCATAATGGTTTGAAATGCGGGATTGAAATCCATGGAAACGCCCGCAGTGTATTGCCGCTGGATGACGGAATTGTGACAGCCCTCCCGCCACCGCCACTCTGCGCCTGCGCTATGATAGGCGCCCCCTACGAACTCTGACCATAACCTACACAATCATGGCCGGGCTAGACAAGCACACGCCGATTCCGACGGAAATAAAGCTGCACCAGCAGTCGAAGCTGATGGAAGTCAGTTTCAGCGACGGCGCCACCTTCAAATTGCCCTACGAGTACCTGCGCGTCTACTCGCCCTCTGCCGAAGTACGCGGCCACGGCCCCGGCCAGGAAACCCTGCAAACCGGCAAACGCAACGTCGATATCACGAACCTCGCGGCCGTCGGCAACTACGCCGTGCAACCCTTCTTCTCGGACGGCCACGACACGGGCATCTATTCCTGGGACCTGCTCTACGATCTGGGCATCAACCAGGAATCCTACTGGCAGGCCTACCTGGCCCGGCTGGCCGGCGCCGACGGCAGCCGCGACATCGACTCCTCCACCCGTCCACCCAAGTCCGGTGGCAGTTGCGGCAGCGGCGGTTCCTGCGGCAGTCATTGACATGTCGGACACCCACTTCGGTTTCGAAACGGTCAAGGAAGCGGACAAGGCCAAGCGCGTCGAAGGCGTCTTCTCGTCGGTCGCGCAGAAGTACGACGTGATGAACGATCTCATGTCGATGGGCCTGCACCGGCTCTGGAAGGCCTTCACGCTACAGGTGTCGGCCGTCAGGCCCGGCGACCGTGTCCTCGATATTGCCGGTGGCACCGGCGATCTTTCCTCCGGATTCGCCAAGCGGGTTGGCCCGAGCGGCGAAGTCTGGCTCACCGACATCAACAACGCCATGCTCACCCGCGGCCGCGACCGGCTGCTCGACGAGGGCGTGCTCGGCCCGGTCGCCCAATGCGATGCCGAGAAGCTGCCCTTCCCGGACAATCATTTCGACGTCGTCACCGTCGCCTTCGGCCTGCGCAACATGACCCACAAGGACAAGGCCCTGGCCGAAATGCGCCGCGTGCTGCGCACCGGCGGTCGGCTGCTGGTGCTGGAATTTTCCAAGGTCTGGGAACCCCTGACCCCCTTCTACGACCTCTATTCCTTCAAGGTGCTGCCGTGGCTGGGCAGCAAGATCGTCAACGACCCCGACAGCTACCGCTATCTCGCCGAATCCATCCGCATGCATCCGGACCAGGAAACGCTCAAGGGCTTGATGGAACAAGCCGGGCTGGCGAAGGTCGATTACTTCAACCTGACCGCGGGCGTCGTCGCCCTGCACCGCGGCTACAAGCTGTAACCCACGGAGGAACTCCATGAGAAACATCGCCCTCGCCTTGTTCGCCGCCGTCATCGGCATCGGCCTGTTCGCCCAGGACGCCGAAGCCGCACGCCTCGGCGGCAGCCGCTCCATCGGCATGAACCGCAGCAGCACGCCTGTGCAAAAGGCGGCCCCGGCTCCGACGGCGCCAACCCCGAACGCCGCGCCAACCGTGCCGGCGAAGCCTGCCGCCACGCCCCAGGCACCGGCGCCGCAGCCGTCCGGCATGAGCCGCTGGCTCGGCCCGATCGCCGGCTTGGCCGCCGGCCTCGGCATCGCCGCCCTGCTGTCGCACTTCGGCATGGGCGAAGGCATGGCCAACATGTTGATGATCCTGCTGCTGGTGATGGCGGCCGTATTCGTCTTCCGGTTGCTGTTCCGCAAGAGTCAGCCGTCGCAACACGCTGCCTACGCCGGCGGCGTGGGCAGCACTTCCGAGCCGATGCACTTCGAGCCGACCGCCGCCCCTGCAATTGGCGGTACCGCTGCCGCGACCAATGTTCCCGCCGGCTTTGACAGCGAAGGATTCCTGCGTCAAGCCAAGCTGAACTTCATCCGCCTGCAGGCCGCCAACGATGCCGGTAACCTCGACGACCTCAAGCAGTTCCTCGCCCCCGAGGTCTTTGCCGAGATCCAGATGCAGTACGAGGAGCGCGGCCACGCCAAACAGGAAACCGATGTCCAGCATCTCGACGCCGAACTGCTCGAACTGGTCACCGAAAGCGACCGTTATATCGCCAGCGTTCGCTTCTCGGGCCAAATCCGCGAGCAAGCCAACGCGGCGGCGCAGCCCTTCGCCGAAATCTGGCACCT
Organism: Rhodocyclaceae bacterium; assembly: GCA_035654135.1. Lineage (GTDB taxonomy): Bacteria > Pseudomonadota > Gammaproteobacteria > Burkholderiales > Rhodocyclaceae > Fen-999. The sequence goes on along the minus strand of DASRXN010000171.1, from coordinate 16,005 downwards.
GACGAAGCCGGTAGCTGGCGGCGGCTGGCAGGTCGCCGGCATCCAGCAGATCCAGTGATCGACACGGTAGTCCTCGGCGCGCTCAACCACCTGCTCGGTCAGGCTGCCTGGGCGCGCCAGCAGTTACGCGGCTTTGCCGGCCGGCAGGCGCGTTTCGAGATGTCGCCGTGGCAGCTTGCATTCCGCGTCACCGCAGACGGGCTGTTCGAAGCCGCCGGCGACGAAGCAGTCGACGTCACCGTCGTCCTGCCCGCCGATACGCCGTTTGTCGCCTTGCAAGGAATGGACAAAGCGATGTCCGGCGCCCATGTGACCGGCAATGCGGAGTTCGCCACCGCCCTCTCCTTCGTACTGAAGAACCTGCGCTGGGATGCCGAGGAAGACCTGTCGAAGCTGGTCGGCGATATCGCCGCTCATCGCATCGGCGGCGGTTTGTCGGCACTGACTGCCTGGCAGAAGCAGGCGGCGCGCAATCTGGCCGAAAACGTCACCGAATATCTCGGCGAGGAAGCGCACTTGCTCGCCACCCGCCCCGAACTGACAGCATTTCGCGCCGACCTCGAAGCCTTCGCCGCCGACATGTCCAGGCTCGATGTTCGCGTCAGGGCGCTGGCCTGAATCACCCTGTCATATTCAAGGAGAACACCATGCTGCACATGGCAGTACTCGCCCTCGCCCTTGCGGCCACCCTGCCTGCCTTCGCCGACGAAGTGCAATTGATGGACGAAGCCCGCAAGGTGGCGGTGTCGATCCCGCCCAAGCTGCTGGAAGTGCTGGACGATGAGATCCGCAAGGGCGGTCCCGAAAACGCCATCGGCGTCTGCCGCGACAAGGCACCGGCCATGGCCAAGGCGGCATCGGAAAAGACAGGCTGGGCCATCCGCCGCGTCAGCCTGAGGAATCGCAACCCCAAGGCGGCTCCCGATGCTTGGGAGAAGGCCGTGCTGGAAGACTTCGACCGGCGTGTTGCCGCCGGCGAGAAGCCGACGGGACTGGAAAAGGGCGAGCTGGTAAGCGTCGACGGCCAGCAGGTCTATCGCTACATGAAGGCGCTGCCGACCCAGGATCTCTGCCTCCAATGCCACGGCACCACCGACCGGATTTCTCCAGCGGTACAGGCGAAGCTGAAGGAACTCTACCCTGATGACAAGGCCATCGGCTACAGCGCCGCCGAGGTGCGCGGCGCCATCACGCTCAAGAGGCCCTTGTAGGCACCGCGTCCCCGCCGCCCAGCGCCTTGTAAAGCTGCGCGGCGGTGGCGAGCCAGGCGCGGCGTGTCGCCACGACTGACTGTTGCGCGGTGAATAGTTCCCTCTGGGCATCCAGCACTTCGAGATAGCTGCTGATACCGGCCTTATAGCGGGCATCGACGATGCGCAGTCGCTCCGTCTGCGCCTTTTCTGCAGCTTCCTGCGCCTTCAACTGCCCGGCCAGCTTGTCGCGTGCCGCCAGCAGATCGGCCACTTCCCGGAACGCCTGCTGGATTGTCCTTTCGTAGTCGGCGACCGCGATCACCTTGCGCGCCTCGGCGAGATCGGCATTGGCGGCCGTGCGACCGGCATCGAACAGTGGATAACGCAGCACTGGGACGAAACTCCAGGCGCCGCTGCCGCTGTCGAACAGCCCGCTCAGCGCCGCGCTGGCCGTGCCGAAGGCGGCAGTGAGCGAGATGCGTGGCAGGAAGGCGGCGCGAGCGGCGCCGATGCTGGCGTTGGCGGCAATCAGCCGCTGCTCGGCCGCCAGCACGTCGGGACGGCGCGTCAGCACTTCCGATGGCAGGCCGGCCGACAGGTCGGTAACCACCGACTGTTCGGCCAGCTTGCGCCCACTCACCTGGAGATCGTTCAACGGCTTGCCGACCAGCAGCGTCAAGGCGGTAGCCGCCGCCGACCGTTGACGCTCAAGACTGGCCAGTTCGGCGCGCGCTGCCTCGGTGGCGCCATCGGCAGCGAGGTAGTCGAGATCGCCGGCGATGCCGACTTCCCGCCGCCTGGCGATCAGCGTACGCGATTCCTCGCGGCTGGCGAGCGTCTCGCGGGCAATTGCCGTCCGCTCGTCCAGTTCCAGCAAACCAAAGTAGGCGCTCGCAACATCGGCAATCAGCGACAGGCCGAAGGCGCGCTGCGCCTCCTCTGTGGCGAGGTAACTAGCCTTCGCGGCCTCGGTCAGGCTGGCGATCCGGCCCCAGAAATCCAGTTCGAATGCCGTGACGCCGAGATTGACATCGTAGCGTTGTGCCGTCATGGCCTGGCCGGTGGCCGACAGATCGGCCGGCAAGCGCGCCTCACTGCGGCTGGCAACGGCATCGACATTCGGCAGCCGGTCGGCGCGTGCGACGCCATACAGGGCACGTGCCTCGGCCACGCGGGCGACGGCAATGCGCAGGTCGCGGTTCTGCTCGAGTGCCGCCGCGATCAGGCCTTGCAGTTGAGCATCGGCAAAGTAGGCGCGCCAATCAAGGCCAGCGGGGGCGCGGGTGCCGGCAACGGCATCCTCCGGCCAGGCGGCCGCCACCGGCGCTTCTGGTCGCTGGTACTCGGGGGCCAAGGAGCAGGCCGAAAGCAGGCCGGCCAGCACCAGCGGCGTCGCCTTACTCATGATGGCTCTCCTCGCCGCGCGGCTTGCCCGGAAAGATCCTGCGCACGACGACGAAGAACACCGGCACCAGGAACACCGCCAGCAGCGTGGCCGTGATCATGCCGCCGATGACGCCGGTGCCGATGGCATGGCGGCTCTGGGCGCCAGCGCCGGTGGAAATCGCCAGCGGCAGCACGCCGAGGATGAAAGCCAGCGAGGTCATGACGATGGGCCGGATACGCAGCCGGCAGGCTTCCATCGTCGCCTCCAGCAGGCCCATGCCCCGCTCGTGCAGCGTGCGGGCGAACTCGATGATCAGGATCGCGTTCTTGGAGGAGAGGCCGATGATCGCGATCAGGCCCACCTTGAAGAACACGTCGTTGGGCAGGCCGCGCAGCGTGACGGCCAGCAGCGCACCCAGCACGCCGAGCGGCACCACGAGGATGACGGCAAAGGGAATCGACCAGCTTTCGTAGAGTGCCGCCAGGGCCAGAAAGACAACCAGCAGCGACAGGCCGAAGAGGAACGGTGCCTGAGCGCCCGACAACTGTTCCTCAAACGAAGTCCCGGACCATTCGAATCCCAGCCCGGGTGGCAGTTGGGCAGCAATGCTCTCCATGGCGGCCATCGCCTCGCCGGTGCTGTGCCCCGGTGCCGGCCCGCCGGAAATCTTGAACGACGGATTGCCGTTGTAGCGGTCGAGCTTGGGCAGGCCGACGATCCAGCGCGGACTGGCGATTTCGGCCAAGGGGATCATCTCGCCGCGCGCGTTCTTCACCGGCAGTCGCAGGATGTCGTCCGGCCGCGACCGCAAGTCGGGCTCTGCCTGCATCTGCACGCGCAGGATGCGGCCCTGACGGACGAAGTCGTTGATATAGGCGACACCGAGCGCCGACTGCAGAGTGTCGTTGAGACTGGCCATGTCGATTGACAGGGTCTGCGCCTTGGCCTGGTCGATATCAAGCATCAACTGCGGCGCCGGTTCCTGGCCCTCCGGCCGCACGCCGGCGAGAGCCGGATTCTTGCTCGCCAGGCCCAGCACCATATTGCGCGCTTCCATCAATTTGTCACGGCCCTGGCCCGACCGATCCTGCAGACGAAAGTCGAAGCCGCCGATGGCGCCCAATTCGGGAATCGGCGGCACATTGGTGGCGAAGATGAAGGCCTGCTTGATCTGGAACAGCGCCATGTTGGCACGGCGGATGACGGCACCGGCAATGCTGTTGGCATCCTTGCGCTCGTCCCAGTCCTTGAGGCGGACGAAAGCCAGCGCGGCATTCTGGCCGCGGCCAAAGAAGGAGAAACCGACGACGCCGATGACATGTTCCACTTCCGGCTGCTTCTGGTAGTAAGCCTCGACCTGCTTCACGACTTCGAGCGTCCGCTCCTGAGTGGCACCGGGCGGCAGTTGCATGACATTGATGAAGTAGCCCTGGTCCTCTTCGGGCAGGAAGCTGCCCGGCAGGTGGGCAAACAGCCAGGCGACACCAACGAGGATGGCGCTGAAGACGACCAGCCAGCGGTAAGGACGCACGATCATGCGGGCAACGCCGGCCCGGTAGCCAGCGACGCTGGCGCCGAAAGCGCGGTTGAACCAGCCGAAGAAGCCCTTGCTCGACATCAAGCCGCCACCCGGCACGTGTTTCAGCACCGTCGCGCACATGGCCGGCGTCAGAGTCAGCGCCATCAATGCCGAGAACGCCATCGTCAGCACCAGCGTCACCGCAAACTGGCGATAGATGGCGCCCACCGAGCCACCGAAGAAAGCCATGGGCACAAACACGGCCATCAGCACGAGCGTGATGCCGATGATGGCGGCAAAGATCTGGCCCATCGCCTTGCGCGTCGCCTCGCGTGGCGCCAGACCTTCCTCCGTCATAATGCGCTCGACGTTCTCGACGACGACGATGGCATCGTCCACCACGATGCCGATGGCCAGCACCATGGCAAACAGCGTCAGCACGTTGATGGAGTATGAGAGCAGGTAGAGGCCCGTCAGCGCACCCATCAGCGCCACCGGCACCACGACAGCCGGAATCAGCGTGGCGCGGAAGTTTTCCAGGAACAGGTACATCACCAGGAACACCAGCAACATGGCTTCGGCAAGGGTGTACAGCACCTCGGTGATCGAAATTTCGACGAAGCGTGAAGTGTCGTAGGGGACGGTCCAGGCGATACCCTTGGGAAAGTAGGTGGACAGTTCGGCCATCTTCGCCTTCACGGCCTTCGCCACTTCCAGGGCGTTGCCGTCCGGCGCCACGCGTACGGCGATGGCCGCCGCCGGCTGACCGTCGAGGCGGGCGAAGATGTTGTAGTCCTGGGCACCAAGCTCGACCCGCGCCACGTCCTTCACCCGCACCGCCGAGCCATCGGCCTTGGCGCGGATGATGACATTGCCGAATTCCTCGGGAGACGACAAGCGGCCGCGCGTGACGATGACGGCATTGAACTGCTGGCCGGTGCCCGCCGGCGCCTGGCCCAGCTCGCCGGTGGCAAGCTGCACATTCTGGGCACGCAAGGCATTGGCGACATCGGCGGGCGCCAGATTGTAGGCGTTCAGCTTCGCCGGTTGCAGCCAGATGCGCATGGAATATTCGGTGCCGAACAGTATCGCCTCCCCGACACCCCGCACCCGTCTGATCTGATCGAGGACATTGGCCGCCGCAAAGCTGCCCAAGGCGACGTTGTTCAGGCTCTTGTCCGGCGAATAGAACATCACGAACATGAGGTAATTGCGTTGCGGTTTGGTCACGGGAACGACCAGCCGGCGGACATCTTCGGGCAAGCGCGCCTCGACGCGCTTGTAACGGTTCTGCGCCTCGACGGAGGCCACGTCGATGTTGGTGCTGGCCTCGAAGGTCAGGGTCAGGGTGCCGACACCCAGTTCGGACGAGGCTTCCATGTACAGCAGGTGTTCGATGCCGTTCATCTCCTGTTCGATGAGCGCCGTCACCGTGTCCTCGATGACCTGGGCCGAAGCGCCGGGATAAGTGATGTTGAATGCGATGGAAGGCGCCGCCACTTGCGGATAGGCCGACACGGGCAGCTTCTTCAGCGCCAGCGCGCCGGCCAGAACGATGATGATGGCGATCACCCAGGCGAAGATGGGGCGATCGATGAAGAACTTGGCCAGCATCCGCTCAGTTCCCCTGTTTGGCGGCTGGAGCCGTCGCACCGGCGGACGCCGAAGGCGCCGCCTTCACCTGCATGCCGGGCCGGACCTTCTGGAGGCCATTGACGATCACTTGTTCGCCACCCTTCAGACCCTCGACGACAATGAAATCGCTGCCACTCATGCCTCCTACTTTCACCGGCTGGGGTGCAGCCTTGCCATCCTTGTCGATCACCATGACGAACTGGCCCTGGGCATTCATTTGCACCGCCTTCTGCGGCACGGTGATGGCATTCTCGGCCACAGACTCCGGAAAGCGTATGCGCACGAACATGCCGGGCAGCAACTCCCGATTCGGATTCGGAATCTGGGCACGCATGAGGACCGAGCCGGTGGCCGGATCCACGGCCAGATCTGAGAACAGCAGCTTGCCGGGCCGCGTGTAGATGCTGCCGTCCTCCAGCAGCACGTCGATGCGTGTCTCGCCGGATTTCTTCAGTTGGCCGGCATTGATTGCCTGACGCAGTCGCAGCAGGTCGGTGTTGCTCTGGGTGAAGTTGGCGTAAAGCGGGTCGATCTGCTCGATGGTGGCAAGGGGCGTCGCCTCGCCTTTGCCCACCAACGCGCCCTCGGTCACCAAGGCACGGCCGATGCGGCCGGAAATGGGTGCAAGCACGCTTGCATTCTCGAGATCCAGCTTTGCCTTGGCCGATGCCGCCTCGGTCTGCTTCAATCGGGCCTCGGCCTGATCGTATTCCTGCTGACTGACCGCTTTCATCGCCAGCAATGGCTTGTAACGCTCCACGGTCGTGCGCGCCACGGCAAGGTCGGCATCCGCAGCAGCAGCACCGGTCTTGTAGGTCCGATCGTCGATGCGAAATAGGGGGGTGCCGGCCTTGATGTGCGTGCCTTCGGCAAACAAGCGCTTTTCGACGATACCCTCGACGCGTGCTCGCACCTGGGCTGTGCGCCAGGCTTCGAGCCGACCCGGCAGCTCTCGAGTCAGCGTCGTGCTGCCAGTCGCGATGGTTACCACATCGACTTCCGGCGGGGGAGGAGCGCCCGCCCCCAGCGCGGCTCCGGGCGGAGCCTTCTGATCGCCCTGGCCACAGGCCGCCAACAATATCGCCGCCAACAGGGTGGCGGATGCTGCCGCAATTTTCTTTTTCATAAGTGTTGCCGCCATGACTCGCGAGGCAGATTGAATGCGGAATGCATTGGAATCGGGCGACCAGTCTAACCTTCGCCGCAGCGCGGAACAAGATCACTGGCAATGGTGGTATCGTTGCACCTCTCTGACCGATGCCATGCCACTGCCATGTCTGCCAACCGCGTACTGATCGTCGAAGACGAACCCATCAATCTCGAGGCACTGGTCGAGATTCTCGGCGACGAGGGCTATGCAACCAGCAGCGCCGAGAACGGCACCGAGGCTTGGCGGCAATTGTCATCGGCGCCGACGAGCTTCGATATCGTCCTGCTCGACCGGATGATGCCGGACATGGACGGCATCGAGATACTGCGCCGCATGAAGGCCCGGCCTGAAATGGTGCATACGCCCGTGATCATGCAGACCTCCATGTCCGGCGACAGCGCCATCGCCGAGGGCCTGCAGGCCGGCGCCTATTACTACCTGACCAAGCCCTTCGCCGCAGACACCTTGGTGGCCATCGTCGCCGCCGCCGTGCGCGATCACCGGGACTACCTCGAGTTGCAGGATGAGGTTAATAAGGCGTCGCGTACCCTGAGCTGCCTGAACAGCGCCGAATTTTCGTTTCGCACCACCGATGAGGCGCGCGACATCGCCACCTTGCTGGCTCAGGTGGCGCCCGATCCCGGCCGGGTGGTACTCGGCCTTTCCGAGTTGATGCTGAATGCCATCGAGCACGGCAACCTGGGCATCACCTACGCGGAAAAATCTGCGATGGGAGGCGGAGAACCGCTGGCCGAAGAAATTGCCCGCCGTCTCGCCGATCGGGCAAATGCCGACAAACAGGCGACGATCGAATTCCAGCGCACCCCATCGGAACTCCGCTTCGTGATCCGCGACCAGGGCCGGGGCTTCAATTGGCAGCAGTATCTCGAAATGAGCCCGAACCGGGCCTTCGACACCCACGGCCGCGGCATCGCCATGTCGCGGCTGCTCAGTTTCGACCGTCTGAACTATATCGGCTGCGGCAATGAAGTCGAGGGTGTGGTGTTGTTGCCGGCAACGCTTCAGATTCAATAGGAAAGGACAGGCGATCGGGGCCGATTAGGTCACGGCGGGCCAACGCGTCCGCGCCGTGCGTAGGGTCGCCAATGCCAACTCATAGTCGAACAAGGCTATCTGACCTTCCAGCACACATGCATCTTCACCCAGCATGGCGCGCAACTGAGGCCCCGCCGAAGTTACCAACTTGTTCGCCCGCATGTCATCCTCCGCCAGGAAGCGCTCAAGCTCATCGGCCAGAGCTGCCGCCTGCCTGGCATCGACCGTCGCCGCTGCAACTTCGCCTCCGGCCGCTGACGGCAGCACCCTGACGAGCTCGTCGGCCAGCGCACTCCATATCTTCTCGACGTCAACGACCAGCGCCTCGATCTCTCCGTTGGTGCGCCTTTCCTTGATCGCCATTTCCAGTTCGGCGGCCTGTGCCCGGACTTCCTGCACCCCCAGGGTGGCGGAAACACCCTTGAGCGAGTGGGCAAGCCGTTGTGCCTCACCGACGTTTCCGGCCGCCAGCTGCCTGCGTACCGCCGCCATGTCGTCGCAATGCCCGTCGACGTACTTGCCGAGCAGGCGCACATAAGTCGCCATCCGGTTGCGCACGCTCTGCAGGCCTAGGACCACATCAAGTCCTGGCACGGCCTCCAGCCGTTCTTGAAGTCCGACGGCATCGAAGCTGTTCTCCGCAACCTTGGGTTGCGCTGCCGGTGTTGGCCCGGCTGGTGCGGGCGCTGCGCCTCCTTGCGCGTCTGCCAGCCAAGTGAGCAACTGGCTGAACAGCGCCTGCGGCGCCACCGGCTTGGTCAGGACGTCATTCATGCCGGCCTCCCGACAACGCTCCTTGTCCTCGTCGAAGGCATTGGCGGTTACGGCCAGAATGGGAACTGCCGACCAGCCAGCCAGGCGCCGAATGGCGCGCGTTGCCTGCAGGCCATCCATGACAGGCATCTGCACGTCCATCAGCACGAGGTCATAGACGCGACGGCTGGCCATCGCCAATGCCTGGGCGCCGTCACCGGCCAAGTCCAGGACCAGGCCAGTATTGCGCAGCAGTTCTTCCAATACCAGCTGGTTCGTTCGATTGTCTTCAACCAACAACAGACGTGCGCCGTGACAGCGGCTCGCCAGCTTCTGCTCGAGAGCGGCGACCTCGTCCACCAGGCCCCCCGCGGTTTTCAATGGCTGCGTGGATGATCCCAGGCCAAGATGAACCGTGAACCAGAACGTACTGCCACGACCGGCCTCGCTCCTTACACCCACCGTGCCGCCCATCATTTCCGCCAGGCGCTTGGAAATCGCCAGTCCTAGGCCGGTGCCGCCGAAACGCCGCGTCGTCGACACGTCGGCCTGTTCGAAGGCCTGGAACAGCCGACCCCTTATCTCCTGACTGACGCCGATGCCGGTATCCTCGACTTCGAAACGCAGTGACACGCCATCTTTGTTCCCGTCTTCCCGGTGTACCCGCAAAACGATCGAGCCCCGCTCGGTATATTTCACGGCGTTGTTGGCCAGATTGACCAGGACCTGACCCAATCGCAGCGGATCGCCGCGCAGCACGGGCGGCAGGTCCGGCGCGACCTCCAGCGTCAGGGCCAGACCCTTGTCGCGGGCATGGTCGCTCACCATGCTCATGGCGTTGTCGAGCACGCGGGCAAGGGTGAAGTCGATCTGCTCCATGGCCACCTTGCCTGCCTCGATCTTGGAGATGTCGAGGATGTCGTTGATTACCGAGAGCAAGTGATCGGCCGCCGCCGAGACCTTCTGCAGCAGTTCCCGCTGCTGGCTATCCCGGGTACGCCGCTGGATCAGATGCGTCAGACCGACGATGGCATTCATCGGCGTACGAATCTCATGGCTCATATTGGCCAGAAAAGTGCTCTTTGCCCTGTTGGCCGCTTCCAGCTGCGCCGTTCTCTCGGATACCAGCTCTTCGAGGTGGTGGCGGTGGCGGTCGAGTTCGGCATCGATCCGCTTGCTGTCGGTAACGTCCCGATTGGTCGAGCGGCGACCCAGCACGGTACCGTCGTCATCGAGCAATGGCTGGCACACATGTCCAATCCAGCGCAATTCGCCATCGCGGCGGATGATGCGGAAATTCAGCTCCTGCCGGACATCACCCTGACGCAGATGCCCCTCGTAGAGCTCGCGGTCCTCGGCATGAACGATCGCCTTCAGCAGGGCGGGGTCGTCGATGAAATCCTGCGAACCGTAGCCGGTGATTTCCTGGCAGGCGGGAGAGTGATAAATGGAGACGCCGCTCGGGCTGGTCCAGTGTATCCACTCGGTTGAGTTCTCCGCCAGTAGTCGGTACTTGAGCTCGGACCGCCGCAGCTGCTCCTGTAATTGCTTGCGGCCGGTAACGTCCCGCAGACTGGCCAGCAACAGTGTTTCATTGGACAGCTTGACCGCGCTGAGGCTCACCTCGACGTCGAATGCCATGCCAGCCAGCGTCCTGTGCCGCCACTCGAACACCTGGCTGCCGAATCGGAGCACGGCCTGCATTTGTTCGGCAGCTTTTTCCCTCGACAGTCGTCCGTCCGGTTGCAGTTCGGGCGACAGGCTTGCCGGTGATCGGCCGATGATGTCGGCACGCTCGCCGGCAAACAGCTCCAGGGACTTGGAGTTGCAGTCGGCGAATATGCCGTCACGCAGAATCAGGTAGGCATCACCCGCCGATTCGAAGATGGCACGGAAGCGGGCTTCGCTTTCGCGTAGCGCCAGCTCTGTTCGCTTAAGACTTGTGATGTCGACCCGGAAGCCGACGATATAGCCGTCAGTTGTCTTCTGCTCGACGATCCTGAGCCAGCGGCCATTGTCGAGTCGCTGCTCGACTACCGAATTGCTTGCCAGATGGGCGGCCATTCGTTCTGCCACCCATTCATCGACACGGCCGATGGCATCTTTGTACTGGCCGCGTTCGGCACCAACGCGGATGATCTGCTCGAAGGAGGCGCCGGGGACGATCAGGTCGGCCGAGGCGGCGTAAATCTGGCGATATTTCTCGTTGCAAAGGACCAGCCGGTCCTCTTTGTCGTACAGCACGAAGCCTTCGTCGATGGCATCGATGGCGGTGCGTAGAATGCGCTGGCTCTCCTGATAGGCGAGTTCGGCCTGCTTGCGGGCGGTGATATTGTTACCTGTTCCACGATAGCCCAAGAAGCGGCCGTCTTCGGCGAATATTGGCACGCCGCTGATGCTGACCCAGCGCTCCCCCGCATTATTCGTATCGAAGCAGTACTCGAACTGTCTGAACGGGCGGCGGGCTTCAAGATCGGCCAGATGATCGGACCATTTCTGCTGCTCGGCACGCTCGCGAGTACCGAAAAGTTCCTGCCGTCGCTTGCCGATCATGGCGGCCGTTGGCCGGCCGATGGCAACTGCCGCGTTTTCCGAAAAATAGTTGAAACGAAGATCCGCATCCATTTCCCAGAACCACCAGTCAGCAGTGGCGGAGGCAAAATCGCGAAAGCGCTGCTCGCTTTGCCCCAAATATGAGAGCACTCGCTTTTGCTCGGTGATGTCGTGCCAGACCGCCACTATCATGCTACGGTCCTGCAATCTGATCAGTCGATTGCTCGCCCAGACGTCCCGAATCCCGCCATCTTTGCAGCGATGCCGGACTTCGAACGATCCTCTTCCTGCGGTGACCAGACCCGCTAACCGCTCGGCGACCTGGTCGGGTGTCATGACAGCCTGTAGATCACCAAGCTTCAGCTGGCTGAACTCATCGCGCGTGTAGCCCAATCCGGTGCAGGCGGCGTCGTTGAACTCGGCAAATCGCTGACATTCGATATCGATCAGGACCAAGCCATCCGCTGCCTGCTCGAATATGGCGGCAAGAGCCCTTTCACGTTCGCGCAGCCATTCTTCGGCGTCTCGCTCGGCCGGAAGGGCAGGCTTGAGGTTTGCGGAATCGCGTGTGTTCACATTGCATACTACGGACCAAAACCCCTGAACTGTAGGATCAACACACCGGAAAGCAAAAAAGGCAGCCTAGGCTGCCTCTCTTGCTGGGTGTCAAACCGGCGGTCCGGATAACTAAAACCTAGTGCCTGGGTTTGCGCAGACGCTGGATGGCTGCAAGTTGGGCGACGGCCTCGGCGAGTTCGGCCTGGGCGCGCGCATAGTCGAGTTCGGACTCGCGAGTGGACATCGCTTCCTCGGCCTTGCGCTTGGCATCGAGTGCCTTGGCCTCGTCGAGATCCTTGCCGCGGATCGCCGTGTCGGCCAGGACGGTAACCAAGCCGGGTTGCACTTCGAGAATGCCGCCGGCAACGAAGATCAACTCCTCCTGCGCCTGCCCCGGAACCTTCAGGCGCACGGCGCCCGGCTTGATCCGGGTCATCAGCGGCATGTGGCCGGGCAGGATGCCCAACTCACCGACTTCCCCCGGCAGGACCACAAATTCCGCCAGGCCGGAGAAGATCTGCTCTTCGGCGCTGACGACGTCTACATGAATGGACATTGCCATGATGGCTTCCTCTCAGACGCTTACTGCAGCGTCTTGGCCTTCTCGAAGGCTTCCTCGATGCCGCCAACCATGTAGAAGGCCTGCTCGGGTAGTGCGTCGCACTCGCCCTCGACGATCATCTTGAAGCCCTTGATGGTTTCCTTCAGCGTCACGTACTTGCCGGCAGAGCCGGTAAACACTTCGGCGACGAAGAAGGGCTGCGACAGGAAGCGCTGGATCTTGCGGGCGCGCGACACGGCGAGCTTGTCGTCGGCGGACAGTTCGTCCATGCCAAGAATGGCGATGATGTCGCGCAATTCCTTGTAGCGTTGCAGCGTGGACTGCACCTTGCGAGCCGTCTGGTAGTGCTCTTCGCCGACAACCAGTGGATCGAGCTGGCGGGAAGTGGAGTCGAGCGGATCGACCGCCGGGTAGATTCCCAGAGAAGCGATGTCGCGCGACAGCACGACAGTCGAGTCGAGGTGCAGGAAGGTGGTGGCGGGAGACGGGTCGGTCAAGTCATCCGCCGGTACATACACTGCCTGGATCGAGGTAATCGAACCCACCTTGGTGGAAGTGATGCGCTCCTGCAGGCGGCCCATTTCCTCGGCCAGGGTCGGCTGGTAGCCGACGGCGGAAGGCATCCGGCCCAGCAGGGCGGAAACTTCGGTACCGGCCAGGGTGTAGCGGTAGATGTTGTCCACGAAGAACAGGATGTCGCGGCCCTCGTCGCGGAAGGCTTCGGCCATGGTCAGGCCGGTTAACGCGACGCGCAGGCGGTTGCCCGGCGGCTCGTTCATCTGGCCGAACACCATGCCGACCTTGTCGAGCACGTTCGACTCCTTCATCTCGTGATAGAAGTCGTTGCCCTCGCGGGTGCGCTCGCCAACGCCGGCGAACACCGACAGGCCGGAGTGCTGCTTGGCGATGTTGTTGATCAGCTCCATCATGTTCACGGTCTTGCCGACGCCGGCACCGCCGAACAGGCCGACCTTGCCGCCCTTGGCGAACGGGCAGATCAGGTCGATCACCTTGATGCCGGTTTCCAGCAGTTCGGTGGCCGGGGAAAGTTCGTCGAACTTCGGCGCCATCTGGTGAATGGCACGCTTCTGGTCGGTTTTGACCGGGCCGGCTTCGTCGATCGGCCGACCGAGCACATCCATGATGCGGCCGAGAGTGCCGTGGCCAACAGGCACGGAAATCCCGGCGCCGGTGTTCTTCACTTTCATGCCGCGGCGCAGGCCATCGGAGGAGCCCATGGCGATGGTACGGACGATGCCATCGCCGAGCTGCTGCTGGACTTCGAAGGTCAGGCCGTCCTCGGCCATACCGCCGCCGGTTTCGTCAAGCACGAGGGCGTCGTAAACCTTCGGCATGCTTTCGCGGGGGAACTTGATGTCCACCACGGCGCCGATGCACTGAACGATGTTTCCGTTACTCATGGTCGTTTCCTTAATTCACTGAATGCGGTTAGCCCGAGATGGCGGCGGCACCGCCGACGATTTCGGAGATTTCTTTCGTGATCGACGCCTGCCGGGCCTTGTTGTAGACCAGCTGGAGTTCCTTGATGACGACGCCGGCATTGTCGGTGGCCGACTTCATCGCCACCATGCGCGCCGACTGCTCGGAGGCCATGTTCTCGGCCACCGCCTGGTAGATCAGGGCCTCGACGTAACGGATCAGCAGTTCGTCGATGACCACACGCGCCTCAGGCTCGTAGAGGTAATCCCAGCTGCCCCCGGGGGTGCCCAGACGCTCGCCGGTCAGTGGCAGCAGCTGCTCGACCACCGGCTCCTGCTTCATCGTGTTGATGAAACGGGTATAGGCGAGATAGACCGTGTCGAGTTCTCCGGCCTGAACCGCGTCAATCATGACCTTGACCGGGCCGATCAGCTTTTCCAGGTGCGGCGTGTCGCCGAGGTGCGTCACGTTCGAGACGACGCTGGCACCCATGCGCTGCATGAAGCCGAGACCCTTGTTGCCGATGCAGGTAACACGGATTTCGGTGGTGCCAGCACGCTCCCACTCGCGCATGGCCGCGACGAGCATGCGCAGGATGTTGGTGTTGAGGCCGCCACAGAGGCCCTTGTCGGTCGTTACCAGGATCAGGCCAACGCGCTTTGGCTTCTGGTCGGCGCCCTGCGACGGCTGACTTTTGGTCAGGAAGGGATGGCGATAATCGCTGAGGCTCGCCGCCGAGAGATTGGCCGCCAGGTGGCGAATCTTCTCGGAATACGGCCGCGCGGCCCGCATCCTGTCCTGCGCCTTGCGCATCTTGGACGCAGCCACCATTTCCATGGCCTTGGTGATTTTCTTGGTGTTCTGGACCGATTTGATCTTGGTCCGGATCTCTTTGCCGCCAGGCATGGCGCTCTCCGATCAGGCCCAGTGCTTCTTGAAGTCAGCGATTGCCGATGCCATCTGGGCCTCGCCGTCCTTGTCGAGATCCTTGCTGGATTCGATCTTGTCCATTAGGGCACCGTGCTGGGCCTTCATGTGCTTGTGCAGGTCGGATTCGAAGGACAGCAGCTTGGGTACTTCCACGTCATCAAGGTAACCCTGGTTGATGGCGAACAGCGACACAGCCATCTCGGCAACCGAGAGCGGCGTGTATTGCGGCTGCTTCATCAGCTCGGTAACTCGGCGGCCGCGCTCCAGCTGCTTGCGGGTGGCGTCGTCTAGATCGGAAGCGAACTGGGCGAAGGCCGCCAGTTCCCGGTACTGCGCCAAGGCAAGACGGACACCGCCGCCGAGCTTCTTGATCACCTTGGTCTGCGCAGCGCCACCGACCCGCGACACGGAAACGCCAGCGTTGATGGCGGGACGGATGCCGGCATTGAACAGGTCGGTTTCCAGAAAGATCTGGCCGTCGGTAATCGAAATGACGTTGGTCGGCACGAAGGCGGATACGTCACCGGCCTGGGTCTCGATCACTGGCAGGGCAGTGAGCGAACCGGTTTTGCCCTTGACGGCGCCATTGGTGAGTTTTTCGACCCAGGCTTCGGAAACCCGTGCGGCACGCTCAAGCAAGCGCGAGTGCAGGTAGAAGACGTCGCCGGGATAGGCTTCGCGGCCCGGCGGGCGGCGCAGCAGCAGTGAAATCTGGCGATAGGCCCAAGCCTGCTTGGTCAGGTCGTCGTAAATGATCAGCGCATCCTGGCCGCGATCGCGGAAATATTCACCCATGGTGCAGCCGGAATACGGCGCAATGAACTGCATGGCAGCGGATTCGGAGGCTGTGGCGGCGACGACGATGGTATAGGCCATAGCGCCGTACTCTTCGAGCTTGCGGACCACGTTCATGATCGACGAGGCCTTCTGGCCGACGGCGACATAGATACAGATCAGGTCCTTGCCCTTCTGGTTAATGATGGTGTCGATGGCCACCGCGGTCTTGCCCGTCTGGCGGTCACCGATGATCAGTTCGCGCTGGCCGCGGCCGATCGGCACCATGGCGTCGATCGATTTCAGACCGGTCTGCACCGGCTGGGACACCGACTTGCGCCAGATGACGCCGGGGGCGACCTTTTCGATCTTGTCGGTTTCCTTGGCGTTCAGCGGGCCCTTGCCGTCAATGGGCTGACCGAGCGCATTAACCACGCGGCCGATCAGCTCCGGGCCGACCGGCACTTCCAGAATGCGGCCGGTGGTCTTGACCGT
>DASRXN010000170.1:0-13789 GCA_035654135.1 Rhodocyclaceae bacterium | reverse complement strand
CCGATGGCGGCAGCACCAAGTCCGATGTCGTTGCGGCGGCACGTGCCGCCTTCGGCGACAGGATTGGGCAATTTGTGCCCGGCCATCCGATCGCCGGCGCCGAGAAGAGTGGTGTTGCTGCGGCGAAAGCCGATCTCTACGTCGATCGGCGCGTCGTCCTGACTCCGCTGGCGGAGAACAAGCCCGAAGACGTGGTGGCAGTACGCAAGGTCTGGGAAATCTGCGGCGCGCGAGTCTCGGAATTGCCAGCCGACGAGCACGACCGCGTCTTCGCGGCGGTAAGCCACCTGCCGCACCTGCTGGCGTTCGCGCTGGTGCACGACTTGGCAACGCGCGGCAACTCCGAGCAGCTGTTCGGCTTTGCCGCCGGTGGATTCCGAGACTTCACGCGAATCGCCAGCAGCCATCCTGAGATGTGGCGCGATATCTGTCTCGCCAATCGCCGTGCACTTATTCAGGAACTCGACGCCTACATGACGGAATTGCTGAAGACTCGCGTGTTGCTCGCCTCTGGCGATGCCGCCGGACTTGAGACCATGTTCGCCACGGCGCGCGCCCGGCGCGATGCCTGGCTGGATTCACTCCCCGTGGTGGGCAAGTGACCGAACACCTTGATCTACCCGCGCTGACGCGCGCAACAGGCACGGTACGCCTGCCGGGTTCCAAGAGCATTTCAAATCGCATGTTGCTGCTTTCGGCGCTGGCCGAAGGCACGACCGAAATCCACGACCTGCTCGATTCCGACGATACGCGTGTCATGCTGACGGCGCTGGCGGCGCTGGGCGTCGGACTCGACAAGCGCGGTACCAATACCTGGCGCGTGCGCGGCGTCGGCGGGCCATTTCCCGTCAAGCATGGCGACCTGTTCCTCGGTAATGCCGGCACGGCGTTTAGCCCCCTGACGGCGGCACTGGCACTTTCGGGTGGCCATTACAAGCTCTCGGGCGTACCGCGCATGCACGAGCGACCGATCGGCGACCTCGTCGACGGTCTGCGCCAGATCGGCGCCGACGTGTGCTACCTCGGCAACGATGGCTTCCCGCCGCTGGAAATCCTGCCGGCCGATGTCCGGCTCGAGGCGCCGATCCGGGTGCGCGGCGATGTTTCCTCGCAGTTTCTTACTGCACTCTTGATGGCGCTGCCGCTGACAAGAAGGCAGGCGGTGATCGAGATGAGCACGGAACTGATCTCCAAGCCTTACATCGAGATCACGCTGAACCTGATGGCACGCTTCGGCGTCAAGGTGGCGCGTGAGGGCTGGCAGCGCTTCACGATACCCGCCGGCCAGCGCTACCGCAGCCCGGGCATGGTGCACGTCGAAGGCGATGCCTCGGGCGCCTCGTATTTCCTTGCGGCCGGGGCCGTCGGCGGCGGTCCGGTGCGCGTCGAAGGCGTCGGCCGGAACAGCATCCAGGGCGACGTCAAATTCGCGGATGCCCTGGCCGCGATGGGCGCGCAGATCGTCTGGGGCGACAACTTCATCGAGGCCACCGCGCCAGCCGGCGGCAAGCTGAAAGCCTTCGACCTCGATCTCAATCACATCCCCGATGCGGCGATGACCCTCGCCGTGGCGGCGCTGTTCGCCGACGGCTCCTGCAAGCTGCGTAACATCGCCTCATGGCGGGTCAAGGAAACCGACCGCATCGCGGCCATGGCGACCGAGTTGCGCAAACTGGGTGCGAAGGTGGAGGAGGGTGCCGACTGGCTCGGCGTGTCGCCACCACTGACTTTGACGCCGGGCGCCGCCATCGATACCTACGACGACCATCGCGTGGCGATGTGTTTTTCGCTCGCCGCGCTGGGTGGCGTGCCGGTGCGCATCAACGATCCGAAATGCGTCGCCAAGACATTCCCGGACTATTTTGCGCGCTTCGGCGGCATCGCCGCCCCAGTGATCGCCATCGATGGCCCTTCGGCTTCCGGCAAGGGTACGGTGGCGCAACGGCTGGCGAAGGTCCTTGGCTATCATTTTCTCGATAGCGGCGCGCTGTATCGCCTGACCACATTGGCGGCGCTGCGTGCCGGCGTGGCGCTCGACGATGAAACGGCGGTCGCTGCCGTGGCTGCCGCGCTACCGGCTGAATTCGAGGGCGATCGCATCCTGCTGTCAGGCGAGGTCGTCACCGAGGAGATCAGGGCCGAGGAAGTCGGTGTCGGCGCCTCGAAAGTGGCGGCGATGCCGGCGGTTCGGGCCGCATTGCTGGAGCGCCAGCGTGCCTATCGGCTGCTGCCGGGCCTGGTGGCCGACGGCCGCGACATGGGCTCGGTGGTGTTTCCAGAGGCGCTGGTCAAGGTGTTCCTGACGGCTTCCGCCGAAACGCGCGCCGAGCGACGCCATAAACAGTTGATCGAAAAGGGAATGCCTGCTAATATGCGCACCCTTTTGCAGGACCTGCAAGAGCGGGATGCCCGCGATGCCGCGAGAGCTGTCGCGCCCCTCAAGCAGTGTGTCGATGCCGACCTGGTGGATACCTCGCCAATGGGCATCGACGAAGCGGTCGCCGCCGTGCTGGGCATTGTCCGGCGCAGGTTGCCGCAGAATTGAAGCAAGGACGCCCCGGCCATCGCCCGATGGCTGCGGCATTTATCAACTAACCCACCACCGGGCTTTCCAGTCCGACTGGTAAATGGAATGTCTATGTCTGCTACCGCTGCTGCTGCCGTGAATCCCAATGAATCCTTTGCCGCCCTGTTCGCGGAAAGCCTTGAACGCCAGGAAATGCGCGCCGGGGAAGTCATCACGGCTGAAGTCGTCCGTGTCGACCAGAATTTTGTGGTCGTCAACGCGGGCCTCAAGTCCGAGTCCTTCATCTCGGCCGAAGAATTCAAGAACGACCGGGGCGAACTGGAAGTGACGCCCGGCGATTTCGTCCTGGTTGCCATCGAGATGCTCGAGGACGGCTACGGCGAAACCCGTTTGAGCCGCGACAAGGCCAAGCGCATCGCCGCCTGGAACGATCTCGACAAGGCACTCACCGATCAGATCCTGGTCAAGGGCATGATTACCGGCAAGGTCAAGGGCGGTCTCACCGTCATGGTTAACGGCATCCGCGCCTTCCTGCCCGGCTCGCTGGTTGATACCCGTCCGGTCAAGGACACCACTCCCTACGAGGGCAAGGAATTCGAATTCAAGGTCATCAAGCTCGACCGCAAGCGCAACAACGTCGTGCTCTCGCGCCGTGCCGTGCTGGAAGCCAGCATGGGCGAGGAGCGCCAGAAGCTGCTGGAGAACCTGCAGGAAGGCACCATCGTCAAGGGCATCGTCAAGAACATCACCGACTACGGCGCGTTCGTCGACCTGGGCGGCATCGACGGCCTGCTGCACATCACCGACCTGGCCTGGCGCCGCGTGCGTCATCCGAGCGAAGTGCTCAACGTCGGTGACGAAGTCACGGCCAAGGTGCTCAAGTTCGACCAGGAGAAGAACCGCGTCTCCCTGGGCATGAAGCAGCTGGGCGAAGATCCGTGGGTGGGCATCGCCCGCCGCTACCCGCAAGGCACCCGCCTGTTCGGCAAGGTGACCAACCTGACCGACTACGGCGCCTTCGTCGAGATCGAGCAGGGCATCGAGGGCCTGGTGCACGTCTCCGAGATGGACTGGACCAACAAGAACATCCACCCGACTAAGGTCGTCCAGCTGGGCGACGAGGTCGAAGTGATGATCCTCGAAATCGACGAGGAGCGTCGCCGCATCTCCCTGGGCATGAAGCAGTGCGCGGCCAACCCGTGGGACGACTTCGCCATGAACCACAAGAAGGGCGACAAGGTCCGCGGTGCCATCAAGTCGATCACCGACTTCGGCATCTTCATCGGTCTGCCTGGCGGTATCGACGGCCTGGTGCACCTGTCCGACCTGTCCTGGTCCTCCACCGGCGAGGACGCCAAGCAGAACTACAAGAAAGGCGACGAGGTCGAGGCCCTGGTGCTGTCCATCGATGTCGAGAAGGAGCGCATCTCCCTCGGCATCAAGCAAATGGACGGCGACCCCTTCACCAGCTTCGTGGCCACCCACGACAAGAACAGCATCGTCCACGGCACGGTAAAGAGCGTCGACGCGCGCGGCGCCGTGATCGATCTGGGTGCCGACGTCGAAGGTTACCTGCGTGCATCCGAGGTTTCCCGCGAACGCATCGAGGATCTGCGCAGCGTGTACAAGGAAGGCGATGCCGTCGAGGCCCTGATCGTCAACGTCGATCGCAAGTCGCGCTCCCTGAGCCTGTCGATCAAGGCCAAGGACCAGGTCGAACAGAACGAGGCGATGCAGAAACTGGCTGCCACCAGCAACGCCAGCAGCGGCACGACGAACCTCGGCGCCCTGCTCAAGGCCAAGCTCAACCAGCAATAAGCGACACGGGCCCTGCTCAGGACTGTCATGACCAAATCCGAGCTGATTGCCCGGCTGGCGGAAAGGTTTCCGCAGCTTGTGGCCAAGGATGCCGATTTTGCGGTGAAGGTTATTCTCGATGCGATGACCGCGGCGCTCGCCCGCGGGGACCGCATCGAGATCCGCGGTTTCGGCAGCTTCGCGCTCAACTACCGGCCGCCGCGTACCGGACGCAATCCGAAATCCGGCGAGAAGGTGCACGTACCCGCCAAATACGTGCCGCACTTCAAGGCCGGCAAGGAATTGCGCGAGCGGGTGGACGGCCAGGAAGGCTGACCGGCCAGCCCATGGCTGTCAGACCGAGGTAGAGCGGGCGGCATCCGTGCTCACGGGTGCCGCTTATTTTTTTGCGAGGTGTGATGAGAATCCTTATGTGGCTGCTGCGCGGGATCGTGTTCATCGCGCTCTTCGGCTTGGCGGTGAAGAATAGCGATCCGGTGGCGTTGCGCTTCTACCTCGATGGCGTCTGGCAGGCGCCATTGTCGCTAGTCATTCTCGCCGCATTCGTCATCGGCGCCGCCATCGGTCTTACCGCCATGCTCGGCACGCTCGTACGTCAGGGCCGCGAACTGCGACGGCTACGCGTTGGCGCGCCGGAAAGCACGGACGGCGACAAGCCGTGATGGCGATCGAACTCTGGTGGCTGCTGGCCCTGCCGGCGTTTTTCACCCTCGGCTGGGTGGCGGCCCGGATCGATCTCAAGCATCTCTTGCGCGAGTCGCGCGCCTTGCCACGTTCCTATTTTCAGGGGCTCAACTTCCTGCTCAACGAGCAACCGGACAAGGCCATCGAAGCGTTTCTCGAAGCCGCCAAGGTCGATCCGGAAACCATCGAGCTGCATTTCGCGCTCGGCAGCCTGTTTCGCCGCCGCGGCGAAACCGACCGGGCAATCCGTGTGCACCAGAACCTGGTCGATCGTGAGGGCCTGCGTGAGGACAAGCGCCTGCACGCCTTGGCGGAACTTGGGCTCGATTATCTGAAGGCAGGGCTGCTCGACCGTGCCGAGGAGATTTTTCTCAAGCTTCGCGGTACCGTGCGCAACGAGGAAGCGCTGAAATCACTGCTGGAGATTTACCAGCAGGAGAAGGAATGGCAGAAGGCGATCGAGATTGCCGACGCCATGCCCAACCATTCCGATCACCTGTGGCAGAAGGACATTGCCGAATTCCATTGTGAGTTGGCGTCGACCGCCATTCTTCATGGCCGGCCGGCAGAGGCGCGTCAGCACCTTGATGCGGCGCTGGCCGCCAACCGCAAGTGCGTGCGGGCGACCATCCTGCTCGGCGACCTGGCTCAGAGCGAAACGAACATCGAGGATGCGATCGAGTCCTGGACGCGCGTCGAGCAGCAGAACCCCATCTATCTTTCACTGGTGGCCGACAAACTGATGGTGGCGCTGCGTCAGGCCGGCCGTGCCGACTACGGCAGCCAGCTCATGCGCGGTTACCTCGATCGGCATTCGTCGCTCGACCTGCTCGATGTCGCTTTTCAGTCCGAACTGGAAAGCGGCGGCGCCGAGTCCGCCTATACGCTGGTGCGCGACGAACTGAGACGCAATCCGACGCTGCTCGGGCTGGACAAGCTGCTCGAGGCCCAGGTGCTGGTGGCGCCGCCAGAGCGCCGACCCGATCTGGAACTTGTAAAGAACCTGATTCACACTCATACCCGCCGCGTTGCCCGCTATCGCTGCGACAATTGCGGCTTCAAGGCGCGCCAGTTCCATTGGCGTTGTCCGGCTTGCGGCGGCTGGGAGACCTATCCGCCCCGGCGTACCGAAGAATTTGATCTGACTCCTTGAGGAACCCACCATGAAAATCACCGTTGTCGGCACTGGCTATGTCGGTCTTGTTTCCGGCACCTGTCTGGCCGAGGTGGGCAATGACGTTCTTTGCCTGGACGTTGATGCCAACAAGATCCGTATTCTCAACGATGGCGGCATACCGATCTACGAGCCTGGCCTGGAGACGATGGTGGCACGCAACAAGGCCGCCGGCCGACTGCGTTTCACTACCAACGTCGAGGAAGCCGTTGCCCACGGCACGATCCAGTTCATCGCCGTAGGCACGCCGCCGGACGAGGATGGTTCCGCCGACCTCCAGTACGTCGTGGCTGCCGCGCGCAACATTGGCAAGCACATGACCGGCTACAAGGTCGTCGTCGACAAGTCCACGGTGCCGGTCGGCACGGCCCACAAGGTGCGCGCCGCCATCGCCGAGGAGCTGAAGGGACGTGGTGCCGATATTCCCTACAGCGTTGTCTCGAACCCCGAGTTCCTCAAGGAAGGTGCCGCTGTCGACGATTTCATGAAGCCCGACCGCATCGTCGTCGGCGTCGAGGACGCCAAGGCGACTGAATGTATGCGCGAGCTCTACGCGCCCTTCCAGCGCAACCACGAGCGTTTGATCGTCATGGACGTGCGTTCGGCCGAGCTGACCAAGTATGCCGCCAACGCCATGCTGGCGACGCGCATCAGCTTCATGAACGAACTGGCCAACCTGGCCGAAAAGTTGGGTGCCGACATCGAACTGGTGCGCCGCGGCATCGGTTCCGATCCGCGCATCGGCTTCCATTTCCTCTATCCGGGCTGCGGTTACGGCGGCTCCTGTTTCCCCAAGGATGTGCAGGCACTGGCGCGTACGGCGCGCGATGCCGGCCAGCAGCTGAAGGTACTGCAAGCCGTCGAAGACGCCAACGAGGACCAGAAGCACGTTCTCACTGGCAAGATCGTCCAGCGCTTCGGCCAGAACCTCGCCGGCAAGACATTCGCCCTCTGGGGCCTGGCCTTCAAGCCGAATACGGACGACATGCGCGAGGCGGCCAGCCGGGTGCTGATCGCCGATCTGCTCGCCGCCGGCGCCAAGGTGCAGGCCTACGATCCGGTGGCCATGCACGAAGCGCAACGCGTCTTCGGCAATGAGCCACGCATTGCCTATGCCGATTCGCCGATAGCGGCGCTCGAGGGTGCCGATGCGCTGGCCATCGTCACCGAGTGGAAGGAATTCCGTAGTCCTGATTTCGCGACGATGAAGGCCAAGCTGAAGTCGGCGGTCGTCTTCGACGGCCGCAATCTCTACGAGCCGGCGCATCCGCGTGCGGCCGGCCTGGAATATCACGCCATCGGTCGCAAATGATGCAGATTCCGGACACCTACGGTGCGCGCATCCTGGTGGTCGGGGATGTGATGCTGGACCGCTACTGGTTTGGCGATGTCGCGCGCATTTCGCCCGAGGCCCCGGTGCCCGTGGTCAAGGTCGAGCGCGTCGAGGAACGGCCGGGTGGCGCCGCCAACGTCGCCCGCAACTGTGCCGCACTCGGTGCGCGCGTGGCGCTGCTGTCCGTGGTCGGAGCCGACGAGGGCGGCCAGGCGCTGGCCCGGTTGTTGGCAGCGTCGGACATCGACGCCAGTCTGCACGAGGACGCCCAGCTCAACACCACGGTCAAGCTGCGCGTCATCGGCCGCCAGCAGCAACTGCTGCGCATCGACTTCGAGAACTCGCCAGCCCACGAGGTGTTACAGGCCAAGCTGGCCGAGTTTGCGCAGCGTCTGGCTGCCTGCGATGTCGTCATCCTGTCCGATTACGGCAAGGGTGGCCTGGCCCATATCGGCGAGATGATCCGGCTGGCCCGTGCCGCCGGCAAGCCGGTGCTGGTCGATCCCAAGGGCGAGGACTATGCCCGCTATGCCGGCGTCAGCGTCATCACGCCCAACCGCGCCGAACTGCGGCAGGTGGTCGGTCGCTGGCGCGACGAGGACGACCTGCGCCAGCGCGCCGAGAAGCTGCGCGCTGAACTCGGAATCGATGCCCTGCTGCTGACCCGCTCGGAAGAAGGCATGAGCCTGTTCACTGCCGACGGCGTCAGCCATGAACCTGCGCTGGCGCGCGAGGTCTATGATGTTTCCGGCGCCGGCGACACGGTCATCGCGACCGTGGCGGTGATGATGGCCAGCGGCCTTGGTTCCGCCGATGCCATGAAACTGGCCAATCGCGCCGCGGGCGTGGTCGTTGGCAAGTTGGGTACCGCCACCTGTACCCTGGAAGAATTGCGAGCTGCATAAGGAATTGCCATGTACTACATCGTTACCGGCGCCTGCGGGTTTATCGGCGCCAACATCGTCAAGGCGCTCAACGATCGCGGCATCACGAAGATCATCGCCGTGGACAACCTCAAGAAGGCCGACAAGTTCAGGAACCTGGTCGACTGCGAGATCGCCGACTACCTCGACAAAGAGGAGTTCCTCGACCTGATCGAGGCCGGCCAGTTCGACGGCGCCGTCGATGCCATCTTCCACGAGGGCGCCTGCTCCGACACCATGGAGACCGACGGCCGCTACATGATGGCCAACAACTACCGCTATTCGTCGAGCCTGCTCGACTTCTGCCTCGACCAGGAAGCGGCCTATCTCTATGCCTCCAGCGCCTCGGTCTATGGTGGCGGCCGCATTTTCCGCGAATCGCGCGAGCACGAGGGGCCGCTCAACGTTTATGGCTACTCGAAGTTCCTGTTCGATCAGGTGGTGCGCCGGCGCATGGCGGAAGCGAATTCCCAGGTGGTCGGCTTCCGCTACTTCAACGTCTATGGCCCGCGCGAGCAGCACAAGGGCCGCATGGCCTCGGTGGCCTTCCACCACTTCAACCAGTACCGGGATTCCGGCAAGGTCAAGCTGTTCGAGGGCTGCGACGGCTACGGCAACGGCGAGCAGAGCCGCGATTTCGTCTTCATCGAGGACGTCGTCAAGGTAAACATGTTCTTCCTCGACAACCCCGGCAAGTCAGGCATCTTCAACCTCGGCAGCGGTCGCGCCCAGCCCTTCAACGATGTGGCGACGTCGACCGTCAACGCCTGCCGCGCGCTGGAAGACAAGCCGGCGCTGTCGCTGGCAGAGATGGTCAACCAGGGCCTCGTCGAGTACATCGATTTTCCCGATGCGCTCAGGGGCAAGTACCAGAGTTTCACCCAGGCCGACATCGGCAAGCTGCGCGCCGCCGGTTACAAGGACGAGTTCGCCACGGTGGAGCAGGGCGTCGCCAAGTACGTGCAGCACTTGGCGAAGAAGTAGGGTCAGGTGAACTACCGTACCCTCGACGACTTCGTCGGCAACACGCCGCTGGCGATGTTGAAGCGCATTCCCGGCGAGGACAACGCGCGTCGCAACAACGTCATCCTGGCCAAGCTGGAGGGCAACAACCCGGCCGGCTCGGTGAAGGACCGGCCGGCGCTGTCGATGATCGTCCGTGCCGAGGCGCGCGGCAAAATCAGTCCTGGCGACACGCTGATCGAGGCCACCTCCGGCAACACCGGCATCGCCCTCGCGATGGCCGCCGCCATGCGCGGTTTCAGGATGATCCTGGTCATGCCCGAGAACCAGAGCATCGAGCGGCGGCAGACCATGCGCGCCTTCGGCGCCGAACTGGTATTGACGCCAAAGGCGGCGAGCATGGAAGGCGCGCGCGACATGGCCGAGCGGCTGGTGAAGGATGGGCGCGGCGTCATGCTCGACCAGTTCGCCAACCCCGATAACCCGCTAGCGCACTACGAGGGCACCGGGCCTGAGATCTGGCGCGACACCGAAGGGCGCATCACCCACTTCGTGTCCAGCATGGGCACCACCGGCACCATCATGGGCTGCTCGCGCTATTTCAAGGAAATGAATCCGGCCATCCAGATCGTCGGCTGTCAGCCGGCCGAGGGCTCGCAGATCCCCGGCATACGCAAGTGGGCGCCGGAATACCTGCCGAAGATCTGCGATTTTTCGCGCGTCGATCGGCTCGAATATGTCGGTCAGGCCGATGCCGAGGACATGACCCGCCGCCTGGCGCGGGAGGAGGGCATCTTCGCCGGCATCTCCTCGGGGGGCGCACTGCAGGTGGCGCTGCGCATTGCCGCCGAAGTCGAGAACGCCGTCATCGTGACCATCGTCTGCGACCGTGGCGATCGCTATCTTTCGACCGGCGTTTTCCCCGCTTAGCCTTCTCGCCGCGCTCGTACTGGCCCTGCCGGCATGGGCCGGCATGTCGCTGAGCCTCGACAGCCTGCGCCATCCATCCTTCGAGGCCGACGGCGTCCGGGTGATATTGGCGACTGGCCGCGCGGGCGAAGCCGACATCCACATCGAGCGACTGAAGCTGGCCGGCATCGAGTACCGGCAGCTGGCGCTGCACTGCACAGGCTTCGTGCTGGACCTGCGTCACATCGACTGTCCGAGCGGCGAAATTCAACGTAGCGACGCGCGCGGCCGCGACCGGCCTGCGCTGCCTTTTTCCTTCGCCTATCGCTTTGCCGATGGCCGGCTGGAGATGGCGATTACCGGTGCCGATGCGGTTTCATGGTCGCCGCTGATCAAGCGTCTGCGCGGCTGGCAGCCCGCGGGCACGGTCGATCTGAAACTCGTGGCCGATCGGCAGCGCGCCCAGTTGAACCTGGCGGTGCGCAAGCTCAAGTTCGGCAACAGGACCGGCGACATCGCCGGCGAGGGCATCGATCTGTCGCTCAATGCCACGGCTACGCGCGTCGGCGAAGGCTGGCACTGGTCTGCGCAGTTCGATTGGCCCGCAGGCGAACTCTACGTGGCGCCCTGGTATCGCCGGGCCGGGCTTAAGGCCGAGGCGACAGGCACCTTGACGGCTGTGGCCCTGACGATGGAGATGGCGCGGTTAGACATCGCCGGCATCGGCAGCGCCACCGCCGCCCTGAACTGGGACCGCCGGCAGGGCGAATTGGTCAATTGGGGGTTCGTCACCGAGCCGCTCGAACTTGCCACGGCGTTTCGCGAATGGGTTCAGCCGTGGCTCGACCAGGCTGCCGTGCCCAAGGTGCGGGCGAGCGGCCAGGTCCGCTTCGCTGGCGCCTGGTCGCATGGCGAGTGGCGATCCTTCTACGCCGGACTCGACAACGCGACCCTGGTCGACGGCACCGATTATCTGGAATTGCGCGGCATGAACGCGCACATCCCCTGGGAAAAGGGCGTCGTCAGCGAAGCGGAATTCTCCGTCGCCGGCGGACGTTTGGGCGAACTGCCACTCGGCGGCTTCCGCATTCCCGTCACCTTGCGGGACAACGAGGCCAATTTCGAAAAACTGTCGATACCGCTGCTCGATGGCCGTCTCTATGTCGATGAGCTGGTCGCCACTCGGCACGACGATGGCTGGCGCGGACAGTTCGCGGGTGGCATCGAGGGCCTGTCGATGCCCAAGCTGACATCGGCGCTCAAGCTGCCGCGCATGGACGGCAGCCTGACGGCGCGTATCCCACGGGCGATCTACGGCCAGCAGGCCCTGAGCCTCGACGGCGATCTGCTCATCGAAGTCTTCGACGGTCGCATCGTCGCGACCGGCCTCAAAGTGCTCGATCCACTGAAGCCGACGCAACGCTTCCTCGCCGACGTGACGGCCCGCAATCTTGACCTTGGCATGCTGACGCGGACGTTTTCCTTCGGCAGCATTCTCGGCCGCTTCGACGCCGACATCGTCGGGCTGGAACTGAACGGCTGGCAGCCGGTGCGTTTCGATGCCCGTGTGAGGAGTAGTGCCGGCGACTACCGGCGCAGCATCAGCCGCGGCGCGCTGCGGGACATTTCGGCCCTCGGCGGCGCGGCCGGGGCGGCGGCAGTTCAAGCCAGCCCGGCCGGATTCTTCAATACGTTCGACTACGAGCGCATCGGTTTCGGCTGCTCGTTGCGGCAGTCTGTCTGCCAGTTCGACGGCCTCGAACCGGCTGGCGAAGGCTACGTCATCGTCAAGGGCAGCGGCCTGCCGAGGGTGGAGGTCATCGGCTACAATCGTCGCATCGACTGGAACCTGCTGGTATCGCGGATTCGCGCGGTGATCGCGGGGAAGTCCAAGGCGGTGATCGAATGATGCGCTGTTCCGGAATCCTGACGTTGCTCGCTGCCCTGCTGGCGGCCGGTTGCGTCACCATCAATATCTACTTCCCGGCTTCGGCGGCTGAGAAAGCCGCCGACACCATCATCGACGAAGTCTGGAAACTTCAGGGCAAGCCGGCAGCGGTCGAGCCCAAGGAGAAGGCGCCATGAAACGCTTGTTGCTCATCCTGTGTGGCTGGCTGGTTACGGCCGCAGCGCTGGCACAAGGCAATCTGGAAATCAGCACGCCGGCCATCGGCCAGTTCAAGGCGAGCATGGGCGCGCGCCACGCCCAGTTGCTGCCCTGGTATCAATCCGGTGCCGTCGGCCTGGCCAGGGACGGCACGGTGGCATTGCGCGAGCCGGGTGCGGTGCCGCTGGCCCAGCGGCAGGCGGTGAACGCGCTGGTGGCCGGCGAGAATGCCGATCGTGCCGGTCTGTATCGCGAGATCGCCCGCGCCAACGGCAATCCCGGCTGGGAGCCGGATATCCGCGCCACCTTCGCGCAGCGCTGGGCCGACCGGGCGCCAGCCGGCTGGTGGGTGCAAAGCGCCACCGGCGTCTGGCAGCAGAAGAAATGACCCCGGTTCTCGTTTTCGACATCGAGACCATTCCCGATGTCGCCGGCCTGCGCGACCTGCACCAGCTGCCGGCCACCCTGTCGGACGCCGAGGTGGCCGAATTGGCCTTCCAGAAGCAGCGGGCGAAGAACGGCAGCGACTTCCTGCCGCACTATCTGCAGCGCGTGGCGGTCATCTCCTGCGTACTCCGGAGTGACGAAGGCTTCAAGGTCTGGTCGCTCGCCGAACCCAAGCTGGACGAAGGCGAAATCATCCAGCGCTTCTTCGCCGGCATCGAGAAGTACACGCCGCAGATCGTGTCGTGGAACGGCGGCGGCTTCGACCTGCCGGTACTGCACTATCGCGGCCTGATCCACGGCGTCGCCGCGTCGCGCTACTGGGAGATGGGCGATGGGGATTACCGCGACAGCCGCGACTTCAAGTGGAACAACTACATCAGCCGCTACCATGCGCGCCATCTCGACCTGATGGACCTGTTGGCGCTTTACCAGCCGCGCGCCAACGCGCCGCTGGACGAGCTGGCCAAGCTGATGGGCCTGCCCGGCAAGCTGGGCATGGATGGCTCTGCAGTGTGGGGCGCGTGGCTCGACGGCAAGATCGACGATATCCGCGATTACTGCGAGACCGACGTCGTGAACACCTATCTCGTCTATCTCCGCTTCCAGCAGATGCGTGGGGTCATGAGTGCCGATGAACGGTTGGCCGAGGAGGTCTTCGTGCGCGAGGAGTTGGATGCCATCGGCGCGACGCACTGGCGCGAGTTTCTGGCCGCCTGGCATTAATTGAAAGTCAGCCGTGGCGCTACGCCGGCTGGCGGGCGATGGCGGTTTCCAGCAGCACCAGAAAATCCTTCTCGTCGCGTACCTGCGCCACTTCCGCCGAGGTGACCGTATAGCCGTGCGGCCCGGCGATGGCTTCGTAGCGTGGCACGCGGGCATGGAACAGGCGCGGGAAGATCCAGCG
>DASRXN010000169.1:0-2606 GCA_035654135.1 Rhodocyclaceae bacterium | reverse complement strand
AGGCAGCCAGCCAACCACGGCGCGCGGCGCGCCGCTGGCCAACGCCTGCTCCATGGCCCAGAGCGCATCGCGCGACGAGGCCGGCGAAACGACGGCCAGGCGGGCGAGATCGACGCCCGCCGCCGCCCAGGCCGGCGCATGCGGCGGATGGGGCGGCGCCACCAGCAGCGACCAGCCGCCCGCCTCGCGCACATAAGCCAGCGCAAAAGTCAGCAGCGACAACTCGCCAAGGCCGGCACCGTCGACCAGCAGTTCGGTCAGCGCCCCGCGCGGCCAGCCGCCGCCCGGCAGTTCGGCATCGAGCGCCGCAAAGCCGCTGGCCACGGCCGGCAGCGGCGCTTCCACCAGCCGGTCACCACGCCAGATGTCGGGCCGGGCGAGAATGTCGGGAAGCATGGCAACAGCGGCCATCACAGCGCCTTGCCGCCGCGGATCAGGCCGACGGCAAGGCCCTCGATGGCGAATTCGTGGCCTTCGACGGCGATGGGCGAGTAGTCGGGATTCTCGGGAAGCAACTCGATGCGCCGGCCGGTACGCTTGAGGCGCTTCACCGTCACCTCGTCGTCCAGCCGCGCCACCACGATCTGGCCGGAGCGCGCTTCGCCGGTCTTGTGCACGGCCAGCAGGTCACCGTCGAGAATGCCGGCATCGACCATGCTGTTGCCGCGCACCTTGAGCAGATAGTCGGCACGTGGCACAAAGAGATTCGGATTGACCTGCACCTTGCCGAGCTGGTTTTCCACCGCCAGCAGCGGGCTGCCCGCCGCCACCGAGCCGATCAGCGGCAGCCCGAGCTGCTCGACCAGCCGGATGCCGCGCGCCGAGCCGGGTTCGAGGACGATGGCGCCCTTCTTCGCCAGCGCGCGCAGATGGTCCTCGGCGGCATTGGGCGAGGCGAAGCCGAAGGCGCTGCAGATCTCCGTGCGCGTCGGCGGCGCGCCGAGCACTTCGAGCGAGTTGCGGATGAAGTCGAGGATTTCCTGCTGCCGGGGGGTGAGGTTGTCGGCCATGCCTGCCTCCTTGTCGATAACTGTATTCTTATACAGCCACCGGACAAAATGCAAGCGCTATTTGCAAATCGCCGCCGCCATTGGCGTACCACGACGGCTGACTTTCGTGCCGGCGATATTCGTGTCGCCAAAGGCAGCGAGCGGGTGCCCGCTACCGTTCGTGCCACTCGTGCCTATCCCCGTGCCAGTGGTGGTCGTGACGGCCATCGTGGTCCCAGCCACCGTCCAGTGGGAAGACCACGCAGCCGCCCAGGATCGCTACCAGCAGCAAAGCAATCAAGCGTTTCATGGCTCAAACTCCAATCAGGTTTCGCGCGGCGGCAGCGGATAGACCGCCGCTGCCCGCGGCAAGGAGAATCCGATGCCGATGAACAGACAACGTCATCATGCCGACGTCAATAGCCCTTGCCGGAACTGCTTGACTGGCTGGGTGCGTTGTCGGCCGGAGGCATCGCTCCAGGCATGGTAGCCGGGGTCGATGACGTCGCGCTGCCGGTGTCGCCCGTTCCCGCGGCCGGTGGCGAATTCTGCAGCATCTTGTCCTGCGGGGATGGCGCCGTGGCCTGCTTGTCCTCGCTCGGCGCAGCGCTGGTCTGGGACTGTATCGGCTTGCTGCATGCGGTGATCAGCATCGGCAGGCCAAGCAGGGCGGCGATTATCGTCTTGGGTTTCATGGTCTTCTCCTTTCGACATTGCTCGGTCGTCCCGCCCGCGGCTGGGACGGCTATCGCCGCCACCGTGTGCAGCCCGTGGCGGCCCGCGGGTTGATTCCATCGTAGCGGAGCGGCGATGCGCATTCTGTAAGCGAGCGCCGGTTTGCTTGTAGGACCGCGCCTGCACCGCATGGCCCGAGCCTAACCGCGTCCCCCCGCCATCCGGACCAAGCGCGGCCGCGGCACCGGTTCAGTAGCAGCCAGGCGGCCTCGCTTGCGCATTCCGGCGGCGTCGAGCAGCATGCGGCCGGCCCAGCGATAAACGTTGAACTCCCGGATCAGCGCCCGCATGATGCGCATGCGGTCCCGTTGTTCGGTCAATGGCATGGTAAGCGCGAGCCCCAGCGCGCCGGCGAACTGGTCGATGTCATACGGGTTCACGACCAGCGCCTCGGGCAGTTCGCGCGCCGCCCCGGTGAACTGGCTCAGGATCAGCACGCCGCGCTCATCGTCGCGCGATGCGGCGAACTCCTTGGCCACAAGGTTCATGCCATCATGCAGGCTGCTCACCACGCATACCTCGGCAGCGCGGTAGTACTCATAGACTTCCGCCGGTTCGTGGTGGGCGATGCTCAGGATGATGGGCCGATAGTCCTTGTCGCCGAAGCGCTCGTTGATGCGCGCCGCAGCGGCTTCGACCAGCGCCTGGAAATTGCGGTACTGGGCGATTTCCGACCGGCTCGGCGCCGCGATCTGGATGAAAGAGAAGTTGCCGCGCCAGCGCGGCTGCAGTTCAAGCAATCGCTCGACGGCGAGGAATCGTTCGAGAATCCCTTTTGTGTAATCCAAGCGATCGACACCGACGCCGACCAAATGATCCTCGGGCAGATCATGGCGGCGGTGAACGTCGGCCCGGCACTCGGCGACTCCCTTCAGCGTGACC
>DASRXN010000168.1:0-8491 GCA_035654135.1 Rhodocyclaceae bacterium | reverse complement strand
AAGAACTGGACGGTACTGCTGGCCATCGGCGCCTTTTCGCTCTCGCTGCTCGGCACCTTCCTGGTCCGCTCGGGCGTGCTGACTTCCGTCCATGCCTTCGCCAGCGATCCGCGCCGTGGCATCTTCATCCTGGCGCTGCTGGCCATCGTCGTCGGCGCTTCGCTCAGCCTGTTTGCCTGGCGGGCGCCCAAGGTGAGGCTGGGCGGCGCCTTCGCCCTGATGTCGCGCGAAACGCTGCTGCTGGCCAACAACGTGCTGCTCGTGGTCGCCTGCGGCTCGGTACTGCTGGGCACGCTCTACCCATTGCTCATCGACGCTCTCAACCTCGGCAAGCTTTCCGTCGGCGCCCCGTATTTCAATGCCGTGTTCGTGCCCATCATGGTACCGCTGCTATTCCTGGTCGCCGCCGGACCGATCGCCCGCTGGAAGCACGCAGACCTGAAGGACATCGGTCGCCGCCTGCGCCTCGCCGCCGTCATCGCCATTGTCGCCGGCCTCGGCCTGCCCTTGCTGGTCGGCGCCTGGACACCGCTGGTGGCGCTCGGTCTGCTGGCGGCCGTCTGGATCGTCGCCTCGACCCTGATGCAGATCGCCGACCGTCTGAAGGCGGGCTTCGCGCCACCGAGCTTCTGGGGCATGCATCTGGCCCATCTGGGCGTGGCAGTATTTGTCGTCGGCGTCACCATGGTCGGCGGCTACCAGGAGGAAAAGGATGTGCGCATGGCGCCGGGCGACACAGTCAGCGTCGGCGGCTATACCTTCGCTTTCGTCGGCGTGCGCCAGGCTGAAGGCCCCAACTACATGGCCTCGGTCGGCGATGTGGACCTGATCCAGAACGGCCGCGTGCTCAAGCGGTTGAACCCCGAGAAGCGCAACTACCATTCCTCCAGCATGCCCATGACCGAGGCGGCGATCGATGCCGGCTTCACGCGCGACGTCTATGTCTCGTTGGGCGAGCCGCTGGAAGGAAGCAAGGAAAACGGCGCCTGGGCCGTGCGTGTCTATTACAAGCCGTTTGTCGACTGGATCTGGTTCGGCTGCCTGTTCATGGCGCTGGGCGGACTGCTGGCGGCATCCGACCGCCGCTACCGGCTCAAGCTCCGCTCGGCGGCCGGCCGTGTTTCCCTCGAAGGTGCCGCATCGTGAACCGTTTCGTGATCCCTCTTGCCTTGTTCATCGTCCTGCTCGGCTTCCTCGCCGTTGGCCTCAACCGCGATCCGCGCGAGGTACCCTCGCCGCTGGTCGGCAAACCGGCGCCGGCTTTCGAGGTGCCGCAACTCGTTGCGCCTGACAAGACCTTCGCACCCAAGGAAATGCTCGGCAAGGTCTGGCTGCTCAATGTCTGGGCGTCGTGGTGCGTTTCCTGCCGGCAGGAACATCCGGTGCTGGTCGAATACGCGAAGAAGGACAACATCACCGTCGTCGGTCTCGATTACAAGGATCAACGCATCGACGGCATGCGCTGGCTCAAGCAGTTCGGCGATCCCTACGTGCTCTCGGCTTTCGATGCCGACGGCCGGGTTGGCATCGACTACGGCGTCTATGGCGTGCCCGAAACCTATCTGATCGACAAGGCCGGCACCATCCGCTACAAGCAGATCGGCCCCATCACCCCGGAGGTGATGGAGAAGAAGATCCTGCCCATGATGAAGGAACTGGAAAAGTGAGAATGTTCATCGCGCTAATGGTGGCGCTACTGCTCGTTGGCAACGCAGCTACCACTATGGCCAGGGAGGCCGCGCCGCTGGCGCAGGACGAGGCCGTCGAAAAGCGCTTGGTGAAGATCGCCGAGGAATTGCGCTGCCTGGTGTGCCAGAACGAATCGCTGGCCGGCTCGCGTGCCGACCTTGCCGAAGACTTGCGCCGCGAGGTGCGGGGCCTGATCAAGCAGGGCAAGACCGACCAGGAGGTCAAGGACTTCCTGGTCAGCCGCTATGGCGACTTCGTGCTCTACCAGCCGCCCGTGAAGCCCACCACATGGCTGCTCTGGGGCGGACCCTTCCTGTTCCTGATCGCCGGCGTCGCCGCGCTGATGGTCTATCTGCGCCGGCGGAGCGGACGCATCAGTGAAACCCCGCTGACCGACGAAGAACAAGAGCGCGCCGATGCGCTGCTGAAAGACAGCCAATGATCCCATTCCTGATTGCCGCGGCGCTGATGCTGGCGGCGAGCCTTGCCCTGCTCGCGCGTCCTTGGTGGCGCCGGAAGCGCACCGACACCGAGACCCGCCGCGACCTCAATGCCGCCATCTACCGCGACCAGCTGGCCGAACTGGAAAGCGATCGCGGCAGCGGTGAGCTGAGCGATGCCGATTATCAGCAGGCTCGGGGGGAACTGCAACGCCGTCTGCTCGACGATGCCGCCGAAGCAGACCTGCCGCTGGCCGCGCCAACCCACTACTCCAAGCGCACCTTGATCGCGCTCGTAATCGCGCTGCCGCTGGCAGCAGCGGGCTTCTACGCCTGGTTGGGCAATCCGGCGGCAATGGACCAGATGGCCCGGCAGGATTTCAGCCAGCAGGACATCGAGAAGATGGTCGGCGGTCTGGCCGCGAAGCTCGAAAAGGAACCGGACAACCTTCAGGGCTGGGCAATGCTGGCGCGCTCCTACAAGGCGATGCGCCGCCCGGCGGATGCTGAACGCGCGTTCGAGAAGGCATTCGCCTTCGTCGAAAATGATCCGCAGTTACTGGCGGACTATGCGGACCTGCTCGCCAGCAAGGCCGGCGATCTCTCTGGCAAACCGGAACAGTTGATCGCCAAGGCCCTGGCGCTCGATCCCGACCACTTGCAGTCGCTGTGGCTGGCCGGCACGGCCGCATTCAACCGCAACGACTACGCCAAGGCTGTCGAACACTGGCAGCGCGCCCTCCGGCAGTTACCGCCGGAGTCGGAGGATGCGCAAATGCTGAACAACATCATCGCTGAGGCCAGGCAGAAAATGGGTGCCGGCAAGACCCCGACCGCTGCGGCTTCCCTGCGCGGCCGCGTCGAGTTGGCAGCGGCGCTGAAGGCGCAGGCGGACCAGGAAAACACGGTATTCATCCTCGCCCGCGAAGTGGGCGGTGGGCCCATGCCTTTGGCGGCGAAGCGGGCCCGGGTTGGCGATCTGCCAATGGATTTCACGCTCGACGACAGCGACGCACTATCGCCGCAGCGCCCCATTTCATCCGCCAAATCAGTGCAAATTGAGGCCCGGGTTTCCAGGAGCGGCGACGCCAAACCGATGCCGGGAGACCTCTCCGGCCGCCTCGGCCCGCTCAAGCCCGGCGCCAAGGGATTAAAGGTCGTCATCGATACGGTTGTCCGGTAGCGCCCGACGATCGCCGGTTATTCGTCTGGCCAAAAAAAGAGCCCCCGACCGCATCGCGGGGCGGCCGGGGGCGGGGACCAAGCAAGATCGAAAGTCAGGCGTGGCGAGACGCCACATAGGCTAAGAGTCAGCGCGGCGTGACAACACCCTGGAACTTGTTGTCCACCAGCGGCGGCGCATCAACCTGCGGCACATGACACTGGGTGCAGTTGTGGCGCGCCATGGATACTGCGGCAAGTTTCTGTCCCGTGGCCGGATTGATGAAATGGCTTTCGCCCACCACCGGCGCGTTCTTCTCCTTGAATTTCTCGCGGCTGTGGCAGCTCATGCACTGATTCTCTTCCAGCGTGATCTCGTCGAAGTTGTTCACGGTGTGCGGAATCAGCGGCGGTTGGCCGTCGAAAGTGCGGGCAATAGGCTTCTGCAGACCGGGCTTTTCGCCGACATAAACCTTGGCTGGCGCCGCGCTGTCACTCGCAGCGACATCCGCGCCACGCATCGACTTGATGCCGGCGAACTGCTGCGCGCAGCCGAACAACATCGCGGCCGTCAGCGCCGCGACCATCGTGACGGTTCGTTTCATGATCGTCTTCCTTCCCATGAGAAATGATTACCCGTGATACTCACTTGTTGCCTGATCGGCTGCCAAACGCGAATACGTCCTTCGAACATACATCGATGCACCGACCGCAGTTGGTGCAATTCGCTGCCAGAATGACCGGTGGTGCCCCGTTGATGGCCTTCAGCGCCGGCCGTATGACCTGTTGCTCCGGGCAGACGGCGAAACAGTCCATGCAATCGTTGCAGGCTTCGCGGGCCGGCAGTTTCACGCGTAGCACCGAATACTTCCCGATCAGGCTGTAGAAGGCGCCCACCGGACACAGGTGGCCGCACCAGCCGTGCCGCATCACGAACAGGTCGAACAGGAACACCGCCAGCAGCACTGTCCACGCGACGCCGATGCCGAATATCAAGCCCCGATGCAGCATCGACACCGGATTGATCATTTCCCAGGCGATCGTTCCGGAGATGGCCGCGGCAATCAATGTCATGCCAAGGACCCAGTAGCGGGTCGACCGAGAGATATGTGCGCTGCCCTTGAGACCCAGCCGTGTCCGCAACCAGGTGGCAAAATCGGTCACCAGATTGACCGGGCAGACCCATGAACAGTACGTTCTCCCGCCGACCGACAGATACAACGCCACCACGATTGCCACGCCGATCAACGCGAGCCTCTCCGGTACGTGACCGGTAAGCAGCCCTTGCAGCAGAACGTAGGGATCGGCCAGCGGCAGGAAGTTCAGTGTATAGCTGTAGCTGAGATTGCCCTTGACGATCCACAGGCCGAACCAAGGCCCGACCAGGAAGAGCAGCAGGATGCCGACCTGGCTGGTGCGGCGCAGGAGCAGCCATTTGTGGGCGGCCGGCCAGCCCTTCGCGGCAATGGCCTCGGCGCCCGGCCTCAAGGGAGCGGCGCTCATAGCTTGCCTCCCTGCAAGGCCTTGGGCAGACCCGATCCAGTCCCGGGCATCGCCGGCGCGGACTCTGCCGGCGGCAAGGTAGAGAGTCCCTTGCCGACTTCATACTTCATGCCCTCGGGTAGGTTGTACTGGTGCTCGATATCCGGCGCCACCAGGCTGCCGCCGGCTTTTTCCTTTTCGACCCAGCCCAGCCTGTAGTGCGAACTCAAGTGGCCCTTGGCCATGTAGAGCGGGAACACTTTGATGGAAGCGATTTCCGTCGGACAGGCCTTCTCGCACTTGCCACAACCCGTGCAATGATCGGAATGCACCACCGGGATGAACAGGGTGTGCTTGCCGGTACGGGCATTGGTCTGCGGATCGAGCGTGATCGCCTTGTCGATGACCGGGCAGACGCGATAGCAGATATCGCAGCGCAGTCCGAGAAAATTGAGACAAGTCTCGTGGTCCACCAGCACCGCCAGCCCCATCCTGGCCTTGTTGATGTCGACCAGTTTGTGATCGAGCGCGCCGGTCGGGCAGGCCTTCACGCATGGTATGTCCTCGCACATCTCGCAAGGCAATTGCCGCGCGACAAAGTACGGCGTACCGGTCGACATGGGCTCTTCCGGCTTGGCCAGATGGAGGATGTTGTACGGGCAGTCGCGCACGCACATGCCGCAACGGATGCAGGCGCCGGAAAATTCCACTTCCGGCAATGCACCTGGCGGGCGAATGGCGGCGGGAGGCAGTGCCGTGGCATGGCGCGCATAGAGGCCGACACCGAGCCCCAGCAAGCCAACGCCGCACGCCATGCGCGCGGAATCGGTAAGGAACTGACGACGG
Organism: Rhodocyclaceae bacterium; assembly: GCA_035654135.1. Classification (GTDB taxonomy): domain Bacteria; phylum Pseudomonadota; class Gammaproteobacteria; order Burkholderiales; family Rhodocyclaceae; genus Fen-999. The sequence goes on along the minus strand of DASRXN010000168.1, from coordinate 2,873 downwards.
GCTGCGTTTCCACCCTTGGCTCTGGACTTAATTTCATTGTCCATGATCGTTGGCCGGGAAGCAGGCCCCCTACACTGCGCCCCGCTTTCATTGGCTTAGGGGATCAGACCTTCACCACCTTGGCGGCGCACTTCTTGTAGTCCGTCTCTTTCGAGATCGGGCAGGTGGCATCCAGGGTGAGCTTGTTGACCAGGCGCGACTCGTCGAAGAAGGGAATGAAGATCAACCCTTCCGGCGGCTTGTTGCGGCCCTTGGTGTCGACACGCAACTGAATCTCGCCACGGCGCGTCGCTACCTTGACCACGTCGCCACGCTTGAGGTTGCGCTTCTCGGCATCCTTCGGATGCATGAACACCACCGCGTCCGGGAAGGCCTTGTAGAGCTCCGGTACGCGCCGCGTCATTGAACCGGTGTGCCAGTGTTCCAGCACGCGACCGGTGCACAGCCACAGGTCGAACTCGTTGTCCGGCTGTTCGGCGGCCGGCTGGTAAGGCAACGCAAAGATTTTGGCTTTGCCATCCGGATAGCCATAGAAACGCACGCCCTCGCCCTTCTTCACATACGGGTCGTAGCCCTCGCGGAAACGCCACAGCGTTTCCTTGCCATCGACCACCGGCCAGCGCATGCCGCGCACCTTGTGGTAGGTGTCGAATGGCGCCAGGTCGTGGGCATGGCCGCGACCGAACTCCGCATACTCCTCGAACAGGCCTTTCTGCACGTAGTAACCGAAAGCTTCCGATTCATCATTGGTGTAGCCGGGAATGGCGTGGGCATTGACCGTCGCCGTCTCGGCCTTTGCGAACTTGTTGACCTGGCCGTTGGTGTAGAGAACCTCGTACAACGTTTTGCCCTTGTATTCCGGGTTCTTGGCAAGCAGTTCGGCAGGCCAGACATCCTCGACCTTGAAGCGCTTGGAGAACTCCATGTACTGCCAGAGGTCGGACTTGGCTTCGCCCGGCGCCTTGACCTGCTGGCGCCACATCTGGCCGCGCCGCTCGGCGTTGCCGAACATACCTTCCTTCTCCATCCACATGGCGGCCGGCAGGATCAGGTCGGCCGACATCGCCGAAACCGTCGGATAGACATCGGAAACGACCGTGAAGCACTTCGGGTTGCGCCAGCCGGGGTAAATCTCGCCATTGACGTTCGGACCGGCCTGCATGTTGTTGGTCGTCGACGTCCACAGGAAACCGACCTTGCCGTCCTTGGCCATGCGCGATTGCAACACGGCGTGGTAGCCGGGCTTGTCGGGGATTGTGCCGGGGGGCAGCTTCCACAGCTTTTCGGAAATCTCGCGGTGCTTCGGATTCATCACCACCATGTCGGCGGGCAAACGATGGGCAAAGGTACCGACTTCGCGCGCGGTACCGCAGGCGGAAGGCTGGCCGGTGAGCGAGAACGGGCTGTTGCCCGGCTCGGAAATCTTGCCGACCAGCAGGTGCACGTTGTAGATCATGTTGTTAACCCAGGTGCCGCGCGTATGCTGGTTGAAGCCCATGGTCCAGGTCGAGGTCACCTTGGTCTTCGGGTCGGCGTAGGTCTTGGCCAGGGCCAGCAGATTCTCCTTTGGCACGCCGGAGATTTCATGTGCCTTGTCGAGCGTGTATTCGGAGACAAACTTGGCGAAGTCGTCGAAACTGATGGGGGCGTGGGCATTCGGGTCGCCCTTGGGCTTGCCATCCGCACCCGGGTAGCCGTTATTGTTGGCGGCTTGCTCGAGCGGGTGATTGGGACGCAAGCCGTAGCCGATGTCCGTGACGCCCTTGAAGAAGCCGACGTTCTTGGCGACGAAATCCTTATTGACTGCGTTGTTCTGGATGATGTAGTTGCAGATGTAGTTGAGGATCGCCAGATCGGAACTCGGCTTGAAGATCAGTTCGTTGTCGGCCAGTTCGCAGGAGCGATGGCTGAACGTGGACAGCACGTGGATCTTGACGTGGCTGGCCGTCAAACGGCGGTTGGTGATGCGCGACCAGAGGATCGGGTGCATCTCGGCCATGTTCGAACCCCAGAGCACGAAAGCGTCGGCGTGCTCGAAGTCGTCGTAGCAGCCCATCGGCTCGTCGATGCCGAAGGTGCGCATAAAGCCGGCCACGGCCGAGGCCATGCAATGGCGGGCGTTCGGATCCAGGCTGTTGCTGCGGAAGCCGGCCTTCATCAGCTTGGCCGCAGCGTAGCCTTCGAATACCGTCCATTGGCCCGAGCCGAACATGGCGACGCCAAACGGTCCCTGCGTGGGCTCCTTCATCGTGGCCTTGACCTTCTCGGCCATGATATCGAAGGCCTTGTCCCAACTGATCGGCGCGAATTCGCCGTTCTTGTCGAACTTGCCATCCTTCATGCGCAGCAGCGGCTGGGTCAGGCGATCCTGACCGTACTGGATCTTTGACAGGAAGTAGCCCTTGACGCAGTTGAGGCCCTTGTTAACCGGCGCATCGGGGTCGCCTTGGGTGGCTACGATGCGGCCGTCCTTGACGCCCACCAGCACGCCGCAACCCGTGCCGCAATAGCGACAGGCACCCTTGTCCCAGCGCACGCCATCCTTGCTGCCCGTTTGAGCTATGGCCTCGGCGACCGGTACCGACATCCCCGCCACGCCAGCCGCCGCAGTTACGGCACTCGCCTTGATGAATTCACGCCGTGTCAGTTGCATGTCAGACCTCCTTGTCTGGATCGGATTCGGTTTGGTGATAGACCATGGATGCGGACATCACGCCGTCGGCCTTGTTGATGGCGTCGAACGCGCTTACCGTCTCGCCGTCGCTATCCGTTTCGATGGTGACGATCATGCGACCGTCGTCGGCAACCGCATGAACCTCGACGCCACCAAGACCGGCAAGGCGCGCGCGTACGGCATCAGCCTGTCCCGGCGC
>DASRXN010000167.1:0-8951 GCA_035654135.1 Rhodocyclaceae bacterium | reverse complement strand
ACCATTGCGGAGGTCATGGGTTCGGTCGGCAAAGACCTCGATGAGGTCGTTACGTCCGTTGCCGCCAAGTAGCCTTGACGCTGCCAAGGAGCACGGCTTAAGACCTGGGCGGGTGACGGCTCCGGATAAGCCAGAGTGGAGCTGCGTTCGTTGGTGCGTTCATGCGTCGCGTTACGTCACGATACTTCGAGCTGAGGTGTATCACCCCTTGATGCAGACCAGTGGCGCCAGGCGCGCCACCTTGCGTGCCAGTCCGGCATGGTCGGAGGCGTCGACCACTGCACCGACATCCTTGTAGGCGAGCGGCGCTTCCTCGGCGACGCCGCGCCAGCTTGGGCTGCGGATCAGGATGCCGCGCGCCGCCAGCTCGTCGATCAGCGCGCGGCCATGCCAGCGCTTGGTTGCTTCGTGACGGCTCATCGCCCGGCCGGCGCCGTGGCAGGCCGAGCCGAAGGCTCGTTCCTCCGTGCCGGCCGAGCCGGCGAGAATCCAGGAGGCGGTGCCCATGCTGCCGCCAATCAGCACCGGCTGCCCGATGCTGGCGTATTCCTGTGGCAGTTCCGCGTGCCCGGGCCCGAAGGCGCGCGTCGCGCCCTTGCGATGCACGAACAGCGTGCGCTTGCCACCGTCGACCTTGTGCATCTCCTCCTTGCAGGTGTTGTGCGAAACGTCGTAGAGCAATGGCAGCCTGGCGCCGGGAAATACATCGGCGAAGGCTTGCCGTGTCAGATGGCTGAGGATCTGCCGGTTGGCCAGCGCGCAGTTGATGCCGGCGCGCATGGCGCCGAGGTAGCGTTGTCCCAGGGCTGACTTCAGCGGCGCGCAGGCCAGCTCGCGGTCGGGCAGGGCGATGCCAGCCGCCGGCGCCGCGACCACCATCTCGCGCAGGTAGTCGGTGCCGATCTGGTGGCCGAGGCCGCGCGAGCCGCAATGGATGCTGACGACGACATCGCCGGCCGTCAGGCCGTAGGCCCGCGCCGCGGCAGCGTCGAAAATCTCGCCGACCACCTGCACTTCGAGATAGTGGTTGCCGGAACCGAGCGTGCCCATTTCGTCGCGCTGGCGCTTTCTGGCCTGTTCGGAAACTGCGGCGGGATCTGCGCCGGCGACGCAGCCGTGCTCCTCGATGCGGGCTAGGTCGGCCGCATCACCGTAACCTTCCTGCACTGCCCAGCGCGCGCCGCCCTTGAGCATCGCCGTCATGGCCGCGGCGTCGAGGCGGATCGTGCCGGTGCTGCCGACGCCGGCCGGGATGCTCGCATAGAGCACGTCGGCGAGGCGAGTCTGGTGCGCTTCGATGTCGGCGAGCTTCAGGCCCGTGTGCAGCGTGCGCACGCCGCAGGAAATGTCGAAGCCGACACCGCCGGCCGAAACCACGCCGCCATCGTCGGCATCGAAGGCGGCGACGCCGCCAATCGGGAAGCCGTAACCCCAGTGCGCGTCGGGCATGGCGTAGGAAGCGGCGACGATGCCCGGCAGTCCGGCGACATTGGCGACCTGTTCGCGCACCTTGTCGTCCATCGCCTCGACCAGCCCGCGTGAGGCGAAGATGATGCCCGGCACGCGCATGGCGCCGGATTTGGGCAGTTCCCACTCGAACTCGCCGCGCTGTTTGAGCCGCTTCAGGTCCATGAATTCCTCACACGTCCACCACGCACTGCGCCAGCCAACTGCCGTCCGGCTGCTGCCGCACCGCCAGCTCGCAGTAGGTGACGCCCTTGACCTCCGCCGCCGGCCGGTGGCGTGCCGCGACGACTGACTCTCCCCATGCCTTCGCTTTCAAGCGATGACCTGCGATATTTACCTCGAAGCGCGAGAACAGCATATGCCGCGTTGCCATTTCATAAACCAGGGCGTTGAGCCAGTCGACCAGCAGCAATTCGTCGTCGGGCGCGGCGCACTCGATGCTCACCGCCTCGCGCGCCATCACTTGAGCCGGATCGCAGACTGCTGCGATCATCGCCGTTGCCACGCCGGCAAAAGCCTCCGCCAGCGTCACGCCGAAACCGCGCACGCCGATGTCGGCTTCGTGTGGAAAGGTCTCCCAGGTCATGTTGGTCCAGCATAGGCGGCGCATCGACGATGGGCAAGGCCGATCACCGTTGACGACCATCAACGCACGCGACTGCCGATGGGTGCAGAATTTCTTTCAGAGCGGAATGGGCTTTTCGCCCCCGCTGCATTTACGGGAGGTAATCATGAGCACCTCTGTTCCTGTTCCCGGATTCCGCCCCGTTCGACGCGACGAGTTGCGCCCCGAGCGAATCCATGACACCTACAAACTGACCCACAAGCTGCCGGAGCCGGCCGCCTGTCCGGGCTGCGGCGCTGTCTATCATGGCGGGCGCTGGCAATGGCTGGCCCGGCCCGCCGGTGCAGGCGAAGTGATGTGCCCGGCCTGTCACCGCATCAAGGATCGCTTTCCGGCGGGTTTCGTCCATGTCGGCGGCAAGTACTTTGCGGCCCATCGCGACGAGTTGCTGCATCTGCTGCGCCATCACGAGGAAAAGGAGAAGGCGGAACACCCGCTGGCGCGCATCATGGCGATCGATGACGAAGCCGGCGGTATTCTGGTGACGACGACGGACATGCATCTGGCCCGCGATCTCGGCGAGGCCCTGCATCACGCCCATCAGGGTGAGCTCGAATACCACTACAACGAGGGTGAGAATCTGCTGCGGGTCCATTGGCAGCGTTAGGACTGAGCAGGCTGGACGCTGCAAGGTCAAATCCGGATAATCCGGCTTGTTGACTTGCATCATTACGGCTAACCCGTGCGACGGGTTAGCCTTTTTTGATCCTAATAACGAGAGTGTGAGAACCCCATGGCAGCTGTGATGCCCGCGCCGAGCAATGCTCGCCTTTTGCTTTCCGGCAACGAGGCCGTTGCCCGCGCCGTCTGGGAGGCCGGCTGCCGTGTCGCCGCCGCCTATCCCGGCACCCCGTCCACCGAGATGCTGGAAGTCATTTCCACCTATCCGGACATCTACGCCGAGTGGTCGGTGAACGAGAAGGTGTCGCTGGAGGTGGCCATCGGCGCCGCCTTCGCCGGTTCGCGCTCGTTCTGCGCCATGAAGCACGTCGGCATGAACGTCGCCTCCGATGCGCTGATGACGCTGACGCTGACCGGCGTGGTCGGCGGCCTGGTGATCGCCATCGCCGACGACGTCGGCCTCTCCTCGTCGCAGAACGAGCAGGATTCGCGCTACTGGGGCCGCTTCGCGCACCTGCCGGTGTTCGAGCCGGCCGATTCGCAGGAAGCCTACGAGATGACGAAGCTCGCCTTCGACTTCTCCGAAAAGTTCCAGGTGCCGGTCATCCTGCGCATGACCACGCGCATCAATCACGTCAAGGGTCTCGTCACCGTCGGCGAGCGCGTGCCGCATGCCGCGACCGGCTTCAAGAAGGAGCCGGCGCGCTGGGTGATGACTCCCGCGGGGGCCGGCAAGCGCATTCCGCTGATGTTCGAGCGCGACAAGGCGCTGCGTGCTGACGCGGAATCATCGCCGCTCAACCTGATCGAGAATGGCAAAGACAAGCGCGTCGGCTTCGTTTCCTCCGGCCCGGCCTGGATGCACGTACGCGAATCCTTCCCCGACGCGCCGGCGCTGAAGCTGGGCTTCTCCTGCCCGGTGCCGCTCGAGAAGATCCGCGCCTTCGCCGCCACCGTCGACCAGCTGGTGGTCGTCGAGGAAGTCGAGCCGCTGATTGAAACCGAACTCAAGGCAGCCGGCATCGAATGCCGAGGCAAGGACATCCTGCCGCGCCAGGGCGAGCTGGCGCCGAACGTCCTCAAGCCGGCCATCGCCAAGCTGCTCGGCGAGCCCGAGCCGCAAGGCCTCAAGCCGCTCGGCCGCGCCACGCCCGTGCCCGCCAGCGTGTTCCCGCGGCCGCCGACGATGTGCGTTGCCTGCCCGCACCTCGGCGTCTATTACACGCTGTCGCAGCTGAAGAACATCACCATCTCCGGCGACATCGGCTGCTACACGCTCGGCGCCGGCCACCCGTGGAACGCGCTCGACACCACCATCTCCATGGGCGCCTCGATGGGCATTGCGCTGGGCCTCGACAAGGGCCGCGCCGACGCCGACAAGGACAAGCGCATCCTCGCCGTGATCGGCGACTCGACCTTCCTGCACATGGGCATGCAGGGCCTGCTCGACATCGTCTACAACGGCGGCAACGTCACCGTGCTGTTGCTCGACAACCGCGCCGTCGGCATGACCGGCGGCCAGGCCAACCCAGGCTCGGGCAAGGGCATCCATGGCCAGGAGACGCCGCGCGTCGACTTCGCCAAGCTGGTCGAATCGCTGGGCGTGAAGAAGGAACGCATCCACGTCGTCGATCCCTACCAGCTGCCGGTGCTGTTCAAGACCATCCGCGAGGAGATCAAGGTGCCCGAGGTCTCGGTGATCATCACCGACCAGCCCTGCGTGCTGATCGACGACTACAAGAAGCAGCAACCGTTCGAGGTCATCGACGACAAGTGCACCGGCTGCGGCAACTGCGTCGACGTCGGCTGCCCGGCCATCCACGTCATGCGCCGCGAGAAGGTGGTCAAGCCGAGCGGCAAGGAAGTCGAACTGCAATTCGTGAACATCGAGACGACGGCTTGCACCGGCTGCGGACTGTGCGTGCAGCCCTGCGCGCCGGAAGCCATCGTACACGCCGATTTGACCAGGCCGATGCGCCTGGTCCGCCACTGAGAAGCCACCATGTCAGACAGCAACGTAACCAACATCCTCGTCGTCGGCATCGGCGGCCAGGGCGTCATGACCGCCACCGAAATCCTCGCCGAGGCGGCCATCGCGCTCGGCCACGACGCCAAGAAAACCGAAGTGGCCGGCATGGCCCAGCGCGGCGGCGTGGTGTCCTCGCATCTGCGCTTCGGCCCCAAGGTGCTGTCGCCGCAGATCATGGCCGGCACCGCCGACCTGCTGGTCGGCTTCGAGTCGGCCGAGACGTTGCGCTGGTGTCACTACCTCAAACCCGGCGGGCTGGTGCTGATGAACACCGCACGCCTGGTGCCGCCGGTGGTCGATCTCGGCCTTTACGATTACCCGGACGATCCCATCGCGGAAATCCGCGCTCGCGGCTACCGCGTGCATGCCTTCGATGCCATGGCCATCGCACTGGACCTGGGCGACATTCGCCTGGGCAATACCGTGATGCTCGGTGCCATGGCCGGCCATCTGCCCTTTCCACCGGAAGTGCTGCTCGACGCGATTCTCAAGCGTTTCTCGGCGCGCAAGCCGCACATGGTCGAAGTCAATCGAACGGCCTTCGAGGCCGGTCGCGCCGCCGACGCGGCAGCAACTCATTCCGAGGAGGTAGTGGCATGACAGCACGCATCATCGACGGCAACGCCCTCTCGGCGAAGATCCGCGAACTCCTGGCGGTGAGCGCCAACGGCATGAAAGTCAGTCACGGCGTGACGCCGTGCCTGGCAGTGATCCTGGTCGGCGAGGACCCGGCCTCGCAGGTCTATGTCCGCAACAAGGTTGCCGCCTGCGAGAAGGCCGGCTTCCGCTCGATCAAGCAGACCTATGCGCCGACTGTCGAGCCGGTGGAAGTACTGGCGAAGATCGCCGAACTCAACGCCGATCCGTCGGTGCACGGCATTCTGGTGCAACTGCCGCTGCCGAAGCATTTCGACTCCGAAGCCGTGCTCGAAGCCATCGCGCCCGAGAAGGACGTCGACGGCTTCCATGCCGAGAATGTCGGCGCGCTGATGCAGGGCAATCCGCGCTTCATCCCCTGCACACCCTACGGCGTGATGAAGATGCTCGAATCGGAGAAGGTGCCGCTCAAGGGCGCCGAGGCCGTCATCGTCGGCCGCAGCAACATCGTCGGCAAGCCGATGGCCATGTTGCTGCTCGCCCAGTCGTGCACGGTCACGGTCTGCCATTCGCAGTCGAAGGACCTCGCCTTTCACACGCGCCGCGCCGACATCCTGGTGGCGGCGGTTGGCCGCGCGAAGATGATCACCGGCGACATGATCAAGCCTGGCGCGACGGTGATCGACGTCGGCATCAACCGCCAGGCCGACGGCAAGCTCTGCGGCGACGTCGACTTCGAGTCGGCGAAGGAAGTTGCTGGCCTGATTACCCCAGTACCGGGCGGCGTCGGCCCGATGACCATCACCATGCTGCTGGCCAACACGCTCGAATCCGCCGAGAGGACCTTGAAATGAGCAAGAAAACTCCCATCGTCGGCATTGTCATGGGCTCGGATTCCGACTGGCCGATCATGAAGGCCTGTGCCGAAACGCTCAAGCAGTTCGGCGTCGCCCATGAGGCCAGGGTGCTGTCGGCCCATCGCACGCCAGACGCGGCGCTCGACTATGCGGCGACGGCGCAGCAGCGCGGCATGAAGGTGCTGATCGGTGCTGCCGGCGGCGCGGCGCACCTGGCCGGCGTGCTGGCGGCGAAGACCGAATTGCCGGTGCTGGCCGTGCCCATGCCATCCAAGCATCTGGGCGGCTTCGATTCGCTGCTGGCGATGGTGCAGATGCCCGGTGGCATCCCGGTCGCCACGTTTGCGATCGGCGAGGCCGGTGCCACTAACGCGGCGCTGTTCGCCGTCGCCATGCTGGCATTGAACGATGCCGAGCTGGCGAAGAAGCTGTCGGCCTTCCGCGCCAAACAGACCGAGAAGGTTTTGGCGAAAACACTGCCGGAAGTTTGATGGTTCCGGAAATCGAGCGCGCCGTCGCCTTGCTTCGGCAGGGCGAACTGGTTGCCTTCCCGACCGAGACGGTCTACGGCCTTGGCGCCGACGCCTCGAATCCGGTCGCGGTGGCGAAAATTTTCGCGGCCAAAGGCCGGCCGGCCGATCATCCGCTGATCGTCCATGTGCCGGGTGCGGAGCATCTTGAGCGCTGGGCGCGCGAGATCCCCGAAACTGCCTATGCGCTAGCCAAGGCCTTCTGGCCCGGCCCGCTGACGCTGATCCTCAAGCGCCGGCCGGAGGTGCTTGACGCCATCACCGGCGGCCAGGACACGGTGGGCCTGCGCGTGCCCAACCATCCGCTGGCGCTCGAACTGCTCAAGGCCTTCAATGGTGGCATTGCGGCGCCTTCGGCCAATCGCTTTGGTCGCATCAGCCCGACGACGGCGCAGCATGTGCGCGACGAGTTAGGCGATGCAGTGGCGATGATTCTCGATGGCGGCCCGTGCCAGGTCGGCATCGAATCGACCATCGTCGACCTGACGGGCGCGCGCGCGACGATCCTGCGGCCCGGCATGGTCAGTGCCATCGACCTTGGCCGCGTGCTTGGCCGCACGCCGTCGGCAGGGGCGTCCGGCGCGCCACGCGTCTCGGGCTCGCTGGAGGCGCATTACGCGCCGCGGACGCCGCTGGCGCTGCTGCAACCTGACGTCGTGATTTTCGCCGTGCGCGAGTCGCTCGCCGCCAACGAGCGGCTCGGCGTCATCGCGCCCATGCCGTGTCCCCTTTCGGACGAGCGCATCGTCTGGCGGCAGATTGCCGGCGAGCCGGCACCATTCGCCCATGACATCTACGCGCTGTTGCGTGAGCTCGATGGTTTGAACTGCACCCGCATCGTTGTCCAGAAGCCGCCGCAGGCAGAGAACTGGAGCGGCATCAATGACCGGTTGCGGCGGGCGGAGGCGGGCTCGGGAAATACCTGAACGCTGGCCGGCTCAGTGCAGGTGATGCTCGGCCAGCAAGGTGTGGAACGGCAGGTCGCAATCGACGATATGTCGACCGAGCCATTCGCTGACCAGATCATGGAGAGCCTTGGTGCTGGTGCGGATGGTATCGGGATGGGCGGCCTGCACGAGCCGCCGCAGGCGTTCGGCAATGTCGGCATGGGCGACCTGGTGATTCTCGCGGTGGGCGTCGGTTGAGCTGTTGTCGGGCAACTTGCGCATCAGCAGCTCCTCCTTGCGGAAATGGTCGATGACCAGTCCAAACAGCATGGTCAGAATCTCGTCCAGGTCGGATTGGCACTGGTGGCGATGGTGCAGGGGGCAGTCGGTGCAGGACCGGAGCGGCGTAGCGCAACCGGAGTCCAGCCGCTCAAGCGCCTGTTTGAGCGGACGGTGCTCCTCGTCGAGCAGGGGATGCCCGGTAATTAGGGGATCGTCGTTGGCCATCGGGTCCGTTCTTCGTCGTGTCGGCAAAAATTGGATACGCTATGCTCGTGACAAGACAAAGTCGAAGCGAAGTTCTCTATCCGAGCTGATAGACCGAGGTTATCGGCGCCCGGCAGGGTCAGCCCGCCATAATCAGACGCAGGCTCCGTCTTCGGTCATGCCTTCCGGCTTGTCCTTCTTGGCCTTGATGAACTGTTCGCGCGAGACACCCATCCACATCACCAGCGGGCTGGCGACCAGGACCGACGAGTAGATGCCGAACAGGATGCCGATGGTCAGCGCCAGCGCGAAGTAATGCAACGCCGCGCCGCCGAAGATCAGCATCGAGGTGACCATCATCTGGGTGCAGCCGTGGGTGATGATGGTGCGCGAGATGGTGCTGGTGATGGCGTGGTTGAGCACTTCCGGCGTGGTCAGGCCGCGCTTCTTCTTGAAGGTCTCGCGCACCCGGTCGAACACCACCACCGACTCGTTCACCGAGTAGCCGAGCACTGCCAGCACCGCCGCCAGCACGGGCAGCGAGAACTCCCACTGGAAGAAGGCAAAGAAGCCGAGGATGATCACCACGTCGTGCAGGTTGGCGATGATCGCCGAGATGGCGAAGCGCCACTCGAAGCGGATGGCCAGGTAGATGACGATGCCGATCACGACCAGCAGCAGGGCGGTGGCGCCGTCCGAGGCCAGTTCCTTGCCGACTTGCGGGCCAACGAACTCGATGCGCTTCAATGTTGGCGTGTCACCGGGGCTGACTTTGTCGAGCGACTCCATGACGCGCTCGCCCACCTTGGAAGTGTCGGCATCCTTGGCCAGCGGCACGCGGATCAGCGCGTC
>DASRXN010000166.1:0-6870 GCA_035654135.1 Rhodocyclaceae bacterium | reverse complement strand
CGGAGACCTGCAGCACCCTGATGCGCGGGTTGACCTTACGGGCGTTGGCGATGCAGGCGCCGGCGTCGAAGTCGAGGTGCGGCAGCAGGTCGACCTTGGACAGCAGCATCAGGTCGGCGGCGCGGAACATGTCCGGGTACTTGATGGGCTTGTCCTCGCCCTCGGTGACCGAGAGGATCACCACCTTGTGCGCCTCGCCGAGGTCGAAGGCGGCCGGGCAGACCAGGTTGCCGACGTTCTCGATCATCAGCAGGGAGCGCTCGGGAATGTCGAGCTGCTGCATGGCGTGGCCGACCATGTGGGCGTCGAGGTGGCAGCCCTTGCCGGTGTTGATCTGGATGGCCGGGGCGCCCGTGGCGCGGATGCGCTCGGCGTCGTTGCTGGTCTGCTGGTCGCCCTCGATCACGGCGACGGTCGCCTTGCCCTTGAGCAGCTCGATGGTCTTGCACAGCAGCGTGGTCTTGCCCGAGCCCGGGCTGGAGACGAGGTTGAGCGCGAAGACGCGGCGGCCGGCCAGGAAGGCGCGGTTCTCGCGGGCGTAGGCGTCGTTCTTCGACAGGATGTCCTGTTCGATCTTGAGCATGCGCGACTGGGTCATGCCGGGCACGTGGCTGTGTTTCGGCGCGTAGGCGTAGCCATGATGATGGTGCTCGTGGCCTTGGTCATGGCCATGCTCATGATCATGATCGTGGGCATGGCCCTCGATCTTCGTTTCGCCGTGGCCGCAGCCGCAAGTGGTGCACATGGTCGTTCCCCTACTCGATTTCCAGTTCCTTGACGCGCATTTCCGTGCCGCCCGTTACCTGCACGCGGTAGCCGCCACAGCGCGGGCAACCGCCCAGCTTGTCGCTCATCGGCACCGACTGGCTGCAATCGATGCACCAGCCGGTGCCGGGCACATCGATGATTTCCAGTCGCGCGCCGTCGGCGACGCTGTCCTTTATCACCACGTCGAAGCAGAAGCGCAACGACTCCACTTCGACGCTGGCCAGTTGCCCGACCTCGACGTAGACCGCACTGACGCGGTTAACGTTCTCCTGCCTGGCGGCGTCTTCGATCAACTGGAGGATGCCCTCGGCGAGGGACATTTCATGCATGGCGGCAAGCGGAAATGTGTTGACCTGAAGTTTACCCGGCCAGGCCCCCGCTGAGGAAACCGCGTCGGCTCAGCGGCCCGGAAATCAGTTTGCGCGGCGGGGTTTCGGTCTTGGCCGGCGCCATGACCACTTCGTCGGCCGGGTCGGAGAAAAGCTGGACCAGGACTTCCGCCGCCAACGCCCGCGCGGCTGCCTGGTCCGGAATTCCCTCCTCGGGGATCGGTGAAACCAGCGAACAGAACTGGAAGGCGCCGCACTCCTCCTCGTCGCCGCCCATGAAATCATACTCACCCGAGGGGAAGCGCCAGGTCTGGCGCCGATCGGTGGCCAGCATCTCGAATTCGGTATCCGACTCGGGCAGCAGCACGAGGTTCATGGCCCAGGGGGTGACCAGCACCCCCAGCCACTTGCCTTCCCAGCGCCGGAAGCCGACGCCTTCCACGGCCAGGCGCGCATGGTTGATCGGCAGTCCGGCCATGCGCGTCGCCGCGATGCGCCGGAAGGCGGCTTCGAGTTCGGCAACGCCGAATCTTTCCTCAATCATCGGCCAGTACCAGGAAGCGTTCGCGCGCCGCCTCGCAGTTCGGGCAGGTCCAGTGGTCGGGCAGCGCCGCGAAGGGCGTGCCGGGCGCGACCTGCCAGACCGGGTCGCCCTCGGCCGGATCGTACACATGCCAGCAGACGCCGCACTCGAAGCGCGCCATCGCGTCGGCGGCGACCACCGTGCCGGTACGTTCGAAGGCGTGTTCGGGAAACCTCATAGCGCGCTCGCCAGCGACTCAATCCATTCCGCCAGCCGCACGCGGCTGTCGGCAAAATCCTCGGCGGCGGCCAGCGCCACGGCCGGCACGTCGACCACCTCGACCGAGTTGAGGATCAGCTTTTCCATCGAGTTGAAGTACTGCACCCACCAGACGTTCGGGTAGGCCGTGGCGGTGATGCGGCAGTTGCCGAAGCCGCGCGACAGCACCGACAGGCCGCCGCGGCCGAGCACGGCGTCGAGGTAGTCGGTGTCCTCGGGGGTCACCGGCAGCAGCGAGAGGTTGATCACGTGCGCCGCGTCGCCGGGCCGGCAGCGCGCCGAGGCGTCGCGGATCTCGGCCAGCAGCGCCGGCGCGTTCATCAGGTTGGCGGGCGGTACATCGACCCCAGCGGCGGGCATGCGCCGGGCGGCGGCCAATTGGCGCAGCGCAGTCGGGAACGGGCCGGCTTCCAGTTCGTCGATACCTTCGCTGCGAACGCGCCAGATGCCTGTGAAGGTGGTTTCCTGCGCGTTCAGGCCGTCGGCGAGCACACTGACCTCACCCTGGCCGAGCATCTCGTTCGCTTCCTTCAGTACCGCCGGATCGAGGCCGCGCATCGACATGCGAAAGGTTTGCGCGGTCTCGCCGGTCAGCGTTTCCAGCCCGGCCAGCACATGGCGCAGGACGTCGAGCGCGGCACGATAGACCTCGGGGGCGGCCTCGGAGTCGATGATCGGCGGTCGGAAGGTGTGCATGTCGGAAGGCACGCCCAGCATATTGAGCGGCAGTTCCTCTGCGGGCTGGGAACCGGGACCCATTCGGCCTTCTATTGGGCCGGCGACGACGGGAATGGGAAACGAGAACATGGTGGTGCTCCTCAATGGCAGGACGCGCTGGCGCCGACGGTCTGGACGGGAATGCCGATACTTGGCGGCCGGCTTTCCGGCGCGGCCAGCAGTTGCGGCAATTGCGCCGCGTAAATGCCCCAGTCCTTCAGCCCCTCGATCACGCCCAGATAAGCACCGCCGCGCACGGCCAGCAGCGCCGGCCACAGGCGGATGCCGTAGCGCGACGAGACCGCATGCGCGTCGGCGGGTGCGAGCAAGCCGACGCGCGGCTGCTTCGACAGGCCCTTGATCAGCTCGGGCAGGATCACCGCGATGTCCCAGGTCTCGGGCACGCGCTGCGGATCTTCGGTGAACAGGATCACGCTCTCGCCGGGTTCGCTGATGAACTCGTCGAAGCTGTCGGCCGTCACCACCGTGCAGCCGTGCTGCGCGGTCAGACGCTGGAAGTGCTCGGCCAAGCGGGCGAGTGTGGGATTGCTGTACAGGCTCATGTTTCCATCTCCATCTTGGGCCGCAGGAATTCCGGCAGTTGCGGTTCGCGGTTCACCAGGTCGGCGAAGTGGTGGTCGATCAAGAAAGTCACATCGCCCGCGCCGGACAGCACGGCATTCAGCGCATCGAGCGCCGACTCGACCTGCGCCGCGCGCTGTGCGTCGATCACCTCGCGCGCCGCGCCGAGCGAACTCAGCACCCACTGGCCCGGTTCGAGCTGGCCGGTCATCAGCGTGTCGATGCGTTCCAGCCCGTTGCGGCCGCGGCAAACGGCGCTGTGGCCTTCGGCGACGATCACCTGCATGGGGATGCCGAGGCACATGGTCAGGCGGCCAGGAAGCGGTCGTCGCCCATGCGGCAGGCGACTTCGTGCGAGGGGCGGCCGGCCTCGTAAGCATCTATGGCCAGGGCGTCGTTGGAAAAGTCAGCCGTGGCGGCACGCCACCGCGCGGGGTATCCCCACTCGGCCAGGCGCTTCACGGCGGCCTCGACGCATTCCGGCACGCGTGCCTTGACGACGTCGCGCAGGCTGCCGCCGTAATCGTCCAGTTCCTCGGGCTGCACGCCGATCAGCAGCATGCGTTCCGGGCACTGGGCGGTCAACATCGCGGCGGCGATCACTTCCTGAAAGCCGGTCTGGTGCAGGCTCATCTTCTTGGCGCCCATGAAGCGCGGCACCTCGTCGTCCTCGACCAGCTTGACCGTGCCCGGGTCCAGACCGTAATCGACGGCGTCGAAGACGATCAGTTTCGTCGCCTGCTGGACGTAGGGCAGCAGGTACAGGCCCTGCGTGCCGCCGTCCATCACCCGCACCGTGGCCGGCAGCTCGTACTGCCGGTCGAGCACTTCGGCGCAGCGCACGCCGAAGCCCTCGTCGGCCCAGAGCAGGTTGCCGATCCCCAGTACGAGCACGTCGCTGGCGTAGTCTTCCATGGCTCAGTCCTTGAACATTCGCCAGCCGGAGATCATCGTCGAGATGAGGCTCTGGCGGCTCATGATGTCCTCGCGGATGGCGGCGTAGATGTGAACCATGACGAAGATCAGCGTCACCCACAGGCCCATGTGGTGCCATGCATGCACCTGCTGGCTGTTGCCGCCGACCGCCGCGATCACCCAGCCGAACATGGCCGAGGCCCAGCTGCCCAGCCCCAGCCCTTCGCCGTAGAGCGCGAAGCCGGTGCAGATCATGTACACCGCGCCGATGGTGAAGAACAGGAACATCATCAGTTGCGCCAGCGGGTTGTGGCCGACGTACTTCTTCGGCTCCTTGACCATGAACAGGTACCAGCGGAGCTCGTAGAACACCTCGGTCCACCACTTTGCATCCCACACCGGCAGGATGAAGATCTGCCGCGCGTGGTGGTTGCCGACGAAGCCCCAGTAGATGCGGCCGAGGAAGCCGACCGCAAACACGTAGGCCGCCGAGAAGTGTGCGAAGCGGATGTAGCCCATCAGGAAGTTCTCGCTCGCCTCGCCCGGTTGGGTCGGGAAGGGGTTGGCGATCAGGAAGCCGGTGATGGCGAGCACGGTGATGGCCAGGGCATTCACCCAGTGCCAGAGGCGCAGCGGCGCCTCGTACACATAGATGGCCTTGACCAGCCGGGCCTGCCGTTCCGCCTCGAATGCGTCTTGTTGCGCGAGCATGGCAGTCTCCTTGGAACGGTTAGCGCACCTTCACCGAGGTCATCTCCTGGCCGTCCGGGCTCAGCACGTGCGTCGAGCAGGCCAGGCAGGGGTCGAAGGAATGCAGGGTGCGCAGGATCTCCAGCGGTTCGTCGGCCTTGGCCAGCGGCGTGTTCATCAGCGATGCCTCGAAGGCGCCGATCTGCCCCTTGCCGTCGCGCGGGCTGCCGTTCCAGGTGGTCGGCACGATGCACTGGTAGTTGTCGATCTTGCCATCCTTGATCTTCACCCAGTGGCCAAGCGCACCGCGCGGCGCCTCGGTGAAGCCGGCGCCCCTGGCCTCCTTCGGCCAGGTCGACGGGTCCCACTTCTCGACGTTGGCGGTCGTGGTGTCGCCGGCCTTGATGTTGGCCATCAGCTTGGCGAACTGCGTCTGCTGGAGGTCGGCGCAGTACAGGCACTCGATGCCGCGCGCCGCGGTACGGCCCAGCGTCGAGAACAGCGCCGTGACCGGCACGTCCAGCTTCTTCAGCACCGCATCGATGGTGTCCTTGATGAACGGATACTGCTTGCCCTGCACGTAGCCGAGCACCATGCGCGACAGCGGGCCGACCTCGACCGCGTTGCCGCGCCAGCGCGGCGCCTTGATCCAGGAGTACTTGGCCGACTCGTCGAGGTTCTCGATCTTGGTCCGCGTGCCCTTGAAGTTGGGGCCTTCCGGCTTGTAATTCGGCTCGGTGACGCCGTCGAACGGATGCAGGCCCTTGCTCTCGTCGGCGTACTTGTACCAGGAGTGGTTGACGAATTCCTGGATCTGCTCCGGGTCCTTGAGGTCGACCTCGTGCACCTTGTTCAGGTTGCCGCCGATGATGGCGCCGCGCGGCAAGAGAAGATTGGCCGTGGAGTGGTCGTTGGCCCGGTCCGGGAAGTCGCCGTAGGACATCACCGCCTGCGACGACAGGCCACCGCCGTACAGCCAGCCCTTGTAGAACGAGGCGATGGCCAGCAGGTCGGGGATATACACCTGCTCGACGAATTCCTTGCTGCGGTCGATGATGCTCTTGACGTAGTTGAGGCGCTCCATGTTGAGCGCGCCGACGGCGCCGACATCATTGACATTGATGGCGCAGGGCACGCCGCCGACCAGCCAGTTCGGGTGCGGGTTCTTGCCGCCGAAGATAGTGTGGATCTTGCAAATTTCCTTCTGGAAGTCGAGTGCCTCCAGGTAGTGCGCCACGGCCATCAGGTTCGCTTCGGCCGGCAGCTTGTAGGCCGGATTGCCCCAGTAGGCGTTGGCGAACGGGCCAAGCTGGCCGGATTCGACGAACTTCTTGAGCCGGTTCTGCAAGTCGCGGAAGTAGCCCGGCGACGACAGCGGCCACGAGGAGATCGACTGCGCCAGCTCGGAAGTCCGCTTGGGATCGGCCTTCAGCGCCGACACCACGTCGACCCAGTCGAGCGCGTGCAAGTGGTAGAAATGCACCAGGTGGTCGTGCACCTGCAGGTTCAACTGCATCAGGTTGCGGATGGTGTTGGCGTTTTCGGGGATCTTGATCGACAACGCATCCTCGACTGCGCGCACCGAGGTCAGCGCGTGGGTGCCGGTGCACACGCCGCAGATACGCTCGGTGAAGGCCCAGGCGTCGCGCGGATCGCGGCCCTTGAGGATCACCTCCAGGCCGCGCCACATGGTGCCGGTCGACACGGCGTTGCGGATGGTGTTGCTGGAATCGAGGTTCACTTCCACGCGCAGGTGGCCCTCGATGCGGCAGATCGGATCGACGACGAGCCGCTTGCCCGAGTTGTCGAGCTTGAAGCCCTGGGTTTCGTAAGCGCCCATTATTTATCTCCTTCCTTCGGAACGTCGATGCCGGTCTGGTTGCGGGCGCGCGCCAGCGCGCTGACGGCCGCGTGCGCGGCCACCGCGCCGCCGACCACCGCCGCCGCGGTGCCGCCGACCTTGTCGGCGTTCGCTTCGACGCCGAACTGCTTGATGTCGGTGACGCGGTCGTAGAAGCTGCCCTTGTCCCAGAAGCCGTCCTCGGAACAGCCGATGCAGCCGTGGCC
>DASRXN010000165.1:0-3949 GCA_035654135.1 Rhodocyclaceae bacterium | reverse complement strand
GGCGAGGCCGACGATGGTGGCGCCCTTGACGCCGGTGGCCGGCTCGATCTCATAGCGCGTCACCACCGGGCCGGGATGGGCCGACACCACCTTGACCTCGACGCCGAAGTCGCCGAGCTTGCGCTCGATCAGGCGCGAGGTGAATTCCAGCGTCTCGGCGGCGGGCACGGAAGCGGGATCATGCACCGGCTCGTCGAGCAGACGCAGCGGCGGCAGGGCGTCGCCGACGCCGCTGAAGAACAGCGGCTGCTGGCGCTCCTTCTCGATGCGCGCCTCGGCCTTGGGCGCGCGCGGAATTTCCAGTTCCACCGGCTCGATACGCACCGGCGGGGTGATCTCGAACTTGCGCCGCACGCCTTCGACGGTAGCCTCTCGCCTTTCCGCCACGGCGCGGCCGTAGCGGCGATCCTGCCAGCGCTGCCAGAGCTCGATGCCGCCGAACCAGATGTCTTCCAGCAGGGCACCCACACGCTCGGCAACGCCAAGCCAGGAAACACCGAGGAACAGCGTCACGCCGGCCAGGCACAGGGTCAGCAGGGCCAGGGTGCCGCCGGTGAAACCGAGGAACCTGGTCGCCAGTCGGCCGATTTCCAGCCCCAGCATGCCGCCGGGCACCAGTGGCAGGGCGGCCTTGAGGCTCCAGAAGCGCATTGCTTCCATGCCGCTGCTGGCCAGCAGCAGGACGGCGAAACCGAACAAGGCGATAGTCAGCGGTCGCCGGTCGCCGCCGAACAGGATGTTAAGCCGCCGGTAACCCCAGGCGACGAGGAAGAACAGCAGCCCGACGCACCACCACGCCGAGAGCCCGAACAGATAGAAAAGCAGATCGGCCAGCCAGGCGCCGAAGCGGCCGCCGGGATTGGCGATCTGCTCGGCGCGGGCGGCGTGCGACCAGCCCGGGTCGGCGCCGTTGTAGCCCCAGAGGATCAGCGCCAGGTAGATGCCGATGGCAGCCACCACCAGCCAGCGCACTTCGTGCACCAGGGCGGCGATTTTTTCGGGCAGCGGGAGGGAGGGATTTCGCTGTGTCAAGGCAATGGTCATGACGCCGGACGCTCGAACGGAAACATATCGATTCTGCCGCCGGCGCGGGAAGGCAAACCAGCGAGCAGGGGGCGGTTTTCTTTGCTATTGACCCGATAGCAACCGGCAATGGGGTGTGGCCGGGCCGCGGTCTTATAATCCACGCAATACAAGCACCTCAATGGAATTGAACCCCGACCATGACTACCCGCCACGCCAAACTGCTGATCCTCGGCTCCGGCCCCGCCGGCTACACGGCCGCTGTTTATGCCGCCCGCGCCAACCTGAACCCCGTCCTCGTCACCGGCCTCGCCCAAGGCGGCCAGTTGATGACGACCACCGATGTGGACAACTGGCCGGCCGACGCCGACGGCGTCCAGGGCCCGGACCTGATGGCGCGCTTCCAGAAGCACGCCGAACGCTTCAATACCGAGATCATCTTCGACCACATCCATACGGCGAAGCTGACCGAGAAGCCCATCCGCCTGATCGGCGACGCCGGCGAATACACCTGTGACGCGCTGATCGTCGCCACCGGCGCCTCGGCCCAGTATCTCGGCCTGCCATCGGAGCAGGCGTTCTCGGGCAAGGGTGTCTCCGCCTGCGCCACCTGCGATGGCTTCTTCTACAAGAACCAGGATGTCGCCGTCATCGGCGGTGGCGACACCGCGGTCGAAGAAGCGCTGTACCTCGCCAACATCTGCAAGCATGTGACGGTCGTGCATCGCCGCGACAAGTTCCGCGCCGAGAAGATCATGCAGGACAAGCTGTTCGAGAAGGAGAAGGCCGGCAAGGTCACGATCCGCTGGGACTCCGTGCTTGACGAAGTGCTCGGCGACAAGACCGGCGTCACCGGCATGCGCGTCAAGAACGTGAAGACCGGTGCGACCGAGGACATCAAGCTGATGGGCGTCTTCATCGCCATCGGCCACAAACCCAACACCGACATCTTCGAAGGCCAACTGGAGATGGAGAACGGCTATATCGTCACCCAGGCCGGCCGCAAGGGAAATGCCACGGCTACCAGCATCCCCGGCGTCTTCGCCGCCGGTGATGTGCAGGACCCCATCTACAAGCAGGCGGTCACCAGTGCCGGCAGCGGCTGCGAGGCGGCACTGGACGCCGAGCGGTATCTGGACAGTCTGGGCCATTGAAATGGCCAAGGGTGCGCAGGCTGAAGACGATGCCCGCGCCCTGTTCCGGGCGGCGGTCGGCGATGCGCGACCGCTGACTTTCGACCGCGTCCACCACGAGCCACCACCACCACCGCCGATTCCCCGCCAGCGACAGCGCGACGAGCAGGCGGCGCTGGCCGAGTCGATCTTCGCGCCCGAACTGCTGGACCTGCACCTGGAAGGCGGCGACGAGGCGGCATGGCAGCGACCCGGCATGTCGCCGAACGTGCTGCGCGACCTGCGCCGGGGCCGCTGGGTGGTGCAGGCCCATCTCGACCTGCACGGCATGAACCGCGACGAGGCCCGCCACCATGTCGCGCTGTTCCTCGCTGAATGCATGGTGCGCGAACATCGCTGCGTACGCATCGTGCATGGCAAGGGCCTGCGCTCACCCGGGCGCGAGCCGGTGCTGAAGAAGCTGGTGTTCGGCTGGCTGGCCCAGCGCAAGGAAGTGCTGGCATTCTGCCAGGCCCGCGCCGCCGAAGGGGGCGCCGGGGCGGTGCTGGTCTTGATCGAGGGCAAGCCCACGCACCGGCCTTAGTGGGATAATCCGCGGCCATGACTCGACTCCCCCCCACCATCCGCTGCCAGGGACGCAGCAATTGTTTCGACTGCACGTTGCGGCACGAGATGGTTTGCTCGGAAGTCACGCTCGACGAGCTGATCGACTTCCACATCGGCATCGAGGATTTCGATTACGGACATGGCGCGGCGCTCTTCAACATGGGCGCGCCGACCGAAGGTGTCTATTGCATCCGCCACGGCGCCGTGAAGATGGTCAAGTACGATCAGGCCGGAGGCCAGCGCATCATCCGCGTGCTCAAGAAGGGCGACGTCGCCGGTATTGAATCCGCCTTCGGCGAAAACTACGAGCACACGGCGGTGGCTGTCGGCGAGGTACGCGCCTGCCGGGTGCCGATCGACTACTTCCGCGACTTCGTGTCCAAGCATGGCAACCTGCAGATGCGCCTGTTGCGCACCTCGCAGGACACGCTGCGCGAGACGGAAACTTGGCTGTCCGAACTGACCGCCGGCAACCTGCCGGCGCGCACGCGCATGGCCCGGCTGCTGCTGAGATTACGGGTGACCGAGGACGGCGACCGCATCCACCGCTTCGGCGTCGAGGACATGGCGGCCATCCTCGGCATTGCCGCGGAAACGGTCAGCCGCGTGGTCTCGGATTTCGTGCGCGAGGGTATCCTCGTCAAGGGCGGCAAGAGCTTCGCCACCCGCTATTTCCGCGGCGACCTGCCAGCCCTCGAAATGGTCGCTCGCGAAATTTAGATTGCGGCTTCGTTCGTCTCGCCGGTGCGGATGCGAACGATCTGCTCGACGGTGGAAACGAAAATCTTGCCGTCGCCGATCTTGCCGGTGCGGGCCGCCTTGACGATGGCCTCGATGGCCGGCTCGACGGCCTCGTTGGCCACCACCACTTCCAGCTTGATCTTGGGCAGGAAGTCGACCACGTACTCGGCGCCGCGATAGAGCTCGGTGTGGCCCTTCTGGCGGCCGAAGCCCTTGACCTCGGTGACCGTCAGGCCGGTGACGCCCATTTCCGAAAGTGCCTCGCGCACTTCGTCCAGTTTGAAGGGCTTGATGATGGCTTCGATTTTCTTCATGCGTCCCTTCACCTCCCGACCGGCCGGTCCTGCCGTCGCGCTGCGCTGTCTTAAGCATGCCGCGTGCCAAGGTTTACGCGGCAACAAAACGCGGTGCAACAAAGGACTTCTGCGTATCTACAGGGCAACCCG
>DASRXN010000164.1:0-14016 GCA_035654135.1 Rhodocyclaceae bacterium | reverse complement strand
CCGACGCGCCGGTAGGTACCGGTTTCCAGCAATCGCAGCAGCTTCACCTGCAGGGATGGCGGCAGTTCGCCGATCTCGTCGAGGAACAGGGTGCCGCCGGATGCCGCCTCGACCAGCCCCTCCTTGCGGTGGGTAGCACCGGTGAAGGCACCCTTCTCGTAGCCGAACAGTTCGCTCTCGAACAGGGTTTCGGTCAGCCCCGAACAGTCCACCGCGACGAAGGGGCCTTCGGCGCGTGGGCTGGCCTCGTGGATCACCCGAGCGACCAGTTCCTTGCCGGTGCCGGTTTCGCCGAGCAGCATGACGGCGGCCTCGGAGGGCGCTACGCGCATGACCAGCGCCAGCATGCGCGTGAACGCGGGCGAGCGTCCAACCAGGCCTTGCGCGGCCGGCCGACCGCTGGCGTGGCGGACCACCCGCATGGTTTCGACGAAGTAGCCGATGTGGCCCGACTCGTCCCGCACGGGCGTCGTCTCGACATCGACGTGTTCCTCGCCGCGCGGGGTGTGATGCAGGTGCAGGACACGCCGGCTCTGGCCGTCGGCCCGGCTGCCCTGCAGGGGACAGGACTCGCCCGCCTGGTCGCAGGGCACGGTGAAGTGGTGGGAGACCTCGTAGCACAGGCGCCCGACCACCGGCCGGCCACCGCCGAACTCCCTACTGTAGGCGGCATTGGCGGCGACGATGCGGTAGTTGCGGTCCATGACAATGCGCGGTTCCGCCAGGCCGTCCAGGAACGACACGAGTTCGGGCAGGTTACGGGCTGAGTGGACCATCGGACCTCCGGATCGACCAGGAGGGCGCCAGAAACGGCACCCTTTCGCCAGACAAGACTGCCGCCATTATTGGCATGCGAGCTGCCAAATACAAGGGACTCATTCCGAGAAACGTTATGAATCATTGCCTTAATGCTTCCAGAGTAAGACCGGGATTCGGCATGGTTCTTGAGTGAGTTACCGGTAATGGCAAGACATTCGCTCGATCAAATGAACCCATACGTCAGGCCGCCGCCCATCGATATCCGCTTCCGGATCTGCCAGTCCTGTGGCCTGCGCAAGCCCACCAAGGGCGGCAGCATCCGGGCCGGTCATGGCAAAGCCGGCGGTTACTTTCTCTGCGCTGACTGCAAACCGAAGCTTCGGCCGTGTTGACGATGGCGCATTTCCGGCAGTTTCGTGATCCGGCGACAGAGACCTTCTCCTATGTCCTCGGGTGCGGCCATTCCGGTCAGACGGTGATCATCGATCCCGTGGTCGGACAAGTGCTGCTTTACCTTGGCGTGCTGAAGGAACTCGACTTGTGTTTGACGTGGGTGCTTGAAACGCATCTTCATGCAGACCACATTTCGGCTGCCGACACCCTGCGGGAATGGACCGGTGCGCGGGTGGCGGTGGCTCGCAACTCGGGCATCGGCGCGGCCGATCGTCTGCTGGACGATGGTGACACCTTGGCCATCGGCGAGCTGGAGATCGAGGTACTGGCGACGCCGGGGCACACACCGGGCTGCCTGACCTACCGCTGGCAAGACCGCTTGTTCACCGGTGACAGCCTGCTTATCGGCAGTTGCGGTCGCATCGACGAGCCGGGCAGCAGCGGCATCATGCTGTTCGACAGCGTCACGCGGCGCCTGCTGTCGCTGCCGGCCGAAACCCTGGTGTATCCCGGCCATGGCCAGGCCGGCCGGTGGGTGAGTTGCATCGGCGAGGAGCGGGACAACAATCCGTTTTTCCACGGCATCAGCCGGGACAGCTTTGTCCCCTTGCGAAGTGCCATTCGGGAACGATACTCGCCGACCACCGAATCCATACTCCGCGCGAACAGTTGTTGCGGTCGCCCGATACCAGCCGAAACCTTGTAGTCTTGGCCCTTTCGTTTGTCAGGGACCACCCATGAGCGCCGTGCCCACCCGCCTGAAGAGTTTTCCCGTTTCATGGTTCGCCATGATCATGGGCATGTCCGGCTTCACCATTGCCTGGAGCCGGGCCGAGCACCTTTTCGGGCTGGGCTTCGCCCTCAGTCCCATTTTGCTGCCGGTCACCGCCGCACTGTTCGTATTACTCGCTGTCCTCTATGCCGCCAAGGCGGTGAAATATTCGCGGGATGTCATCGGCGAACTTCAGCACCCGGTCAAGGTCGCTTTCGTGCCGACCATTTCCATCGCCCTGATCCTGCTGTCCATCGCCTTCCTGCGCGATTGTGTCGAGCTGTCGTTCTGGCTGTGGGTGGTCGGCGTGTCGCTGCACCTGACTTTGACCCTCTATGTGCTGTCGTCGTGGATCCACCATACCAAGTACGAGATCGCGCACCTGAACCCGGCGTGGTTCATCCCGGTGGTCGGCAACATCCTGGTGCCGATCGCCGGCATGCACCACGCCTCGCCGGAAATCTCCTGGTTCTTCTTCAGCCTGGGCCTGTTCTTCTGGCCGGTGCTGACCGCCATCATCTTCTACCGGCTGATCTTCCACGGCAGCCTGCCGGAGCGCCTGATGCCGACGCTGTTCATCTTCATTGCACCGCCCGCGGTCGGTTTCATCTCGTACTACAACCTGGTCGACGGCATCGATGCCTTCGCCCGTGTCCTGTACGGCGTGGCACTGTTCTTCACGCTGTTGCTGTTCGTGCAGATTCGTCTATTTGCCCGGCTGAAATTCTTCCTGTCCTGGTGGGCCTATTCGTTTCCGCTGGCGGCCGTCACCATCGCCACGCTGATCATGTACAAGGAAACGGGGCTGGCCCTTTATTCGTGGCTGGCCGCCGGCCTGCTCGGCATTCTGACCTTGGTGATCGCCATGCTGCTGACGCGCACCGCCCTGGCGGTGGCGCGGCGCGAGATCTGCGTCGAAGGACACTAGCCCGGAGCCTTGCCGAACAGACGGCCGAATACCATGCGGACGCCCCGGAATACCTTCGGCAGCAGCCAGATCAGCACCAGGATGAAGACACCGAGCAGCACCAGGAACACCACCGGGTACTGAAAGGCAGTGAACAGCCCGGATGCCACCAAGGCTTCCTCGCCCAGAGAGGCCGCGATGTTCGAGAACGGCTCGGGTGAGGCATTGATCAAGGCACGGCTGCCGGCCTTCGCTGCGTGCGTGCCGGCGGTCAGCGTGCCGCCGAGCAAGCCGGCGGCGAGCATCAGCGCCGGATCGTGGCCACCGAGTGCCAAGGCCGCCAGCAAGGCGCCAGCGGGGATGCGGATGAAGGTCTGGATGCTGTCCCAAACCGAATCGACCGCGGGAATCTTGTCGGCCAGGAATTCCACCGCCAACATGAATCCGGCGACACCCATTACCAGCGGATTTTCAAGCACATGCAAGGTGGCAGGCAACTGCACGTAACCGAAACGGCTGAGCAGACCGGCGGTGAATAGCACTGCGTAGAGCCGCATGCCGCTGGCCCAGGCGAGCCCGCCGGCCAGGGCGACCGACTGGATGATGTCCATTGAAGTTACCTCTCCACTCGGAACAAACGCGAATTCGTCCCGAGTATAACGGCGCGCCCTGACAGGCGTTGTCAGCATTGAGCGCTCCGCAACGACATGAATGCAAACTTGTGTCATCGCCGGCTAACGCTTGCCGAGGTAGCGGCCTATAGTGCAGCCTGAATGCTGGTGGTTGGCAGTCGCCAGTTTCGCCCCGGTTCGGGTCGGGCTCGAGTTCGCCCCGGTTTCGGTCAATATGCATAGGAGAGCAAACATGAGCATAGGCAACAACAACCCGGGCGACGACATGCCCGACTTTTCCGATGTCGCCAGCGGCGCCTCGAGCACCGCGGCGGAACCCGCAGTCACCTTCAAGACCTACACCATTGTCGCCGGCGATTCCCTGTCCAAGATCGCCAAGCGCGAGTATGGCAACGCCAATGACTGGCCGAAGATCTTCGAGGCCAACAAGGACGAGATCAAGGACCCGAACAAGATCTTTCCTGGTCAGAAGATCAAGATTCCGCTCTGAATCCCCAATTCTTACGAAAGGTCATCGCCATGAAACTCGTGTCGCAAGTCACCGTTGTTGTCGCCACCCTGTTTGCGCTTGTGGGCTGTGCCAAGAAGGAAGCACCCCCACCGCCGCCCGCTCCCGCGCCTGTCGCGGTCGCGCCCGCCCCGGATGTCGTCAATGTGCCGGTGTCGGTCAAGCAGGTGGTGCTTGGCAACCAGATCGGCGCCGACAAGAAGGTCACCGCGCCGGCCACCAGCTTCGCCCCGGCTGACACCATCTATGCCGCGGTCGACACCATCGGCAGCGGCAAGGCCGCGGTCAAGGCTGCCTGGACCTTCCACAAGGGCGACAAGACCGCCCAGGTCAACGAAACCACGCAGGAACTGACGCTGGCCGGTCCGACCACCAGCGAGTTCCATATCAGCAAGCCCGGCGGCTGGCCCGCGGGCGACTATCAGGTCGAGATCTTCCTGAATGGCGCTTCGGTCGGCAGCCAGAAGTTCAGCGTCAAGTAACCGCCACCGGTCCGTCCCGAACCCCGGGGCGGACCGCTTGTCTACTACAGTCGATTCATTCCGGGCAGGAGGCGTCCATGGCAGCCACGATCACCTTCGATTCTGCGATCCCCTACGGCGAACAGTCGCTGGCGGAACTGCGTCGTCAGTGCCTGGCCATGGCGCGTCGCCGGGCGGCTCTGTCGGCCATGGCGTCGTTCGTGCCGCTGCCCGGCATCGACCTTATCACCGACGTCGCGGTGCTGCTCGCGCTGTTGACGGACATTAACCGCCGCTTCGGACTCACCGAGGCGCAGATCGAGTCGCTGTCGCCCTCGCGCAAGGCGCTCGCCTACAAGCTGACCACGGCCGCGGGCGGCTTCGTCGCCACCCGCATGGCCACGTCACAGTTGTTTCTGGCCGTGTTGCGCCGCGCGGGAGCGCGGCTGGGCATCATGGAGGCGACGCGTTTCGCGCCGGTGGTCGGTCAGGCCGTCGCTGCCGCGATTGCCTATTTCACGCTGACACGCATTGCCCGGCGCCACATCGAGCAGTGTGCGGAGATCGCCGCCGAGCTGTCAGCCTGATTTCTTTGTCGTGCGCCGCGCTGCGGGCTTCTTCGCTACTGGTTTCGCCGCCGCTGGCGTGTCGCCAGGGCTGACTTTCGGCGCAGCCTTCGTCGCGGTTGCCTTCTTCGGCGCTCGCGCCTCGAACTCGAAACCGACCTTGCCGTCAGCGCCGCGGGTGAGATAGGCGGAAAATTTCTTCTTCGTCCGGTTGGAGACGAAGCCCTTGAGCAGGCTGGTCTTGCCGGCTTCCAGCAGCTTGGTCATTTCGGCGCGCGAAATCTCCTGCTGCAGGATCACCTTGCCGGAGCGGAAGTCGCACGACTTCGCCGCGCCAACGCCCTTTTCGCAGACGTAGGCCATGCCGTGCTCGAAGACGCGGGCATGGCATTTCGGACATGTCCCCAGCGGTTCCTGGCCGGAGAAATCGACTTCCTCCGCTTCACCATCCGCGCCGCCCTGGCCGAAGTCGAACTCCGGCATCTTCTCGGCGTTTAGCTTGATCATCGCCGCGAAGGCGCGACCCATCTTGCTGCGGAAGCCCTGGAGCGGGCCGATGGCGCCTTTGGTCAGCAGTTCCTCGATCTCTTCCGGTTCCCACTGGCGGCTGGCTACCACCTTCCACAGCTTGTAGTCGCACTTCGCGCATTCGAAGCGCTTGTAGGTTTCGCGGATCTCGCCGCCGCAGCGCGGGCAGGGCGTCTTCAGGCTGCCGAAGGTGCCCTCGGGCAGTTCGCCCTTCTTGATGCGCTCGACCATCACCTGCGTCTGCTCGGTGATGTGCTTCATGAACTCGTCACGCCCGAGGTGGCCGTGTTCCATTTCCTTCAGTTTCCATTCCCACAGACCGGTCAGTTCGGGCGAGCGGATTTCGTCGATGCCCAGCTTGTCGAGCGCGAACAGCAGCGAGAAGGCTTTGGCCGTCGGTTGCAGCTCACGGCCGTTGCGATGGACGTATTCCTCGAAAATCAGGCCCTCGATGGTCGCCGCGCGCGTCGCCGGCGTGCCCAGGCCGCGCTCGGACATCGCCTCGCGCAGCTCCTCGTCCTCGACCAGCTTGCCGGCGCCTTCCATGGCGGAAAGCAGCGTCGCTTCGTTGAAGCGGGCGGGCGGCTGCGTGGCCTTGGCCTTGACCTCGATGTCGTTGGCCCAGACCTTCTCCTTTGGTTGCAGGGGCGGCAGATTGGGGTTCTCTTCGTCGGTCTGCGCTTCCTTGCCGTAAACGGCCAGCCAGCCGGCCGAGACCAGCACCTTGCCTTCAGTCTTGAAGGCCTCCTTCTCGACCCGGGTGATGCGGGTGGTGACGTTGTATTCCGCCGCCGGGTAGAAGATGGCCAGGAAGCGTTTCGTCACCAGGTCGTAGACCTTCTGCTCGGCTTCGGACAAATGCTTCGGCTCGGCGCCGGTCGGGATGATGGCGAAGTGGTCGGAGACCTTGGCGTTGTTGAAGATGCGCTTGTTCGGATGCACCCAGCCGTTCTTGGCGATCTCGGCGGCAAAGGGAGCGTAGGGCGTGCCGGCCAGGCTCTTCAGAGTGTCCTTGACCGTGCCGAGGTAATCTTCGGGCAGGTAGCGCGAATCGGTCCGCGGGTAGGTCAGGGCCTTGTGCTTTTCGTAGAGGGCCTGGGCAATGGACAGCGTCGTCTTGGCGGAAAAGCCGAAGCGGCCGTTGGCATCGCGCTGCAGGCTGGTGAGGTCGAATAGCAGCGGCGACAGTTCGGTCTTGGGCTTGCTCTCTTCCTCCACCTCGCCGTGCTTGCCGAGACACTTGGCGCGAATGGCGTCGGCCTTCGCCTTGTCCCACAGGCGCTCGGCTTTCGCATGTTCGTCATCGGACTTCTTGAATTTTTCGTCGAACCAGCGGCCGCGATAGGTGCCGGCCGTGGCCTGGAATTCGCCCTCGACTTCCCAGTAGTCGCGTGAAACGAAAGCCTTGATGCGACTCTCGCGTTCGACCAGGATGGCCAGCGTCGGCGTCTGCACGCGGCCGACGGTGGTCTTGTAGAAACCGCCTTCCTGCGAGTTGAAGGCAGTCATGGCCCGGGTGCCGTTGATGCCGACCAGCCAGTCGGCCTCGGAACGGCAGCGGGCGGCGTCGGCCAGCGGCAGCATTTCCTGGTCCGAGCGCAGGCGGGCGAAGCCGTCGCGGATGGCATTGGCCGTCATTGACTGCAGCCACAACCGGCGTACCGGCTTGACTGACTTTTCGCCGAACGCATGCTGGACGACGTAGCGGAAGATCAGTTCGCCCTCGCGGCCCGCGTCGCAGGCATTGACGAGGCCGGTGACATCCTTGCGCTTGATCAGCCGGGTCAGCAGTTTCAGGCGGTCGGCGGTCTTGTCGATCGGATTCAGCGTAAAGCGCGGCGGGATCACCGGCAGGTGGGTGAAGGTCCATTTGCCGCGCTTGACCTCGTACTCCTCGGGTACCGCCAGTTCCAGCAGGTGGCCGATGGCCGAGGAAAGGACGTAGTCGTCGCTCTCGAAGTAGTCCCCGGTGCGCGTGAAACCGCCGAGGGACTTGGCGATATCCTGGGCGACGGAGGGTTTCTCGGCAATGATCAGTTGTTTGGACATGGCGGCGCGACCGGAATGAGCGCGGCATCATAAGCGCCGGTTGCCGGCGCTGGCAAGTCAATGCATGAGCGGGGGACTGTCCTCGTCGTCCTCTTCGAGCAGATTTTCGAAGACCAGGTTGTCCAGCGACAGCTGCCGGCGCCACATCACCATGAGCACGATGACCTTGAATTTCGCCAGCGAGACGACGGCGTTGTCCGGGTTGTCCACGGCCATGGCGCGCTCGACGATCATTTCCCGGGTGGCTGCGTCGATCGCTCCGGCCTGTTCGACGAAAGACAGATAGCCCCGGCAGTCGGCCGGCAGCCTGGCCATCTCCACTTCGTCGTAGAGGCGGTGGGTTCCCGCCCGCGGCAGCAGGTGAAACTGCGCTTCGTCCTGAACCTGTTCCAGTCCGGCCAGCCATTGCAGGGCTTGCGAGATGGCGTCCTCCTCGAAGCCGGCGGCGGAAAGCTTGCGGGCAAGCGCGCCCGGCTCCGGGCAGGCGTCGGGCAGGTAGTTTTCGAATACGTAGACCAGAATATCGAACATAAACAATCTCATGCGATGCTTTGCGGGATGCGCTGATAGCGGCCGCCAGGCAGTTGGGCGACGTGCCCTTCCAGTTCCAACGGCAGCAGCATCGCAAGCAGTTGCTCCGCCGTCAAGCCGGTGCGCGCCGCCAGGGTGTCGAGATCGCAGGGATGGTAGCCCAGAATCTCCAGCAGTCGTGCCGCTTCCGGATCGTCCGGCTGCGCTGCGGCGGCGGGTGCTGCAGCAACGATCGCTTCCCAGCGCAATTCCTCCAGGATGTCCTGTGCCGACTCGACCAGCTTGGCGCCCTGCTTGATCAACTTGTGGCAGCCCTTGGACAGCGGCGAGTGGATCGAGCCGGGTATGGCGAAAACGTCCAGTCCGCCGTCCGCCGCCAGCCGGGCGGTGATCAGCGAACCGCTGCGTTCGGCTGCTTCCACCACCAGGCAGCCGCGACTGAGGCCTGCGATCAGGCGGTTGCGGCGCGGAAAATTGGCTGCGATGGCCGGCGTGCCGAGCGGGAATTCGCTGACGATGACTCCCCGCGCCGAGATTTCGCGCGCCAGAGCCTCGTTGCGCGAAGGATAGATGCGGTCGGCGCCGGTGCCGATGACGGCGATCGTCGAGCCCCGCCCCGTGAGCGCGCCCTTATGTGCCGCCGCATCGATGCCCAACGCCAGACCGCTGACGATGGTCAATCCGGCGCCCGATAGCGCGGCGGCGAACGCTTCGGCCGTCGCTTCGCCCTGCCGGGTGGCGTTGCGGCTGCCGACGATGGCCAAACCCGGGCGGTTCAAAAACTGCGGTTGCCCCTTGGCATAGAGCAGCACCGGCGGGTCCGTAGCGGCGAGCAGCGTCTGCGGGTAGGCGGCGTCGGCGAGGGTGACAATATTGTTGCCGGGCTGATCCGCCCATTCCAGGGCGGCATCGATATCGCGTTCGCAGTCGTGACCGAGCAGGCGTTCAGCCAGTGCGGCGCCGATGACTGCGCGCAGCGCACTGCCACCGGCGGCAAAAATCGCATCGGGCAGCCCGAAGGCCTTGAGGAGCTGGCGCCGGCTCTCACCGCCGACGCCGGGCACCAGCGTCAGGCGCAGCCAGTGGCGCAGCGCGACATCCGCAGCCACGCTGGCGGGTGCTTAAGGTGTCTGGACGACGTCGCCGGGATAAACTGGCCGCGAACTTTCCATGATCAGGGCGTAGGCAACGCGGTCGAAGACCCGGAATATGAACATAAGGCCGTAGCGTTCGTCAGGCAGCTTGACCGACTCGGGCTTGGAGTCCTCGAACCGGTTGGTCACGGTTTCGCCGGTCCGGTAGATGGCCAGCACGTGGCCTTGCTCCAGGCCGTCAGTCTTGCCGCGCGACACGGTGACGATCGAGTACTTGCCGGCTTCGCCAACACCGCCATAAATGGTCATGATCCGGCCCTTGATCGCTTTGGTCGGGGCATGGGGCAGATAGCTCATCACCTCGGGCCGCGCGGCGGGCATCAGGCTGTCGCCACGGCCGATTTCCTGCTTGGAGCCGATCACGTCCAGCGTCGCCGGTTCGCCTTCGCCGCCCTCCCTGGCCACGCGGGCGCTGCCCAGATAGTAGGCTTCGTGGCCGAGCACCTCGCCATTGTCCGGATCCTTGAGCACGGCGCCCGGCCGGTAGAGTTGCCAGATCTTGGCCGCCGGCTTGGCGATGCCCTTGACGTAGATGACGCCGCCGGTGCCGACATTGACCCGGTTCTCCTGGGTGGCGACGACGCGCGGCCCCGTGGTGAGCGCGCCTTCCTCGATGACCAGCGGCTGTGTCAGGAAGGGCTCTATGACCTGCTGCGGAATCGCGGAAATCGCTTCCTTGTCGCTGTCCGAGTAGATCTGCGGCTCGGCTTTGATCAGTGTGCCCAGCTTGAGCTGGGGGTCGGCACCGCTGCGGTCGAGAATGACGACCTGCCCCGGGTAGATGCGATGCGGGTTGCGGATCTGGTCATCGTTCAGGCGCCAGATTTCCGGCCAGCGGTAAGGGTCCTTGAGGAATTTCGAGGAAATGCCCCAGAGCGTATCGCCCGGGACGACGACGTGCCGGTCCGGCGCGTCGGGCGCCAGCTCCAGCGGCCTTGCGTCCTGGGCCAAAGCCCACGTGGTTGAAAAGCAGAGTAACAGCGCAGATATAATGCGTTGCATGGCCTGAATCCTCAATCGGCGCCGGCGGATGGGCGAGAATGCCATCGATTCTGCCGGCAAATTCTTCTGACATCAATAATATCAGCAGTCGTTTTATGGCCCTATTGCCCATTTTGCGCTACCCGGATCCTCGCCTTCATCAGAAGGCCGTGCAGGTGTCGTGCGTAGACGACCGCATTCGCCAGTTGGCGGCCGATATGGCCGAAACCATGTACGCGGCGCCGGGCATCGGCCTGGCCGCCACCCAGGTGGATGTGCACAAGCAGGTGATCGTCATCGACGTATCCGAAGACAGGTCGAGGCTGCTGACGCTGATCAACCCGGAGCTCCTTTCCCGCGAGGGCGAATGCGAGGGCGAGGAAGGCTGCCTGTCGGTGCCGGGAATCTACGAGACGGTCAAGCGTTCACAGAAGGTCCGGGTACGGGCACTCGGACTGGACGGCAAGCCTTTCGAGCTCGACGCCGAGGATCTGCTGGCGGTTTGCATCCAGCACGAAATGGATCATCTGCAGGGCAAAGTTTTCGTCGAGTACTTGTCGAAACTCAAACAGACGCGTATCAAGTCCAAGCTGGCCAAGCAAGCCAGAATCACCGCGTGAAAGTCAGCTTTGCCGGCACGCCGGAATTCGCCCGTGCCGCCCTGGAAGCGATTCTCGCGGCCGGTTTCGAGGTGCCGCTGGTGCTCACGCAGCCGGATCGCCCCGCCGGGCGCGGCCAGAAACCCCAACCCAGCCCGGTCAAGCAACTGGCGCTCGAGCACGGCATTGCCGTGCATCAACCGGAGCGGCTGAAAGACCCGGCCACGCACGAACCGCTGCGCGCCACCGGGACGGACATCCTGGTCGTCGCGGCCTACGGCCTGATCCTGCCGCAGGCAGTGCTCGACATCCCCCGGCTTGGCTGCATCAACATCCACGCCTCGTTGTTGCCACGCTGGCGCGGTGCGGCGCCCATCCAGCGAGCCATCGAGGCCGGCGACAGTGATTCCGGCGTCACCATCATGCGCGTCGAGGCCGGGCTCGACACGGGACCGATGCTGCTTGCCGAAGCGCTGCCCATCGCACCGGACGACACGGCCGGCAGCCTCCACGACAAGCTGACGGCGCTTGGCGCCCGGCTGGTGGTCGAGGCCCTGCGTGGTTTCGAGCAGTTGATGCCCGTGGCGCAGCCCGCCGAGGGCGTCACCTACGCGGCCAAGATCGACAAGACGGAAGCGCTGCTGGATTTCCGCCGGCCGGCCGAGGAACTCGCCCGCCGCATCCGTGCCTTCGACCCCTTTCCCGGCGCGACGGCGATTCTGGACGGCACGACGATCAAGATCTGGCGGGCTGTCACCGACGCCGCTGCAGGCGCGCCAGGGACCGTGCTGGCGGTTGACGGCACCGGCATCGTCGTTGCCTGCGGCGAAGGTGCCCTGCGCCTGACCGAACTGCAGAAACCGGGTGGCAAGCGCCTGGCCGTCGGCGACTTCCTGCGCGGCACGCCTATTGCGTCCGGCAGTTGCTTCACGCTTGCCGACTGAGTTGTCCTCGGCATCGCTCGCCACCGCGCTGCTCGCCGCCGCCCGCGTCATCGCGGCGGTTACCGGTGGCCGGGCGCTCGACGATGCGCTGGCAGCCGCTGCGCTCGACGGCGTCACCCGCGCGGCGGCGCAGGATCTCGCCTATGGTGCGCTGCGGCGCTGCGGTCGCGACGACTTCTTTCTCGCCCGGCTGATCGACAAGCCGCTGCGCGAGCCGGTCGTGCGCGGGCTGTTGCTGGCCGCGCTCTACCGTCTGACCGAGCGCCCTGAAGACGCCCATACGACAGTCGATCAGGCCGTCACCGCGGCCGCCGGCATTGGCCGCGGCAAGTACAAGGCGCTGGTCAATGGCGTGCTGCGCAATTTCCTGCGCCAGCGGGAGGCACTGACTGCGGCCGCAGAGGGCGACGAGGCCGCCCATTGGCAACACCCGCATTGGTGGCTTAAGAAGCTGCGTGCCGCCTATCCGGCGTGCTGGCAGGACATTGTCGCTGCCGGCAACGGCCGGCCGCCGATGACGCTGCGAGTCAATGCCCGGCGTGTCACCACGACTGACTATTGCGCCGAACTGGCGCAGGCCGGCATTTCAGGCAGGGCGCTCGACGCCAGCGCGATCCGTCTCGACAAACCGGTGCCGGTCGATCGACTGCCCGGCTTCGCGCTGGGCCTCGTCTCGGTGCAGGACCGGGGCGCCCAGCAGGCGGCGCCCCTGCTCGACGCCCGCGCCGGCATGCGCGTGCTCGATGCCTGCGCCGCGCCCGGCGGCAAGACGGCGCATCTGCTGGAATTGGCCGATCTGGACCTGACAGCGCTCGACGCCGATGCCGGGCGTGCCGCGCGTATCGGCGAAAACCTGTCCCGGCTTGGCTTGGCCGCCGACGTGAAAGTCGTGGATTGCCGGCATCTCGCCGAGTGGTGGGACGACCGCCCCTTCGAGCGCATTCTCGCCGACGTGCCCTGCTCGGCATCGGGCGTCGTTCGCCGGCATCCGGACATCAAATGGTTGCGCCGGGACAACGATATTGCAGGTTTTGCCCGCATGCAGGCCGAAATCCTCGATGCTTTGTGGCGGGCGCTGGCACCGGGTGGCAAAATGCTCTATGCAACCTGTTCGCTGTTTCCGGCAGAGAACGGCGAGCAGGTCGCCGCCTTCGTCGCCGCTCATGGCGATGCGCGTCGGCTGCCGACGCACGGGGACAGCAACGAGTGGCAACTGACGCCTGATGCCGATCATGACGGGTTTTATTACGCGCTGCTGGAAAGACGCTAGCCTGGCCCTGCTGTTGGCGCTGTTGGCGCTGTTGGCGCTGCTGGCGGCGCCGGCCTTTGCCGGCAGCATAGAGCCGGTGCGCGGGCAATTGAACCTTGGCGACGAAGGCTACGTACTGTCGGCCGAGTTCGCTGTCGATCTCGGGCCGCGGTTCGAGGAGGCGGTGTCGCGCGGCGTGCCGCTCAACTTCAGCCTGGAATTCACGCTTTCGCGTCGACGCTGGTACTGGATCGATGAACACATCGCCGGCCATATCGTCAATTACCGGCTTTCCTACAATGCCCTGACGCGCCAGTACCGCGTGTCGGTCGGCGGCCTGCACCGGAGCTTCGCCACGCTTGAAGAGGCGCTGGGCATGCTGGGCCACGTCGCTGCGCTGCCGGTTGCAGACAAAGCGGCCATCAGGCCCGGCGAGACCTATTCTGCCGCCGTGCGCCTGGCGCTGGACAAGAGCCAGCTGCCCAAGCCCCTCCAGGTAGATGCCATCGCCAGCAAGGACTGGCAGGTCGAGGCGAATGTGCTGCGCTGGCAATTCACGCCGACGGTGGAGGGCAAATGAACATTGCCCTGTCCATCATCGCGGCGCTGGGCGCGATACTGCTGTTCCTGCTGGCGACGGCAAGCGCCAACACCCAGTTGTTCGCCCGCCACTACCCGCTGCTCCTCGGCGTCAATGCGATCGCCGCGATTGCCCTGCTGGTGCTGGTCTCCATCCAGTTGCGCGGCCTGCGGCGCGAGTATCGCCAACGGGTATTCGGCTCGCGGCTGAAGTACCGCCTGGTGGTCATGCTGGCACTGATGGCAGTGGTACCGGGTGCCCTGATTTATGGCGTGTCGATACAGTTCGCCGTCAAGAGCATCGATTCCTGGTTCGACGTGCGCGTCGATAGCGCACTCGAAGGAGGCCTCAACCTCGGGCGCAACGTACTCGATGCCCTTGAGGCCGACCTGATGGGCAAGGC
>DASRXN010000163.1:0-20534 GCA_035654135.1 Rhodocyclaceae bacterium | reverse complement strand
TGCCGTCCATCTTGATCTCGATGACGCGCGTGGCCAGCGAGGAGACGAACTCGCGGTCGTGCGAGACGAATACCAGCGTGCCCTTGTAGCGCTCCAGCGCATTGTTGAGCGACTCGATGGATTCCATGTCGAGGTGGTTGGTCGGCTCGTCCATCAGCAGCACGTTGTTGCGCAGCAGGATCAGCTTGCCGAACAGCATGCGGCCCTGCTCACCGCCGGAGATCACCTTTACCGACTTCTGCACCTCGTCGCCGGAGAACAGCAGCCGGCCGAGGGTGCCGCGCATCAGCGTCTCGACGTCGCCGCCGGTGTAGCCGCCGGCGCGTACCCACTGGCCCATCCAGTCGGTGAGGCTGATGTCCTCGGCGAAGTCGGCGGCATGGTCCTGCGCGAAGTAGCCGGGGCGAGCCTTCTCGGCCCACTTGAGCTGGCCGTGCTGTGGCGTCAGGCCGCCGAGTTGTTCGCCGGCCAGCAGGCGCAGCAGGGTGGTCTTGCCGACGCCGTTCTCGCCGATGATGGCGACCTTGTCGCCGGCCTCGATGGTGGTGCTGAAGCCCTTGATGACCGGAACCTTCGGGTCGTAGCCGAAGACGATCTTCTCGAATTCGACGGCGTGGCGGTGCAGCTTTTCCTTGTCGTCGTAGTCGAAGCCGATCCACGGATACTGGCGGGAGGAGGGCTTGATGTCCTCGATCTTGATCTTCTCGATCTGCTTCGCGCGAGAGGTGGCCTGGCGCGCCTTCGAGGCGTTGGCCGAGAAGCGGCGCACGAAGTTCTGCAAGTCGGCGACGCGCTCCTTGGCCTTGGCGTTGGCTGCGGACTGCCGCTCGCGCGCCTGTGCCGAGGCTTCCATGAAGTCGTCGTAGTTACCCGGATAGACTGTGATCCGGCCGTAGTCCAGGTCGGCCATATGCGTGCACACCTGGTTCAGGAAGTGGCGGTCGTGGGAGATGATGATCATGGTGCTCTCGCGCGCGTTGATCACGTTCTCCAGCCAGCGGATGGTGTCGATGTCGAGGTTGTTGGTCGGCTCGTCGAGCAGCAGGATCTCCGGATTGGCGAACAGCGCCTGGCAAAGCAGCACGCGCAGCTTCCAGCCCGGCGCCACCGCGCGCATCGGCCCGTCGTGCTGTTCGGTGGGGATGCCGACACCGAGCAGCAGCTCGCCGGCGCGCGCCTCGGCCGTGTAGCCGCCGTATTCGCCAAAGTGGTGCTCGAGGTCGGCAGCCTTCATGTAGTCGTCCTCGGTCGCCTCCGGGTTGGCGTAGATGGCGTCGCGCTCCTGCATGCAGGCCCACATCTGCTCGTGGCCCATCAGCACCACGTCGAGCACGCGCGTGTCTTCAAAGGCGAACTGGTCCTGGCGCAGGAAGGCCATGCGCTCGTGGGCGTCGAGGCTGACGTTGCCGGCGGAAGGTTCCAGCAGGCCGGCCAGTATCTTCATGAAGGTCGACTTGCCGGCGCCGTTGGCGCCGATCAGGCCATAGCGATTGCCATCGCCGAACTTGACGGAAACGTTTTCGAACAGGGGCTTGGCCCCGAATTGCATGGTGATGTTGTTGGCGACGAGCACGGCGGAATACCTGGTGGGGGTGGAACGAGATGGAACGGTGAGGCGCGCAGTTTACCCGCGCCAACTCCGGTACAGTGCGGTTGATGAAAACAATGTCGCTCGACAAGATCCTCCAGTCCCAGGGTTTCGGCACGCGCCGGGAATGCCGCGAGATGATCCAGGCCGGCTTCGTCTGCGTCGGCGGCGAACCGGTGACCTACCACGATGCCGTCTACGCGCCCGAAGGGCTGGAGTTCAGCGTGCACGGCGAAGATTGGCTGTACCGCGAAAAGCTCTACATCGCCCTCAACAAGCCGCCCGGCTACGAGTGCTCGCGCAAGCCCAGCCACCACCCAAGCATCATGACCCTGCTGCCCGACCAGTTCATCGCCCGCGACGTGCAGGCCGTTGGTCGCCTCGACCACGACACCACCGGCATGCTGCTGCTTTCGGACGACGGCGCCTTCATCCATGCGCTGTCGTCACCGAAACGCCACGTGCCCAAGGTGTATGTCGCCACCACCGCCGAGCCCGTCACGGCCGAGCTGCTGGCGCAGTTGAAGCGGGGCGTCAAACTGCACGACGAGCCTGCGCCGCTGAAAGCGCAGGCGAAGCAGTTGGATACGCACAGCCTGGAAATCGTCGTCGAGCAGGGCAAGTACCACCAGGTCAAGCGCATGCTCGCCGCCGCCGGCAACCATTGCACGGCCCTGTGCCGCGTCGCCATCGGCGGCCTCACGCTCGATGCGCTCGGCCTAGCGGAAGGCCAGTGGTGCTACATCGACCCCCAACAGGCAACCCATCGCCCCGATTAATCTCAGGAAACGCCATGGCCAAACCAAACTACCAGTTCGAAAAACGCCAGCGGGATCTGGCGAAGAAAGCCAAGCAGGAAGAGAAGCGCCAGAAGAAGCTCAAGGGCACATCCGCCGATGACGGCAGCCAAAATGTCACGCCCGATGCGCCCGAGGCAAAGCCAGGGGAGGCAGCCGGCACGCCTAGCGAGCAGACGAAGTAAAGCGCAGCGTTGCGGTGGTGCCGCCGGTGGCGGGACTGTCGAGCGCGATGCGCCAGCCATGACGGTCGCAGATGCGCTTCACCAGCGACAGGCCGATGCCGGCGCCGCTGCTTTCCGGCCCCCGGTGGTAGCGCTGGAATACCTGATGGATCTCCTCCTCGCCGATGCCGACGCCGGTGTCGCTGACGGTCAGGCGATCGGCATCGAGGCGGACGGCAATGACGCCGTGCTCGGTATGGACCAGGGCATTGTGCACCAGGTTGGCGACGACGATGGCGACCATCGCCGGCGGCACGTGCAGCCTGACGGGGTCCGGCGCTTCGAGATTCAAGGTCGTGCCGCGGGCTAGCGCCAGGGGCTGGTAGCGGGCGATGCAATCGCGGGCGACCTGCACCGCGTCGCAGGCTGCC
This sequence comes from Rhodocyclaceae bacterium, assembly GCA_035654135.1. GTDB lineage: Bacteria > Pseudomonadota > Gammaproteobacteria > Burkholderiales > Rhodocyclaceae > Fen-999. Next base: position 17,554 of record DASRXN010000163.1, on the reverse strand, counting down.
TCGACCGGTGCCGTTTCCTCGCGCGCCAGCAGCAGCAGGGCGCTGATCAGGTCCGTCATGTCCGCCGCGGCGCGCTCGATGCGCGCCACGCGGGCGGCTTGCGCGGCGGAAAGGTCCGGGTCATCGGCCAGCACTTCGGCGGCGCCGCGGATGACCGCCAGCGGCGTGCGCAGCTCGTGACTGGCATCGGCGGCGAAGGCCCGCTCGCGTTCGACGAAGGCCGCCAGCTGCGCCAGGTAGTGATCGAAGGCGCCGGCGAGGTCGGCGATCTCGTCGTCGGGTTCGCCCTGCTTGGTCAGGTGGAGCGGATTCTCCGGCGCCGCGTCGGTCACCGCCCTGGCCAGGTCGGTCACCGGCGCGATCACGCGGCCCGCCAGCCACAGCCCGCCGATGGCCGCCAGCAGCGTCATGACGACGGCACCGGCGACCAGGTAGCCGAGGAAGCGCTGCTCCCGCCGGCGCTGACGTTCCTCGCTGAACAGGATGTAGTAGCGGTCGCCGTCACGGTCGGCGACGGCGACCCGGAACGGCGCTCCGCCAAGGCTGACTTCGTGCTGGCCCGGTGGCAGGTTCCGCACTTCCGGCGGGATGCGCTCGTCGGGGGCGCCTTCGGCCACGTAGCCGCGCAGGCTGGCCGTGTCGGGCGGCAGCGAGTGCGGGTTGCGCGCCCGGCGGGCCATGTAGTCCTCCAGCTCCGCCCTCAGCGTCTGGTCCATCAGCCGCTGGGCGACGTCGTGAGCGGCGAACCAGAGACCGATACACAGCAGCAACCCCAGCAAGGCACCAAATCCCGCGAAGGCGATGGCGACGCGGGAACGGAGGCTACGGCGAGTCGACATCGGCAGCTTCGTCGGTCGCGGCGATCTGCCAGCCGATGCCGCGCCGGGTGTGCAACAATTGCCGATCGAACGGCTTGTCGATGGCGGCCCGCAGGATGTGCAGGTGGGCGCGCAGGGCATCACAATCCGGTGGTGCATCGCCCCAGGCGCTGCGTTCCAGTTCCTCCCGCGGCAAGACTCGCGGCGAGGCCCGCATCAGCGCTTCCAGCAGGCGCAGTGGAATAGGTGCCAGCTTGACGGGCATGCCGGCGCGACTGACGACATAGGTGCTGGTGTCGAAGCTCAGGTCGGCCACCCGCAGCGGGCCTTGCGCCAGGGTGGCGGCGGCCCGGCGGGCCAGGGCCTGGACGCGCGCGGCCACCTCGCGCAGCGCGAAGGGCTTGATCAGGTAATCATCGGCACCCGCTTCCAGGCCGGCGATCTTGTCTTCCAGCGTGTCGCGCGCCGTTAGCATGAGTACCGGCGTGGTGTTGTCCGCAGCCGCGCGCAGCCGCCGACAGAGCGTGATGCCGTCCATGCCGGGCAGGATCAGGTCAAGCAGGATGACGTCGAAGTGCTGCGTGGTGGCGAGGCGCAAGCCGGTGATGCCGTCGCCGGCGGCATCGACGATGTGCCCGCGTGCCGCCAGGAAATCCACCAGATTGGCGGCCAGGTCGGGATTGTCCTCGATGACGAGAATTTTCAGCGGCGCATTCATCGTGCCGATTATGGACCACAAGCGGTGGCCCCGGCACGACAATCGACTCCTCAAGACGCCTTTACCGCCAGTACCGGACAGTGGGCGAAGCCGATGACCCGTTCCGTGACGCTGCCCATGAGCAGCCGTTCGAGACCGGTGCGGCCGTGGGTGCCGAGCACGATCAGGCCGGCGCCGAGCCGGGTGGCCTGGTCGACGATCACCTGCTCGGGTCTGCCTTCGGCGACGATGCCGGTGGTCTCGATTCCGTCGCGGCCAAGCGTGGCCTTGGCGCGTTCGACGGCGACGACGGCCTCCAGCCGGCGCTGCTCGTTGTGACTGGGCAGGACGACCGAGACGACCGTGGCCGGGCGCCCCAGCGTCTTCGCCAGCCGGCTGGCGGCCGCGATGGCGGCGTCGCCATGGGTCGAGCCGTCGGTGGCCGCGAGGATGCCGCCGCCGTTCAGCTTCGCACCGCGCGGCGCCACCAGTACGTTGCAGTGCGCGTGGCCGATCACCCGCGCGGTGGCGTCGCCGATCAGGTCGCGCGCCATGCCGCGCCGGCCGCGACGACCCATGACGATCAGGTCGGCGTGGTTTTCGCCGGCCGCGTCGACGATGCCATGCGACGGTTCCTCGGCCTCGGCGATCAATACCTCGTGCGGGACGTCGCCGGCGATAGCCGCTGCGGTGCCGACGTCGGCGCGCGCCTTGGCCAGCGCCGCCTCTTCTAGGCCGGGCACCGTCGAGGCATACTCGGGGTTGTAGACGGCAATGCCGGCAACAAACAGCCGCGCGCCGGCGGCCTGCGCCAGATCGGCGGCGGTGCGCACGGCGCCGGCGCTGTACTCCGAGCCATCCGTGGCGACCAGGATGCGGCCGAGGGTTGCTGTGGTCGCCGGCGCGGCGGCAGGGGGTGCCAGCGCGGCTATGCGCTCGGCCAGTTCGCGCTTGCCTTCCGCCTTGCGATGCTCGGCAATACCTTTGGTGAGCGAGGTCAGCACCGTCACGGCGCCAAGAATCAGCGCTACTGCGAGCACGCTGTCGCCGAGCGTCTTCAGCGTTGTCACATGCCCATCCTCGATGGACGCGATCATGCCCAGTTGCGAGAGGTAGCCGGGAATGTAGAAGAAGCGCGAGAACAGCACGGTGAGCATGATCACCGCCATCACCAGCTTGATCTGGTAGTCCTTGACGTAGGTGGTACCGATGGCGCCGAGCTGGATGCCGAACAGCGAGCCAAGCAGGATCAGCATCGACAGCCGGATATCGACCGCCCCTTCGAAGCCGTAGAAGATGGTGCCGCCGAGACCCATGACGAAGGCGATGACCAGCTCGGTCGCCGTGGCCATGATCGCCGGCACGCCGAGGATGTAGATCATGGCCGGCACGCCGATGAAGCCGCCGACGGCGATGGTGGCGGCCAGCATGCCGGTGGCGAAGCCGATGGGCAGGATGAACAGCAGCGACACGCGGGCGCCGATGAGCTTGAAATGCATCATGGTGCCGGGGATCTCGACCGACTGTACCCAGCGCGCGAACCGTGGCACCTCGGCGGGCGTGTCGTGGCCGGCGCCCTTGAGCCGGCGATAGTCACGCAGGACGAAGCTGCCGACAACGGCCAGCACGACGATGAAGATCGCCGAGACATAGAGGTCGGTGCCGACATGGCCGAACTCATGCTTGATGGTGGTCATGACATGCTTGCCGTAGAACATGCCGGCTTCGGCCACCACGCCGAGCACGACACCCAGCTTGACATCGACCTGGCCGTACTTGTTGCGCTTGACCGCTCCGACCAGTGCCTTGGGAAACTTGTGGCAGATGTTCGATGCCACCGCGACGATGGCCGGGGCGCCGAGCGACATCATGGCCGGCGTCAGCACGAAGGCGCCGCCGGAACCGATGAAGCCCGACACCATGCCGGCGATGAAACCGATCAGCACCAGCAGGAATACTGTCGCGGCATTGAGCTCGATGAACTGGACCGCTTCCATGGCTATTTCCTGGCCGGCTTCAGTCCCATCAGATCCCAGAACAATCCCGTGAAAGCGCCGTGGACGAAAGAAATGGCGAAGGCGAGCAGGATCGGAATCAGGACGTGCCACCAGGTGCCCGGCTCGATGTGGCCCCCCTGGGCGACGCAGGCGGCGACCCCGACCTTGTGAAAGTAGACGGCGTCTGCGCCATGGCCGACAACGCAGGCTTCCGGCGTCGTGTGCGCCAGATGCAGAAGCAGGTCGGAATTCGAGAACATCAGCGCGTACAGCACCGCCGTGGCGATGCCCCAGAAAACCGTTTTGCCCCAATGCCCATTGTGCAGATCCATGAACCGCTCCCCGTCGGAAAAGACCGCACGCCTCATGGTGAAGTGGCAAATCCATGCGCGTTGAACTGTTAATATCACCGCATCCGTAAAAATTTCGTCAAACCCCAGTTTCGGCGCATTTGCCGTTATGCTGACGAAACAAGAAAACACAACAAGGAGGCACCATGACCCAACTCCTGAACCTGTCCCGGGCCGCTCAATTGATAGGTGTTTCCCGCGGCGACCTGCAGAGAAAAATACGCGACGGCGAATTGGCGGCCTACGATGGCATGGTGGCCAGCGGCGAGTTGTTGCGCGTCTATCCGGATCTCCATCTCGAGGAAACCGGCGCCTTCGAGCGCGTCACTCAGATCAAGGAGCAGGCCTTCGGCAAGCGCGTGCGCGAGCGGATGCTGCCGACGCAGGAAGTCCTGGCCCAGCGGCTGTTCGCCCAGAGCCAGGAGTTGGACGACGTGCGCCGGCATCTGTCCCGCTATCACGAACTGGTCGAAGCGCTGCGCGAGAAGATCGAGACGATGACGCATGGATCACCGGCCGAACAGGTGCGCGAACTCGGCCGGATGCTCGATGATGGCCTGGCGTCGGTGCTCGGCAGTCAGGAACCAACCGATACGGTGGCGGTCATGGACGAAATGCTGCGCGTGATGACGGCCCATGTGATGGTCAGGCCTTCCGGCCACGAGTTCTTCGTCGAGGGCTCGGAGACGGTGCTGGAAGCGGCGCTGCGCGCCGGCCTGGCGCCATCCTATGGTTGCGGCAACGGCAATTGCGGCCTTTGCAAGGCGCGTGTCGTTGCCGGCGAATTGCGCCAGACGCGCACCACTGATTACCCGCTGTCGGCGGTGGAGCGCGCGCAGAACTACAAGCTGCTCTGCTCGCACACGGCGGTGTCCGATCTGGTCATCGAAATGGTCGAGGCGCTCTCGCCAGGCGACATTCCGGAACAGCAGATCGTCGCCAAGGTGAAGAGCGTTTCGCCCCTCGACGATCGCACCTACCTGCTGCACTTGCAGACACCGCGCACCAACCGGCTGCGCTTTCTTGCCGGCCAGGGCGTCACGCTGGGCTATGCCGGCGGCGGCGCCGATTTCCGCGGCGACTACCCGGTGGCATCCTGCCCCTGCGATGATCGCAACCTGCTGTTCCACATCACGCGTGCCCAGGCCGAGGCGGGCGACGGCTTTGCCGCGCGCCTGTTTGCTGGGGCCCTGCACGCCGGCGACCCGGTCGATGTCTGGGGGCCCTTCGGCGAATTCGTGCTCCGGCAGGACGGTGGCCGGCCGCTGGCCTTCCTCTGCTGCGACAGCGGTTTTGCGCCGGTGCGCAGCCTCGTCGAACACGCGCTCTCGCTGGATACGTTCCCTGCCATCGCCATCTACTGGGCGGCGACGCGCCACAATGGCCAGTATCTCGCCAACCAGTGCCGGGCCTGGGTCGATGCCCTTGACAACATGAGCTATCGTGCCTTCGAAGGGGCGGATGCCGCCGAGGCCGGCAAGGCCGCGGCTGCCGCGATGGGCGCCGAACTGGCGGACCTCGCCGGCTGGGATGTCTATGTGGCGGGCGCCGACACCTTTGTCGAAACGGCCATGGCGGCCCTGTTAGCCGCCGGTGTGAAACAGGACAACATCGTCGCGACGGTGCTTTGATGCGTCCCGCGCAACTGGCCGTCATCCTCGACCGGGAATTCCTGTCCGCGGAAGCAGGCCATCACACGCCGGTGATGCTTTGGGGTCCGCCCGGCGTCGGCAAGTCACAACTGGTGGCGCAGATCGCCGCACGGCATGGTACGCCGATGATCGACATCCGGCTGTCGCAGATGGAGCCGTCCGACCTGCGCGGCATTCCCTTCCGCAGCGGCGAGACGGTCGAATGGGCGGTGCCGGCGATGCTGCCCGACGAGCGCAGGCACGGCGCGCGCGGCATCCTGTTCCTCGACGAAATCACCTCGGCGCCGCCCTCGGTATCGGCCGCTGCCTATCAGCTGATCCTCGACCGGCGCCTCGGCGAATACCGGGTGCCGGACGGCTGGGCCATCTTCGCCGCCGGCAACCGCCAGGGCGATCGGGGCGTGACGTACGCCATGCCGGCGCCGCTGGCCAACCGCTTTTCCCACTTCGAGTTCGCGACGCATCTTGATGACTGGGCAGCCTGGGCCTACGCCAACGGCATCGACGAACGGCTGGTCGGCTTCCTGCGCTTCAAGCCGGAGCTGCTGTTCGACTTCGATCCCGCTCGCCCGGAAATGGCCTTCCCCAGCCCGCGCTCCTGGGAGTTCGCCCACCGCGCGCTGCAGAAGTTTTCCGACCGTCCGGACCTGCTGGCCGGCGCGCTGGCCGCCTGTGTCGGCCAGGCGGCGGGCGTCGAGTGCGCCGCCTACATCGAGAGCCTCGACCGGCTGCCCGACATCGACGCCATCGTCGAAGGTCGGGAGGCCGAAGTGCCGACCGAGATCGATCTGCAATATGCCGTCGCCGCGGCGCTGGCAGGCCGCGCGCTGCGGGCGAAAGTCAGTCGTGACGCCACGCTGGTCTGGGGCCGCATTCTCGATTACGCCGGGCGGCTGCCACTGAAGGAAATGGGTGTGATGCTAGTTTCCGACATGCATCGCGGCATCGGCCAGCCGCTGTTCGCCGTGCCGCAATTTGCCGCCTGGGCCGGCACTGTCGCCGATCTCATGCTCTATGAGTGAGGCATCGGCGGCGGACAAGCTTGCCGCCGCGCGTACCCGCCTGATCCTTGACAAGCCATTCCTCGGCGCGCTGGCGATGCGCCTGCCGCTGGTGGCCGCCGGCGCCTGGTGCCGGACCACGGCGTCCGATGCGCGGCAGCTCTACTACAACCCGGCATGGATCGCCGACCTGTCCACCTCCCAGGTGCAATTCGTGCTCGCGCACGAGGCGTTGCATTGCGCGCTCGGCCATTTTGCTCGCCGCGGCCATCGCGTCAAGCGACGCTGGGATTTGGCCTGCGACCTCGCCATCAATCCGCTGCTGGTGGCCGAGGGCCTGACACCGCCCGACGAAGCGCTGGTCCTCGATCTCTACCCGGGCATGGCGGCAGAGGAAATCTATCCCTGTCTCGCCGACAAGCCGGACGACGAGCCGCAGGACGAGCACGTCTGGGATGGCGAGGGTGGCAGCGGCACGAGCGGGGTGGGCGGCGCCGGCAGCAGCGCAGGCGGGAGACCGCCGCCGCTGTCGGCCCGCGACAAGGAACGGTTGGAGCAGCAATGGCAGCGGCATCTTGCGGCAGCCGCGCAGCGCGCGCGCGAGGCGGGCAAGCTCGCCGGTGCCTTGGCGCGGCTGGCGGCAACGGCGCTGGCGCCCAAGGTCTCGTGGCGGGCCCTGCTGGCCCAGTACCTGTCGCAAGTCGCGCGCGACGACTACAGCTATCAACGGCCGTCGCGTCGCGAAGGCGAGATGATCCTGCCCAGCCTGAGAAGCCGCTCCGGCGAACTGGTGGTGGCGCTCGACATTTCCGGCTCGGTGAGCGACGACGCACTGGCGCAGTTCGTTGCGGAACTCAATGCCATCAAGGGCACACTGCCGGTACGGATTTCGCTGCTGGCCTGCGACACGGCACTGGCGCCCGATGCCCCCTGGCGCTTCGAAGCCTGGCAGCAGCTGCAACTGCCGCGCAAGTTCCAGGGCGGAGGCGGCACCGACTTCACGCCGGTGTTCGACTGGGTACGGAACGAAGATCTGCGGCCGGACGCGCTGATCTACTTCACCGATGCCGACGGAGAGTTTCCCGTCGTGGAGCCGGATTATCCGGTGCTTTGGCTGGTCAAGGGCAGCAAGCCCGTGCCGTGGGGGCGGCGGGTGCAGCTGAATTGAGGCGAATGGGGGAAAAGGTTGGGGGCTGCGGCGGCCTGGTCGCATCGCTGGGCACAGTTCCCGGCACGCCAAGCCGGGGCAGCCCCCGGATGATCTGTAAATCTATAGCCAAAGTAATACTAGCGAAACCCTTCTGATGTGTCAATTAGACCGCAATCAATCAGTTTTTGCTACTGTCGCCATCCGACGACGGTGCTGCGCCAAGCCTCATGGGGCACCAATGGTGACATAAGATTCCCGGATGCGACGCGGTTTCGTTGCGGTGGTATGTTCGCCCAATGAGCACTGAACTTTCCGCAGAGGATGGACTGCGCCTGGCCGTGCTGATGGCCGGTGAAGTCCATGCCGTACGCATCGATGAAGGCGCCATGATGCTCCTGGCACTGACGCCGAAAGGCGAGGCGAGGGTGCCGCTGAATCCCAACTGCCGGCCGGAAATGTATCTGGCGCGCGTCAGGGAGACGCTGGGCGGCTACGCGCTCGACTCGCCGCGTGGCTATCCGGTGCACCTGCGCCGCTGGACGCGCATGGGCCAGTCCAGCCCGAAGAATCTGGCGGCACTGCTCAAACTGGGCGAGCCGGAAGCAGTGGCGGCGGTGGCGTATGCGCCAGGTTTGACCGACGAACTGGCGCGCCGTGCCTGGTGGGCCCTGCCAACTGTCGAGGTGGCGCGGGTGATGCTGCATCACCCTGAAGTGCGGCGGGGCGTCATGGGCCGCGTGCTGGCCGATTACCTGATCGAGAATCTGCCCTTCGAGGCCGACCCGATGGCGGCGATGAATACGGTGCGCGCGGTGCTGGCGGCAGCCACGCTCGACGAGGCGGCACGGCTGTCGCTCTGGCGGAAGGCGCGGCGCCGGCCCCATTACCTGATCGGTTTCATCGAGTCGCTGCCGGATGCGCTGCCCACGGAGAACCCGGTGCGCTCGTCGCCTCCGGGCGTGGCCGGGCAGGCGGACAACCCATGGGTGGCGCTGCTGGCGCGCTGCTATTCTCCAGTCGGCCAGGCATGGCTGAAGGCGGCCGATCTGGCGCTGGACAAGGCGCCGGCGCACGAGGCGGTGTATCTGCTGCTCGACCTGATCGGCGGCTATTTCGCCGGCGTGCGCGGTGCGCCCGGCCGGGAGGCGCTGGCGGGACTGGACGCGGAGATGCAGGCGATGGCAGTGCTGGCGGAGGTGAGCAACCGCGATGGCGAGGAAATCCTCGCCCGCACCACGGCGGTCGGCCCGCTGCTGCGCCGGAAGATCGATCCGCTGGTGGCACCGCTGCTGGGTCATCTGCGCACACTGCAAGGAGGGTAGTTCATGAAGGGTGGCGTCTATATCGATCTCGAAGCACCGCTGGTCGCGGAGTGCTACGCGCTGATCGCCACCACGCCGGGCAAACGCAAGCGCTTTCCCGAATCCTGCGTCGAGGTGGTGGCGGATGAAGAGACGGCGCGGGCGGCGGTACGTCCTGGCTGGCATCCCGCACTGGTAGTGGGGCCATCGCGTTCGTCCGAAGGCGTGCGGCTGTACTATCTGGTTCGCTGGCTTGATGAAGATTGAACGGGAAGACATGAAAGAGAAGCGGTTTATCCCCATTGCCGTCGCCGACGAGGCCGAAAGCAGCGCCTGCAGCGAGGCCGAAGCCTTCGCGCTGATGGTGCTCGGCGACAGCATGGCGCCGGAATTCCTCGAAGGCGAGATCATCATCATCGAGCCCGAGGGCCTCGCCGTGGACGGTTCCTACGTCCTGGCGCAGCTCGACGGCGAATGGATCTTTCGGCAACTGGCGCGTGTCGGCATGTGCTGGGAGCTGCGGCCCTTGAACCCCGACTATCCGGCCGCAACTATTGCCGACCTCTCACCCGTCAAGGGTGTCATCATCCAGAAGAGCAAGCCGGGCCGCCGCAAGGCCAGCAAGCGTTACGTAGATTGATCGGAGACAGCATGCCGTACTACCTCTACCGGGTGACCCAGACCGGCCCCGTCAAGCAACTGACGAAAATCACCCAGCTCGATGTCTTCAAGGACGCCTCCGCCGAAGCCAAGCGCCTGCGCAAGGAACCCGATCTTCCCGCCGGTGCCCTGATCAAGGTGATCTTCGCCGAAAACGAACTGATGGCCGAAGACCTGCTGAACCAGGTGCGCGAAGGCGAGCCGCTCACCGGGGACGACTGGTAGCCTCAGCCGGGCGCCGATGGACGAAACGGCCTACAAGTCGGCAAGAGGCGAGATCAACCGCCTGCCCTGCGTCTTCGAGAAAGCGCTGCTTTCCCGTTGCGCCGTCTGCCAATTGGCCGCCAGCCATGCCCTGGCCGAACGCGAGACGATCGCCTGCAGCTCACCGCTGGCCCGCGCCGACTGCGGCCAGCTCTCAGGCCTGTTGCGGGAAAAGTCAGCCTTCGCGCTACGCCTCACCAACACGCAGCGCATCCTGCCCCATGCCATGGTGATGAAGATCCAGTGCGGCGGCCTGCAAGGGCTCCAACAGGTGCTGGATGCCGAGGCGCCGGCGCCCGACGTGCGGCGATTGGTGTTGCTGGCGCGGGAAAAACTCGGCGAACTGGCGGCGCTGCCCTTCTCGGAGATCGTCAAGGGCGTCGCCGCCTTTCAATTGCGCAAGCGGCACAAGACATGATCTCCGGCATGGCGCCCCTGCTGGAAGCGGTGCAGCGCAACTGCCACATCGCCGACGCGCGCCACGCGCGCGAGATGACGCTGTGCACCTACCTGCTGGAAATGCGCGAGTTCTATCGCTGGGAACACGACCTGCCGCCCGGTGCCGCGCCGCCGCGCGAGGATCTCGGTCGCTGGATCAGCGAGCGCGAAGCGCTGTGGGAGGCGGTAGCGGATGAGGAGTTCCAGCCGCTGCCCGTGGCCGGCGCGCTGCATGATCCCTTCGCTGCGGTCGCCATCAACGCCATGCTGCTGCCGGCCGGCCTCGTCTATGGCGCCGGCATTGGCCGTTTCCACAAGCCGCATTTCTTCCTTGGCCGCCTGGCGCGCACGGAGCACCACGACGGTCTGACGGTGCTGGTCAGCGACTGCGAATACGCTCGCGACCTGACGGCGATACCGGCCGCGCTGCAAGGCGGCACCGTGATCGTGCGCCGCGAGTCCTTGCGCCAGGTGCTGTGGGAAAAGGCCGAAGCCTGGGGCATCAAGCAGAAACCGGGTGCCACGGCGCGGGCGCTGGCGGCTTACGGTTACGAGAACGATGCCGTCGGCGCGCTGGCGCGCATGACCGACCGTGAAGTCGACACGCTGATCCTGCACGAACGCGGCGAGCATGCCGCCGGCCGGCTGCTGGGGCCGGAGTGGGAAGAGATGGTGGCCGGCTTCACCAGCCGCCGGCCCGAACTGCTGGCCCGTGCCGTGCGCGACAACCTGGCCGATTGCCTGTCTACGTTGCCGGCATTGATCGGGCAGGAGAATATGGCCTCGCTGCATTTCTGGTTCGCCAATTTCGACGGCCTGCGGCGCGAACTGTTTGCGCCGCTTGTCGCGGCCTACGAGACGTTTGCGGCGTCCGGCGATTTCGAGCCGATGGCGCGAGTGGCCGCGGTCGGTGGTCATCACTGGCTGGAGGCGGCCCGGCGCCTGTTGGTGATGAGCCGCGACGCCGCCGCAGGCGGCGAGGCGGCAATCGCGGCGATTGCCGGAAACCCGGCGTCGCTCGGGTTGGTGAAGCTCTAGGCGCCTGCGTTTCGCGCTGGCACCAGCCTGATCGGAGCGTCAGACACTTCCGTCAGGCGGTGCAGTGCGTCCGCGGCGGCAATGCTCAGCAGCCATGCGGATGCCAAGCCCACTGCGTTCATCGCGGTGCTGTCGGGCCAGAAGCCGTGAACCAGGTTGCCGACGAGCAGGCATACGGGGTAATGAATCAGGAAGAGGGTATAGGAGATGCGCCCGAAGAACGCGGTGAGCCGCGAACCGGCCCAGCGTGGGGAAATCCTGCCGACGCTGCACCAGACGAGCAGCAAGGCGGTTACGCCGGCCACCAGAACGCGGCTGCGCCACTCGATCAGCAGTGCCCCGGCGGTCATGGCAGTGACGACGATGGTGGCAGTGCCGCCGCGGCCGTCGGCCGTGAGCCGCTGGGCGAGGACGCCCAGGCCGTAGGCACCGAAGAAATAGATCGCCCAGGAATCGAGGCTGGAATCGCGGTTCAGCCAGGCCAGCGCCGCTACGGTCAAGACGATGCAAGCACCGGTTGCGAGCCGGCCGGCGTTTTGATCGATTGCCGCGGCATCGGAACGTGCCGCCCAGAGGATCAGTGCCAGCAACGCGTACAGCTGGAAATCGATGGCGACATACCAGACGCCGGCGGACAGTGCCTCCTGGCCGATGATGTCCTGCAGGAGGAATAGGTGCGCGAGCACCTGGATCAGGCTCGGTGCTGCGGGAATGGAGGGGTCGGCGGACAGGTGGCGGGCAATGGCGGCGCAGGCGATGGCGACAGCCAGGGCGACGAGGTAGGTTTGCATCAGGCGCGCATAGCGCGACCACAGGACAGGCAACAGCGAGGCGCCGGTTCGGCCGAGGAACTTGGGCGTCAGGGATCGGGCGGCGAGGAAGCCCCCGACGACAAGGAACGCCTGGACGAAGATCCGGGCTTGATCGCTCAACCAGTCCATGAGACCGGGCGCAACGGGACGGACGGCTTCGGACATCGTTCCGTAGAACACCAGGTGATGCCAGACGATCAGGTTCGAGGCAACTGCCTTGACGGCATCGACGGCGGGAAAATGCGTGCAGGATGATGCTCGGGTCATGATGCGAATGCTGCGGCGAGCCGGGCAGCGGAATGTGTGGCCGCGGATTCTACCAAGAGCCGCCGGGTCGGGGGGCGGAAGTATGAGGAACGGCCGGGAAGGGCCGTAGAATGAATATATGCTCCTGCGCGCCCTGTTCGACGCGGCCATCGCCGCCGCCGATCCCGTTCGTTGCCTGCCCTCGTTCCTGCCGCTACCGCCAAAGGGACGTACCATCGTCGTCGGCGCCGGCAAGGCCGCCGCTTCAATGGCTCGCGCTGTCGAGCAGAACTGGCCGGGGCTGCTCGAAGGCTTCGTCGTCACGCGGTACGGGTATGGAATGCCCAGCGAGCGCATTGAGGTCATCGAGGCCGCGCATCCGGTGCCCGACGCGGCCAGCGTGGCCGCTGCCAAGCGGGCGCTGAAGCTGGTCTCCGGCCTGACCGGGGACGATCTGGTGCTGGCGCTGGTCTCCGGCGGCGGGTCGTCACTGCTGACTTTGCCGGCGCCGGGGTTCACTTTGGCCGACAAGCAGGCGGCCACTCACGAGTTGCTTATGAGCGGCGCATCGATCCACGACATCAACGCGGCGAGGAAGCGAATGTCGGCGATCAAGGGTGGCAAGCTGGCCGCCGCCGCCATGCCGGCGCGCGTGGTAACGCTGGCAATTTCCGACGTGCCCGGCGACGATCCGGCGGTGATCGCGTCGGGGCCGACCGTGCCGGCGTCGGACGAACCGGCTTTCGCGCGCTGCGAGACGCATGTCATTGCCAGCGGCATGGGCAGCCTCCTTGCAGCAGCGGAAGTCGCACGCGCGGCCGGCGTGACGCCGCTGATCCTGGGCGATCGCATCGAGGGCGAGGCGCGCGATGTGGCCAAAGTCATGGCCGGCATGGCGCTTTCCTGCGCGGCGCACGGCCTGCCGGCCAAGCCGCCCTGCGTGCTGCTTTCCGGCGGCGAGACGACCGTGACGGTGAGGGGCAAGGGACGCGGCGGCCGCAACTCCGAGTTCCTGCTCGCCCTGGCGCTGGCGCTCAGGGGCCATCCCGGCATCGAGGCCATCGCCTGCGACACCGACGGCATCGACGGCTCGGAAGACAATGCCGGTGCCATGGTTACGGCCGATACGCTGGCGTGCGCGCATGCGGCGGGACTCGATGCGCGGACGTTTCTGGCGGACAATGACGCCTATGGTTTTTTCGCGGCGCTGGGCAATCTGGTCATCACCGGGCCGACGCGCACCAACGTCAACGACTTTCGCGCCATCCTCGTCAAATGAACCGAGCCCACATCGCCGAGCACGACCAGGACTTCAGCGACATCGATCGCGCCGGGCTGCTGGCCGAATTGGCGGGTCATCTGCCGCCGGCGAGCCTGCTGTCCGACACCGAGGACCTGAAGCCCTACGAATGCGACGGCCTCGCCGCCTATCGGCAACTGCCGCTGGCCGTGGCGCTGGCCGAGAACGAGGCGCAGGTGGTGGCGGTGCTGAAGACCTGCCATCGCTTCGGCGTTCCCGTCGTCGCGCGCGGTGCCGGCACCGGCCTGTCGGGCGGCGCGCTGCCGCACGGGCAGGGCGTGCTGCTGAGCCTCGCCAAGATGAAGCGCATCCTGCATCTCGATCCCGTCGCGCGCGTCGCCGTGGTCGAGCCGGGCGTGCGCAATATCGCCATCTCCGAAGCCGCCGCGCCCTACAGTCTTTATTACGCGCCTGACCCGAGTTCGCAGCTCGCCTGCACCATCGGCGGCAACGTCGCCGAAAATGCGGGCGGCGTGCATTGCCTCAAGTACGGCCTCACGGTGCACAACGTCCTGCGCGTGCGCGGCGTCACCATGGCTGGCGAGGTGGTCGAATTCGGCAACCACGCGCTCGATGCCCCCGGCTACGACCTGCTGGCGCTGATGATCGGTTCCGAGGGCCTGCTGGCGGTGGTGACCGAAGTGACGGTGAAGCTGGTGCCGAAGCCTGAGACGGCGCGCGTCATCATGGCCTCGTTTGGCGATATCACGAACGCGGGCGAGGCGGTGGCGGCGGTGATCGCGGCCGGCATCATCCCTGCCGGGCTGGAAATGATGGATCGAGCCACCACGGCCGCCGTCGAGCCCTTCGTCAAGGCGGGCTACGACCTCGACGCGGCGGCGATCCTGCTCTGCGAATCCGACGGCACTCCCGAGGAGGTCGAGGAGGAGATCGGCCGCATGCGCGCCGTGCTGGAGCAGAGCGGCGCCACCGGGATTCGGGTATCCACGGACGAAGCCGAGCGGTACAAGTTCTGGGCCGGGCGCAAGGCCGCCTTCCCCGCCGCGGGCACGCTGGCGCCGGACTACTACTGCATGGACGGCACCATTCCGAGGAAGCGCCTGGGCGAAATCCTGCGCGCCATCGCCGGGATGGAAAAGAAATACGGCCTGCGCTGCATCAACGTCTTCCACGCCGGCGACGGCAACCTGCATCCGCTGATTCTCTATGACGCCAACGTGCCCGGCGAGACCGAACGCACGGAGGAGTTCGGCGGCGAGATCCTCGAACTTTCCGTTGCGCTCGGCGGCACCATCACTGGCGAACATGGCGTTGGTCACGAGAAGCTCAAGGGCATGTGCGTGCAGTTCGTGGCCGACGAGTTGGCGGCCTTCCACCGCGTCAAGGCGGCCTTCGACCCCGCCGGGCTGCTCAATCCCGGCAAGGCGGTGCCAAGCCTGCACCGCTGCGCCGAGTTCGGCCGCATGCATGTGCATCACGGCGAACTCAAGTTTCCGGACATCGAGCGCTTCTGATGAATGACCTGACCGAACAATTCATCGAGCGCATCCGCGCCGCCAGTTCTGATTCGCCGTTGCGCATCCGCGGTGGCGGCAGCAAGGATTTCTACGGTGAAATTCCGCGCGGCGAGATTCTCGACACGCGCGGTCATGGCGGCATCGTCGCCTACGAGCCAACCGAGCTGGTCGTTACCGCGCGCTGCGGCACGCCGCTGGCCGAGATCGAGGCGGTGCTGGCGGAGCAAAATCAATTTCTGGCTTTTGAGCCGCCGTCGTTCGCCAATGCAACCATCGGCGGTGTCGTCGCCGCAGGCCTGTCCGGTCCGCGCCGGGCGGCGGTCGGCGCGGTGCGTGACTTCGTGCTGGGCGTGCAACTGCTGGACGGCGAGTCGCGACGGCTGACTTTCGGCGGCCAGGTGATGAAGAACGTCGCCGGCTACGACGTCTCGAGGCTGATCGCCGGCAGCCTGGGTACGCTGGGCCTGATCCTCGAAGTCTCGCTCAAGGTGCTGCCGCGACCGGTAGCCGAGACGACGCTGCGCCTCGACATGCCGCAGGCGAAGGCCATCGAAGCCATGAACGCCTGGGCTGGCCAGCCGCTGCCGATCTCCGCGAGCTGCTGGTGCGACGACATATTGACGTTGCGCCTGTCGGGCGCACGGGCGGCCGTGGCCTCGGCGCGCGAGAAGCTCGGCGGCGAGGCAGTCGCAGATGCCGACGCGTTCTGGAGCGGCTTGCGCGAGCAGCGTCATGAGTTCTTTGCCGGCGAAGAAAGCCTGTGGCGACTGTCGCTGCCCTCCGTTACGCCACCGCTGTCCGGCACGCAGTTGATCGAGTGGAGCGGCAGCCAGCGGTGGCTGCGCGGCGATGCCGAAGCCGTGCGTGCGGCGGCAGCGGGCGCAGGCGGCCACGCCACCCTGTTCCGGAGCGGCGACAAATCAGCGGGCGTCTTCCAGCCGTTGTTGCCCGCGCTGATGCAAATCCACCGGCAGCTCAAGGCCGCCTTCGATCCGCGCGGCGTGTTCAACCCCGGCCGCCTCTATCCCGATTTCTGATCCCACGAAAGGAAGCACCATGCCCGCCATCACCACCGACAGCGGCCTGATCATCGAAGACCTGACCGTAGGCGCAGGCGACGAAGCGCGCGCCGGCCAGACGGTCTCGGTGCATTACACCGGCTGGCTGACCGACGGCAGCAAGTTCGATTCGAGCAAGGACCGCAACGACCCCTTCGAATTCCCGCTCGCCGCGCGGCACGTCATCGCCGGCTGGGACGAAGGCGTGCAAGGCATGAAGGTCGGCGGCACCCGCAAGCTGACCATCCCGCCCAACCTTGGCTACGGTGCGCGCGGCGCCGGCGGCGTGATCCCGCCGAATGCAACGCTGGTGTTCGAGGTGGAGTTGCTGGCGATCAAGTAATTCCGTCAGGGCATAGCCATGTGCGGCATCTGCGGCGAATTGCGTTTCGACGGCGGCGAGCCGGACCTCGGCGGCCTGCAGCGCATGATGGCGCGACTGGCCCGGCGCGGGCCGGACCATGAGGGCGTCTATACCGACGGTCCGCTCGCCTTTGGCCATCGGCGCCTGGCGATCATCGACCTCTCCGCGCACTCGGATCAGCCGATGGTGGACAAGGCGCTCGGCCTGTCGCTGGTCTTCAACGGCACCATCTACAACTACCGCGAACTGCGCCGCGAACTGGTGGCGCTCGGCTACCGCTTCTTTTCCGAGGGCGACACCGAGGTCATCCTCAAGGCCTATCACGCCTGGGGCGAGGACTGCGTCGAGCGCTTCAACGGCATGTTTGCCTTCGCGGTCTGGAGCGAACTCGATCGCACGATATTCATCGGCCGCGACCGCGCCGGCATCAAGCCGCTCTACTACGCACAGAACGGCCAGCGCTTCCGCTTCGCGTCCACGCTGCCGGCGCTGCTGGCGGCGGGCGGCGTCGACACCGGCCTCGATCCGGCCGCCCTGCACCACCACCTGACGCTGCATGCGGTGGTGCCGGCGCCACACACGCTGCTCAAGGGCGTGCGCAAGCTGGCGCCGGGCTGCGTGATGACCGTCGCTGCCGATGGCAAGACTGAAACGCGCCCCTACTGGCATCTCAAGGCACAGCGGCCGAAGCTGCAACTCGGCGAGCAGGCCTGGATCGTCCGCGTGCGCGAAGCGCTGCTCGCGGCTGTTGAGCGGCAGCAGACGGCGGCCGACGTGCCGGTCGGCGTGCTGCTCTCGGGCGGGCTCGATTCCAGCCTGCTGGTCGGCCTTCTGGATCAGCTCGGCCACCACGACGTGCAGACCTTCTCCATCGGCTTCGGCGACAAGGGGGACGAGTCGGGCAACGAGTTCATCTATTCCGATGCGGTC
>DASRXN010000162.1:0-6925 GCA_035654135.1 Rhodocyclaceae bacterium | reverse complement strand
CCATCGTCATGGTGACGGAATCCTCACATCCCACCGGCAATAACACCGAGACGCTGAAGCGCGAGCCCCGGGGCGGCAAGGTTGCCTATTCCGATGTGGCTCTGGCCGAAGCGCGGGCAATGGACGGCGGCGCCGCGCCGGCCCAGGCCAAGCCCGCCGAGAAAGCCGCGGATAAACCTGCGCCGCCCGCGGCGGCGCCTGGCGCGGCTGGTGCCGAACTCGTCGACTGGACCTGGCCTGTGGCGGGCAAAGTAATCAGTGAATTTGTGGAAAAAGCACCGGGCAAGGAACGCATCAAGGGCATCGAGATCGCCGGCCGCATGGGCGAACCTATCCAGGCGGCGGCGGGTGGCAAGGTGGCCTTCATCAGCACGCTGCCCTCCTACGGCGATTTCGTCATCGTGCACCATGATAATGGCTTCATGTCGGTGTATGCCCACACGAGCAAGATCCTGGTCAAGAAGGACCAGATGGTTGCCAAGGGCCAGAAGATCGCCGAGATCGGCAGTTCGGGCACCGATCAGACTCAGCTCGGCTTCGAAATCCGGCAGCAGGGCAAGCCGGTCGATCCCCTGAAACTCCTGCCGGCAAGATAGTGAGCGACGACGCCTTTCCGGACGATGCCTTCGCGGAGCCTGAGAACGGCTCGAACGAGGCTGACAACGCCGGCGGCGAAGTCGAGTTCATCGACGATGTAACCCAGCTTTACCTCAACGACATCGGCGGCAGTTCGTTGCTCTCGCCGCGAGAGGAACTGGCCTTGGCACGCGCCATGCGGGCAGGCGAGTTTGCGGCCCGTCAGCGCATGATCGAGGCCAATCTGCGGCTGGTGGTGAGCATCGCCAAGCATTACCAGCATCGCGGCATTCCGCTCGATGATCTCATCGAAGAAGGCAACCTTGGCCTGATTCACGCCCTCGAGAAATTCGACCCCGAGCGCGGCTTCCGCTTTTCAACCTACGCCACCTGGTGGGTGCGTCAGAACGTCGAGCGGGCGATCATGAACCAGTCGCGCACCATTCGGCTGCCGGTGCATGTGGTCAAGGAACTCAACCTGGTACTGCGTGCCCTGCGTCGCCTGGAGTCGGCCGACGATCCCGGCCATCACGCCGATGCCGCCGCCGTGGCGCGTCTGCTCGACCGGCCGGTCGAGGAAATTCGCCACCTGCTCGCCTACAACGAGCGGACGGCCTCCCTCGATGCACCGCTGGAAATCGACCCGGACCTGTCGATCGCCGATGCCATCGCCGACGATGGCGTCGAGTCCCCCGACCACCGGATCGAGCAGGCGGAAATCGAACAGCGTGTCGCCGAGTGGGTGACGCGGCTGTCCGACAAGCAGCGACAAGTGATCGAGCGTCGCTATGGCCTCAACGGCCGCGAGGTGGCGACGCTCGAAATGCTGGCCGAAGATCTCGGCATCACCCGCGAACGGGTGCGGCAGATTCAACTGGAAGCACTCGGCCAACTCCGCCGGCAACTTGTCCGCGACGGCGTCGCCAGGGATGCAGTGTTGTAGGGCTCAACGGTCATCGCGGGCAGCCTTGAGAGCCGAGGCCAGGTCGATTATGGCGGCGGCGTAGAAGGTGCTGCGGTTGTAGCGGGTCAGGACGAAGAAGTTGTTGAAGCCGAGCCGGTACTCGGTGGGGGCATCCGGCGTCGTCAGGTCGATCAGCGCCGCCCGCAGTGCCGGTGCACCATCGGCTTGGACGCCGAACGGCGCCATTTCCGCCGGCAGTCGCGCGGGGTGGATGCCTTCGGCGAGCAATACCGGCGTATCACCACCACTGACTTTCACGGATCGCGCGATCTCCTCGCCGGTCGACCAGCCGTGTTCGGCGAGGAAGCGGCCGACACTGCCGATGGCGTCGTCGGCACTGCCGGCGAGGTCGATGCGGCCGTCGCCGTCGAAATCGACGGCGTAGCTGCGCACGCTGGAAGGCAGGAACTGCGGCAGGCCGATGGCGCCGGCGTAGGAGCCGCGGTAGTGCCAGGGGTTGCGCTGTTCATCGCGCGCCAGCAGCAGTAGCGATTCGAGTTCGCGGCGGAACAGGTCGGCGCGCGGCGGGTAATCGAAGGCGAGGTTGGTCAGCGCGTTGAACACCTCGAAGCGCCCCATGTGCCGTCCGTAGATGGTCTCGACACCGATGATGGCGACCACGATTTCCGCCGGCACGCCGTAAAGTGCTTCGGCACGGGCGAGGGTGGTCTCGTGGCGATGCCAGAATTCCACCCCGCGGGCGATGCGCGCCGGTTCGACGAAGCGGTCATGGTAGGCCTGCCATGAACGGATGCCGGGGTCAGCCGGCGGCATGATTGCCCTCAGCACCGGCAGACTGCGTCGCACCTTGCGAAAGTGCGTCAGCAGACGGTCAGGGTCGAAGCCGTGGTGCTCGGCCATCTCGGCGACGAAGGCCTTGACGTCGGCGCGCTCGGCATAGGTTTCGGTGGCCTGCGCCGACATGGCGGCGAGCAGAAGGATGGCAGTCAGGAAGTGGCGCTTCATGGCCTGAAGGATGCCACTCTGCGCCGCAATTCGACGATGAGTCGAGACCGGTTTTCGCCTTCTTTTCCGTAGCGCAACTGGCAAAAAAGCGTGGTGATCGCGCGCATCTCGGTGGCGATGTCCGGCAGCGCAGCGGCGATGCGTTCGCCATAGTCGAACGGACCCTCCGTCGGCCGGCGGGCCAGGCCACGGCGGCCGAGGCGTCGGGAGAGCTCTTGCCACTGAGCGACGGCGGGATCGGGGCGTCGCCGGTTGCGCAGCGTCCACGCTGTCAGCGTCAGCAGGGCGATGCCGCAGAGCACAGCCAGTACCGCGGTCATGGCGCGCCAGTCCGGCTGTGGCATGCCCAGTCGGCGCAGCAGGTCGCGCTGCCGTTCAGGGTTGTAGCCGAGTACCCACTGGTTCCAGGTATTGGTGACGGCGTCCCAGCGGAAGCGCATATCGTTTAGCCAGGCGAGATCGACGCGCATCAACAGCGGCAGTGGATCGCCGGCCGGCACGGCGGCGGCCAGGTTGAAGTCGATGCGCGTCGGTGCGCTGATGGCAGTGGGGTCGATACGCAGCCAGCCACGATCCGGCAGCCAGACCTCGGTCCAGGCATGGGCGTCGTATTGGCGCACGGTCAGGTAGCCGTCGACGGGATTGATCTCGCCGCCCTGGTAGCCGGTGACGACGCGGGCGGGAACGCCGGCGGCGCGCATGGCGACGACGAAGGCATTGGCGAAGTGCTCGCAGAAACCCTGTCTGGTGTCGAAGAGGAACTCGTCCGCCGTCTGCTCGCCCAGCAGCGGCGGCGACAGCGTGTAGAGCAGGTGCTGGCGGAGGAAAAAGGCCTCGGCCTGGCGCAGCACGTCCTCGTCGCTCGTCGCTGCCGCGCGCCAGCTGGCGGCCAAAGCGCGAATGCGCCGGTTGCTGCCCTCGGGCAGCGACAATGCCTGTTGCCGTACAGCAGTGGGTTCGTCCAGGCCGGCATGTAGTGCCGGATACGAGTGCAGCGCATAGCGTTGCCGGCTGATGACAGGTGCCTTCGCCAGCACCTGGAAGTCCGGCGTCGCCAGCGCCTCGGCCGGCAACTGCCCCGGCAATTCCAGCGCGAACAGCCAGGGCTTGCCGTGAGCCTCAAGCGTGACTTCGTAGTCGATACCGCCGGTGGCCGGTTCCGCGTAAGGCAATTGCTGCCGTGGCAATTCTCGGCTCGCGCGCCAGACTCGGCCGTCGAATTCGCTCAACACCGGGCCACGCCAATAGAGTTGCTGGCGTGTCGGCTCCGGCCCGGAAAAGCGGACGCGGAAGGCGATGGCATCGGACTGGGAAAGCTGGCTGATGGCGCCTGGCGCCATGCTGTCCGACATTCCTGTCAAACCGCTGTTGGCGTCCTTGGGCAGACCCCAAAGCGGCCCCTGGACGCGGGGAAACAGCACGAACAGCAGCAGCATGAAGGGCAGGGCCTGCAACAGCATCGTGCCGGCCTGGCGCAGTAGCGCCGGCGGCGACGGTCGGTGGTCGGCAAGGCTGAGCAGGGTGGCGGTCGCGACCAGCACCGCGGCTGCCGTGGCAATGGCCGCGGGGATGGCCTGGGAGTAGAAGAACTGGGCGAGCGCCAGGAAATAGGCGAGGAGGACGATGGCCAGACCGTCGCGGGCGGCGCGCGCCTCCAGTTGCTTCAGGGCCATGAACAGGATCAGCAGGGCGACGCCGGGGTTCTGGCCGAACAGGGTGCGGAACTGTACCGTGACTGCGCCGCAACCGGCGAAGACCAGCAGGATCAGCAGCCAGCGCGCAGGCAGCGGCTGCCGCCACCAGGCTAGCGCGCCGCGCCAGAGCAGCGCCAGTGCCGCGACCGCAGTCAACCAGGGCGGCGCGTGGGGTGCCAGCGGCACCAGAACGATGACGCCGGTGGCCAGCAGCCACCAGATCTGGGCCGTGGCCAGTGGCGACTGCTTAAGCTTGGTTTTGGCCATGGAGGGCGAGGGCCGTCAGCGCGGCTTGCAGATGCGCCGGTCCGCTGGCAGGATCGATCGACTTGCCGGGCAGACGCAAGCCCCAGTCGAAACCGGCGGCATGGGCGTCGAGCGCCCAGCGTGTCAGTACGGACAGGCGCGCTTCGATATCGGCGCCGGGCAGCGCCTCCCAGTCGAGCCAGAGACGGGTGGTGGCGGCGCCGGCGAACTGTTTGGTCTGCAAGGGCGCATCCTCGCCCTGCCGGGCAGCCGTTTTCCAGGCAACATGACGCGGCGGGTCGGCCAGCTGGTGGCCGCGCAGGCCGGCGAAGTCATCCCGACCCATGCCGCCGCTGCGCTCGCTGCCTGCGTCGCCGGCTGTCCACGGCAGCGGCGGCGCCTTGGCCGCCGGTCGCGGATAGACGAGGCAGCGGCCCTCGGGCGCCGCGTACGCCCAGGCGCGGATCAGGCCGAGCGGATACGTGGTCTCCAGGCCGATCCTCGGCAGGGCGAGCCAGCCGCGCCGGGCGGCCGGCAGGCGCAGGCAGACGTCGGCAGCCTCGCCGGCGGCGATGTCGACCACGGCGTGTTCGCCGCCGGGCAGCCAGAGCCGCAGCGCATGGCGATCACTATCGCTCTGCAGGACGATGTGGAAGACCGCCTGTTCGCCGGCGAATACGGCCGGCGTCCTGCCAGGACTGACTTTCAGCCGGACGAGGTTGCGGAAGGTATGCAGGATGGCGACGACACCAAGGCCGGCGAGCAGGAAGGTGAGGACATGGCCCAGGCTCAGGTTGTAGTTGATGGCGCCGATCAGCATCACCACCAGCGCGGCGGCGTAACCGAGGCCGGCGCGGGTCGGCAGTACATAGACGCGGCGCTGGCTAAGGACGATGGGCGCCGGCTCCGGCGGACGGACGCGCAGTGCCCAGATGACGAAGCGCTCATGCAGCGCCGCGGTAAGCCTCATCAGGGTAGCGGCACGGCCTCGATCAACCGCTCCACCGAGTCGGCCACGGCGGTGTCGCCGGCCGGGCGCAGGCGGTGGCCGACCACGCCGGGCAGCACCGTCTGGACATCCTCCGGCAGCACGTGGTCGCGGCCAGCCAACCATGCCCAGGCGCGGGCCGAGGCCAGCAGCGCCAAGGCGGCGCGCGGCGACATGCCGGTCTGCCAGTCGGCGGACGTGCGCGTATGCCCTGCCAGCGCCTGAACATAATCGATCAGCGGCTCGGCGACGTGCATCTGGCGGACCGCTTCCTGATGCGCCAGCAGTTCGGCCGGCGTCAGGCAGGGCGCCATGCCGGCCAGCATCTCGCGCCGGTCGGCGCCGGCCAGCAGTTCGCGTTCGGCGGCGCGGTCGGGATAGCCGATCTCGATCCTCATAAGGAAGCGGTCGAGCTGCGATTCCGGCAGCGGAAAGGTGCCGATCTGGTAGGCGGGGTTCTGCGTGGCGATGACGAAGAAGGGCGCGGGCAGTGGGCGCGTCTGCCCTTCGGCGGTCACCTGGCGTTCCTCCATGGCTTCGAGCAGGGCGCTCTGCGTCTTGGGCGTAGCCCGGTTGATTTCATCGGCCAGTACGACCTGGGCGAAGATCGGACCGGGGTGGAAGTTGAAGGTGCCGCTGTCGCGGTCAAAAATCGAGACGCCGAGTATGTCCGCCGGCAGCATGTCGCTGGTGAACTGGATGCGCTGGAAGTGCAGGCCGAGCAGTTGCGCCAGCACGTGGGCCAGGGTGGTCTTGCCAACGCCGGGCAGGTCCTCGATCAGCAGATGGCCACGGGCGAGCAGGCAGGCGAGGGCGAGCCTGACCTGTCGTTCCTTGCCGAGAATGATGCGGCCGGCGGCGGCAACGACAATTTCCATTGGGCTGACGGGGGTCGGGAAACGCATGGCGGAGGGGGCTGGCAGCGACAAATGGCGGCAAATCGAGTCATAATCACGATGTTGATTCATTGTATGTCAATCCAGATATGACTACGGCTTTCATCACCCATCGCGACTGCTGGCGGCATGACATGGGCGCGCACCATCCGGAGTGTCCGGAGCGCCTCGGCGCGATCCAGGATCGGCTGATCGCTGCTGGTCTCGATCTCTACCTTTCCTATCACGATGCGCCGCTGGCCAAAATGGAGCAGCTGCTGCGAGTGCATCCGCGCAAGTACGTCGAGATGATCGAGGCCAGCGCTCCCGAGAGCGGCATCTTTCACCTTGATCCGGACACCGCCATGAACCCCGGCACCTGGCAGGCGGCGCTGCGCTCGGCGGGTGCCGGCGTGCTGGCCACCGATATCGTCATGCGCCAGGAAGCACCCAATGCCTTCTGCGCCATTCGCCCTCCCGGCCATCATGCCGAGCGCGCCAAGGCCATGGGTTTCTGCTTCTTTAACAACGTCGCCATCGCCGCCCGTCACGGAATCGAGCAGTGGGGCCTGCAACGCGTGGCCATCGTGGACTTCGACGTGCACCACGGCAACGG
>DASRXN010000161.1:0-2644 GCA_035654135.1 Rhodocyclaceae bacterium | reverse complement strand
GCCGGAGAGATTGCCGACGATCTTGCCCTGATCGCCGCCCTTGAAGTTGAAGCGACCGAGGTAAGCGCGTGCCGGCATCTCGAACTTGCCGACGGTCAGGATGTCCTGTCCCTGCGCGACGGCATCGAAGACGGTCTTGTCGTTCTCCAGCCCTTCGCGCGACTGGTCGACCGAGGCGATCTGCGCCGTCGGGCCGATGACGATCTCGCCGCTGTCGGGCTGCTCGCGTTGCTGGATCATGCGGAACAGCGTCGATTTGCCGGCGCCGTTGGGACCGATGATGCCGACGATGGCGCCGGGCGGCACCTTGAACGACAAGTTGTCGATCAGCAGGCGGTCGCCGAAGCTCTTGGTGACGTTGTTGAATTCGATGACTTCATTGCCCAGGCGCTCGCCGGGCGGAATGAATATCTCCTGCGTTTCGTTGCGCTTCTGGTATTCGAAGCTGGACATCTCCTCGTAGCGCGCGAGGCGGGCCTTGCTCTTGGCCTGGCGCGCCTTGGGATTCTGGCGTACCCATTCCAGTTCCTGCTTCATCGCCTTCATGTGCGCGTCGACCTGCTTCTGCTCTGTTTCCAGGCGCGCTTCCTTCTGCTCCAGCCAGGAGGAGTAGTTGCCCTTCCATGGAATGCCCTGGCCGCGGTCGAGTTCGAGGATCCACTCGGCCGCGTTGTCGAGGAAGTAGCGGTCGTGGGTGACGGCGACCACGGTGCCCGGAAAACGCACGAGGAACTGCTCCAGCCACTCGACCGATTCGGCATCGAGGTGGTTGGTCGGCTCGTCGAGCAGCAGCATGTCTGGCTTGGAAAGCAGCAACTGGCAGAGTGCGACGCGGCGCTTCTCGCCGCCGGAGAGGTTCTTGATCACGGCATCCCACGGTGGTAGGCGCAGCGCATCGGCGGCGATTTCCATCTGGTGCTCGACATCGGCACCCGAAGTGGCGATGATCGCCTCGTACTTCGCCTGCTCCTCGGCGAGCTTGTCGAAGTCGGCATCCGGTTCGGCGTAGGCGGCGTAGATTTCGTCCAGCTTCTTCTGCGCATTGACGACCTCACCTAGGCCGGCCTCAACTTCCTGACGCACGGTATGGTCAGGATTCAGTTGAGGCTCCTGCGCCAGGTAGCCGATGGAAATGCCCGGCAGCCATTGGACTTCACCGTCATATTCCTTGTCCGCGCCGGCCATGATCTTTAGCACCGTCGATTTGCCTGAGCCGTTCAGACCGAGCAGGCCAATCTTGGCGCCGGGAAAAAAGGAGAGCGAAATGTCCTTGATGATCTGACGCTTGGGCGGAACGATCTTGTTCACGCGCAGCATCGACATTACGTATTGGGCCATGGGTTACGCTCGGTGGTCTGGTAATGGCGCCGTATTCTACCGGTGCTGGCAGGGTGGCTTCAGCGGCCGTCGATGCTCAGGGAGAGAAGGATCATGCGGGAGGCCCGATTGACCGGGCCTTCCGGATGCAGGTATTGCTCCGAGCGGTCGGCAATTTCCTGGTGCTTCGGGCCGAGGTTTATGGCCGAGAGGGAAAGCGTGACATCCTGACCACCGATCCGCAGATGCCGGCTGAGGCTGGCATCCAGCGTGGTGTAGGCAGGGGCGACATAGTCGTAGCGCGGTACGAAACCATCGCCGCCGGCGAGCGATCCCATCCGCAACAGGCTGACCATGCTCGACCAGTTTCCGCCCCAGTCCTGCAGCCAGCTCAGGCTGGCGGTATAGGGCGCTACGCGCGCCTTGACGGCTGGGTCGTCGGTGCGCCGGTCGATGATGCTGTGGCTGAAGAGGATTCGGGTGTCGGGGGCTGGTTTCGTCTGGATCTGGTATTCGATGCCGCGCAGGGTCAGCGGTGATTCCAGGTTGACGTATTGCGTTGGCGGAATGTAGATGGAAAGGACAGGGGTGTCGGGCGTGATGGGCATCTGCCGCCTGACGACAAAGCCGGTGATACGTTCGTTGAACAGGCGGACATCCAGTTTGGTGTCACCGGGTTTGAAACTGGCCAGCCAACCGAGTTCGACGCTGTCAATGCGTGGCGGCAGCAAGTCGGGATTCGGGAGGTAAGGGCGGACAAGCACGCGGCCATCGGCCGGATCGATGGCACGCACGTCACCGTAGCGCTCGAACAGGTTGCGGTCACGCCAGGCGCGCGAATAGCCGGCGCGCAGGGTCGATTCCGTACTCGCCTGCCAATTGACGAATGCTCGCGGTGAGAGGCGGCTGCGGTCGTCCGAGTACTTCTCCGCCATGGCGCCGAGATTGGTGGACCACGCCGGCGCGATGCGCCATTCGAGGTTGCCGAACAGGCGATAGAGGCTGGTGCCAATGCTATCGCGACCGTAGAAAATAAAGGGTGATTCCATCCGCTCATGGCGCGCCTCGCCACCCCAGACGAACTGGGCAGTGGGCGACAGGGATGCACGACGCTGGACTTCAAGGCTGTTGCGCACCGTGTCGCGATCCCGGTTCAGCGGCACGTAGGCGGTTACGAGGGCCGGCAGCAGGTCGATGCGCGGTCCGATCGCCATCCATTCATCGCGTGCCGACGACTGGTTGCGGAAGAAGTTGACCAGCAACTCCTCGTCGGTGTTCGGCGCATGTCGCCACTGCGCCTGCACGGTGGCGGTGCGGCTGCTCCAGG
>DASRXN010000160.1:0-25772 GCA_035654135.1 Rhodocyclaceae bacterium | reverse complement strand
GCCGTACTTGCCGAAGCGCTTCTCGTCCTTGATCAGGTGGCCGTTGATGGCGTTGTAGTCTTCACCCGCGCCGTTCATCACTTTGGCTTTGAACAGCAGGAACCAGGCGCCGACCGGGCCGTATCCGTCCTTGAAGCGGGCGGGCACGAAACGGTTTTCCATCATGGTCAGCTCGGCACCGGCTTCCGCCGCCATCGAGTAGGTTGAACCTGCGTTCCACACCGGGTACCAGGCGCGGCCCGTGCCCTCGCCCACGGAACGCGGGCGGAACAGGTTAACGCAGCCACCGGCGGCCAGCATGATGGCCTTGGCCTTGTAGATGTAGATCTTGTTCTCGCGCACCGAGAAACCGGCGGCGCCTGCGATGCGGGAAGGATCGTTCTTGTCGTTGATCAGGTGCACGATGAAGACGCGCTCCTGGATGCGGTCCAGACCCAGCGCCTTCTTGGCGGCCTCGGCGACGATCCACTTGTAGGACTCGCCGTTGATCATGATCTGCCACTTGCCCGAACGGACGGGTTGGCCGCCGTCCTTCAGCAGGGGCAGGCCTTCCTTGATGGCATCCGCGCCGTCGTGACGCACGCCGTTGGCATCGGTCTTCCAAATGGGCAGGCCCCACTCTTCGAACATGTGTACCGAGTCATCGACGTTGCGACCCAAGTCGTAGGCCAGGTCGTCTCGGGTGATGCCCATCAGGTCGTTGGAGACCATGCGGGCGTAGTCGGCGGGATCCTGCTTGTCGCCGATATACGTGTTGATGGCGGACAGGCCCATCGCCACGGCGCCGGAACGATCCAGCGCAGCCTTGTCGACCAGCTTGATCTTCAGTTCCTTGCCGGTCTCGGCCTTGACGGCCTCGGCCCAGCGCATGATTTCATAAGCGGTACCGCAGCAGGCCATGCCGCCGCCGACCAGCAGAATATCCAGGTCTTCCTGGACGACTTCCGGTTTGTCAAAAGTTCCAGCCATTTTGTATTCCTCGATCAAAAATTACTTGCGGATCAGTTCGGCGGGATTGCCGGGGCGGAAGCCACCCATGGTGTCCCGGGTAAACGAACCAGTCTCGGCGATATTGGCCAGCTTGGGCATCGGCTTGCCGCCGAACGGGTCGATGGAACCCTCGGGCGTGGTGCGGATCGGGAACTTGAAGCGCTTCATGTTGCCGTTGCGGAACTTGATGGTCCACATGATGGAATCGGAACCGCGCAGCGGCTGCACGGAGCCGCCCAGCGGCACTACGTCGGCGTAGTGGCGGCACTCGATGGCGCCTTGCGGGCAGATCTTGACGCAGGAATAGCACTCCCAGCACTGCTCCGGCTCCTGGTTGAAGGCACGCATTGCATGGCCGGTGTCGGAACCGTCCTTGTCGAGCTTCATCAGGTCGTGCGGGCAGATGTACATGCAAGCGGTCTTGTCCTGACCCTTGCAGCCATCGCACTTCTCGGTACGAACATAGGTTGGCATTGCTTACTCTCCTTGCTAGCTAACAATCCGCTGTCTCAGCGGTCCATTTCACGTCACACCGGCCCGGTATCAGGCGGCCGAATGACCTTTCAATTCAACTTTGACGTTCTGCTCGGCGCTGAGACCCGCATAGTACTTCTGCAGCACCTTGGCCACTTCCGGGCGGCTGAACTCCACCGGCAGATCCTGGCCTTCCGACAGCATCGAGCGAACCTTGGTGCCGGACAACAGGATGCGATCATCCTTGGTGTGCGGGCAGGTGCGCTGCGAGCACATGCCGCCGCACTTCTTGCACCAGAAGGTCCAGTCGATGTTCATGTTCACCGTTTCGAGCGAGCCCTTCGGGACTTCGTCGAAGATGTGCTGGGCATCGAACGGACCGTAGTAGTCGCCGACGCCTGCGTGGTCGCGGCCGACGATCAGGTGCGAGCACCCGTAGTTCTGGCGGAACAGCGCGTGCAGCAGCGCCTCGCGCGGACCGGCATAACGCATGTCGAGCGGGTAGCCGGCCTGGATCACGGTATTGGGCGCGAAGTAGTTGTCGACCAGCACGCTGATGGCCTCGGAACGCACGTCGGCGGGAATATCGCCCGGCTTGAGGTTGCCCAGAAGCGAGTGCACCAGCACGCCATCCATCGTTTCGATGGCGATCTTGGCCAGGTACTCGTGCGAACGGTGCATCGGGTTGCGCGTCTGGAAGGCAGCGATGCGTTTCCAGCCCAGCTTTTCGAACATGGCGCGGGTCTCGGCCGGCGTCATGAACTGCTCGCCGTACTTTTCCTTGAAGCCTCCAGTGGAGAGAACCTTGATCGGGCCGGCCAGGTTGTACTTGCCCTGCTCCATGACCATCTTGACGCCGGGATGGGCGGCGTCGGTGGTCTTGTAGACCTGCATGCACTCGTGGGCCTTGTCGATGGCGTACTTCTCGGTGACCTTCATGGTCGCCAGAATCTCGTTGTTGTCGCCGCCGACCAGCGCGACCTCGGCGCCGGCCTTGACGCTTTCGTCATCGGTCGAAAGGGTGACGGGGATCGGCCAGAACAGGCCGTTGGCCATTTTCATGCCGTCGCAGACACCTTGCCAGTCAGCCTTGGTCATGAAGCCGTCGAGCGGGGTGAAGCCGCCGATGCCCAACATGATGATGTCGCCCGCTTCGCGCGAACTGACCTTCACCTGGGGTAGGGACTTGGCGCGGGCCTGCTCGGCCTTCAGGGCTGCACCATCAAGCAGCAGGGGCTTGAGTGAGCCGCCACCGTGGGGATTTACGAGTGCCATACGAATGTGCTCCTCCAGTTATTCGGTCTGTTTCTGCGGAGGATGCGAAGGCTAGCACTTCCCCGGATGGCCAAGAAATCTTTTTTTCGATGGGGGAATAAGCGACCCGAATTTTGATAACGATGCCTCTTGATCCAGATCAAATCAGGGTTTCTTCGCCTTGGCCTCTTCGGCCTGCAGGGCCTTGATTTCCCTCAGCCGGGCATCGACTTGCGAACGCTCGTAGAAGTCGCCATCGGGTGATTTCTGAGCCAGCTGCAACTGCTCGATGGCAGGTAGCAATTGTCCCTGCAGCGCATAGGCCTCCGCCTGTGCCCAATGCTGCCG
The DNA here is from genome assembly GCA_035654135.1 of Rhodocyclaceae bacterium. Taxonomy (GTDB): domain Bacteria; phylum Pseudomonadota; class Gammaproteobacteria; order Burkholderiales; family Rhodocyclaceae; genus Fen-999. The sequence continues at coordinate 22,706 of DASRXN010000160.1, read as the reverse complement.
CAGCCGCTTGCCCACGAATGCGTAAGCCTTGGCCTGCAGGCCGCGCATGCGGGCGTCGGTGGTGTAACTCTGAATATCGGCAACGCTGAGTTTCAGTGCCTCTTCGGGACGTCGGTCGGCGAGCAGCCCTTCGACCAGAGCATAGGCAATGGCCCGATCCTGCGGATAGCGAGCGGCAGCTTCGCGCAGGATTCTGACCGCCCCCGCGACATCGCCCTGCCGCGTCCGCAGTTCTGCCGCCAAGGTCTCCACCATCGGCGAGGCGATCTTCAACCGGCGCAATGCCGCGACCTGAGCGTCGGCACCACCAAGGTCATTGGTTCTCAGATACGCCAGCGCCAAGCCATAGAGTGCTGCCGGCTCGGAAGCGAACTTCCGCTCCTTCACCTGGGTTTCGAAGTCGACAACGGCATCGCGAGGTGTGCCTTGCTGGGACCTCAGCTTGGCACGGATCAACAGGAAGTCCAGAGAATCAGTGGCTTGCCGGTACGGCCGCTGCTGGATGCGGTTTTCCATATCGGCAATCCGTTCCGTGGTCAGTGGGTGGGTACGCAAGTAAGCGGGGGCGTTGTTCTCGTAGAGGCGGCCGAACTTCTGCAAGCGCTCGAAAAATGAACCCATACCTCGGATGTCATAGCCTGCCTTTTCAAGGAGTTGCAGCCCTATCCGGTCAGCTTCGCGCTCGAAGTCGCGCGAGTAATTCAGTTGCTGCTGCAACCCTGCCGCCTGCCCGGCGATTGCTGCGCCCATGGCTACATCCGGATTGCTGCGGGCGGCCAGGATCGCCACCGCCAGCGACAGTAACGAGGCAACCTGGCTCTGGCTTTGTTTGCTCACCATCCGCGCCAAGTGACGCTGGGTGACATGGGAAATTTCGTGCGCCAGCACGGACGCCAGTTCGGACTCGGACTGGGCGGAGAGAATAAGGCCGGTGTGCACGCCGATGTATCCCCCGGGCATTGCGAACGCATTGAGCGTCGCATCCCGAAGCGCGAAGAACTCGAAGTCCTGCCGAACCTCGTCGCTCTGGCTGGCCAGACGGCGGCCGAGACGGTTGAGATAGCCGATGACCTCGGGGTCATCGACGTAACTCGGTTCGCGCAGGCGGATGTCGCGCATGATGGATTCGCCGATGCGCTTTTCCATTTGCGGCGACAGATCCGCCTGCGCGGCTTCGCCGAGATCAGGCAAACCCTCGGCCAGCACGACCGGGGTCGATGCCAGCATGAGGGCCAGCAGCGGCGGGACAATCCATACAGGACGCATGAAGGCTATGATACTGGTTCCCTCAAGCGCCACAGCCGACGGCCACCACGGATTTGTAAGCAGATGTCACAGGACGAACTTACGCATTTCGATGCGTCCGGTCAGGCCCACATGGTCGATGTCGGCGCCAAGTCGGAAACCGAGCGCGTCGCCCGGGCCGGCGGCCGTATATGCATGAAGGCCGCCACGCTGGCGCTGATCCGGGCCGGCAGCGCCAGGAAGGGGGATGTACTTGGCGTCGCCCGCATCGCCGCCATCCAGGCCGCCAAGCGCACCGGCGACCTGATCCCGCTCTGCCACCCGATCCCGCTTACCCGCGTCGCGGTCGAATTCTCTTTCGACGATGCCGCCGGCGCGATCGACTGCGAAGTCGTCGCCCAGACCGTCGGCCGCACCGGCGTCGAGATGGAAGCCATGACGGCGACCGCCGTCGCCTTGTTGACCATCTACGACATGTGCAAGGCGGTCGATCGCGGCATGACGGTCGAGCGGGTGCGCCTGCTGGAGAAGTCAGGCGGCAAGTCGGGACATTGGCGCGCCGGATAGAGACGGCAACAAAAAGATTTATGGATTTTTTCTTGTCACATGGGGAATAATGTTTCCGTCCAGGGCGTCTACGCTTTCAATGCGCATACCTGCAATCAGCATTAAACCCAATATCAAACAAAGGAGGAAGTTCCCAGATGGACATGTTTCGTAGAACAGTGCTGAAGGGTGTCGGCGCCAGCGGCGCGCTGGCCGCCGCGCTCGCCGCCGGCGCCCTGAAGCCCACCCAGGTGCTCGCCGCCGAGGAGTGGAACCGGGCCGCCTTCGACGCCAAGGATGCCGGCGTTGCGCTCAAGGCCATCGGTGCCGGTTCTGCCGCCGACAGCAAGGACATCGTGCTCAAGGCGCCCGATATCGCCGAAAACGGTGCCGTGGTGCCGGTGGAAGTGATCAGCAACATCCCCAACACCATTTCCATTGCCGTGATGTCGCTGAAGAACCCGCAGCCCCTGTCGGCCGCCTTTGACTTCGCCAACGGCGCCTTGCCGGAAATCCAGGTACGCGTGCGCCTGGCCGAAACGACGCAGGTCAAGGCCGTGGTGAAAACTGCCGATGGCAAGTACTTCACGACGCAAAAGGAAGTCAAGGTCACGGTCGGCGGCTGCGGCGGCTGATTGGCGCGGACATCCATTCCCAAGATAACGACAGACAGGAAAAGATAATGTCAGATCCGATGAAAATCCGCGCCACGCTGAAAGGCGACATCGCCGACGTCCGCGTGATGATGAGCCACCCGATGGAAAACGGCCAGCGCAAGGACAGCGCCGGCAATACCATTCCGCATCACTTCATCCAGCAGATCTGGGTCGAACTGGGCGGCAAGGTAGTAATTCAGGGCCAGACCGGCACCTCCGTGTCGCGCAACCCGGTGTTCGGCTTCAAGGTCAAGGGCGCCAAGGCCGGCGACAAGGTCGTCGTCAAGTGGCGTGACAACAAGGGCGAAACGCGCAGCGACGAAGCCACCGTCAGTTGAAACACCCGCCGGAGAACATCTCCGGCCTGCCGAATATCGCAAACTCCCCCGCCGAGGGGAGTTTGTTTTTTTGCGGCGCCCCGCAACTCGTGGAATAAATTTCGGCACCGTTCCGTCTACACCTTCAAACCAAGGGGGAGACCACCGACCGTGGGCATTCTGCAGCTCATCAGCCGGACGCGACGATTCGAGGACAGGATGGAGGAAAGCCGGCCGCGCCTGTGGCGGCTCGCCCATTCCTGGTGCCGCAACCGTTCCCTTGCCGATGATTTGGTACAGGATGCACTGACAAAAGCCCTCAAGTCCCACAGTCAGTTGCGCGACGAAGACTCGCTGCATGCCTGGCTATGCGGCATTCTGGCCCACTGCTGGCACGATCATCTGCGCTCGCACCGGGACATGGACGACGTCGCCGAAATCGACGAATACCACTTGGTCGCGGCAGGCACGCCCGAGGCCGATTGCCTGCAGAGTGAAGTCGTGCGGAGCGTTCGACAGGCCGTGGCCGCCCTGCCCGTGGGGCAACGCGAAGTCGTCACGCTGGTGGATCTCGAGGAGTTTTCCTACGCCGAGGTCGCAGCCGTTCTCGAAATCCCCATCGGCACGGTGATGAGCCGCCTGTCCCGGGCACGCAACACGCTAAAGGAAAGCCTGCGTGAACACAACGCCTGCGGGGTAACAACGCCCCGGATTGCGAGGGTGAAATGAACCGAGAGATTTCCGACGAACTGCTGAACGCCTTCGCAGACAACGAACTCGACGGCACCGAGAAGGCGGAACTGCTGGAGCGCATCGCCGCCGATGCCGGTTTGCGGGCCAAGGTGTGTGAGACCTGGCATCTGAAGGAACTGGTGCGCAGCGCCCATCCATTGCCTGGCAAGAACCGTGGCGCCAAGCGCAAGCCGCGATTCCGGGATAGGTTCGGCCTGCCTCTGGCCGCCTGCCTGCTGCTGGCGATCGGCGGCGGCTCGGGCTGGCTCGCCCACGATGAATACGACGAATTGTGGATTCCCGCACCGCAGCTGAAAACCATTCAGGCGCAGGGCAACCGCGTGATACTGCATCTGGTGTCCGGCGATGCGGCGGAAATCGAAAAGGCCTTGCGCCAGGCGGAACAGCTCGCGACAGTGCGCGACAAGGCAGGCGGCATCGTCCAGGTCGAACTGGTCGCCAACGGCAACGGCATCCGCATGCTGCAAGCGGGCAATGCCCAGTTGGCCGCGCGCCTGGCCACCATGCGGCAGCAGCACGACAACCTGCGGCTGGTCGCCTGCAACGAGGCGATGGACCGGCTGCGCGAGCGGGGTGTCGACGTCACCCTGCTGCCGAATGTGGATGTCGTGCCATCGGCGATCGAAGAAATCGCCACAAGACTCAACCAGGGCTGGCGCTACTTGCAGGTTTAACCAGAGGAGGAGAAATGAGAACCATCATCGCATTCGGCGCGGCATTGATGCTCGCCGTATCGTCACCACTGACTTTCGCGCAAGCCAAGCAGGGCAAGCCGGCCAAGGCTCAGAAGAAGGCGGCGCCGGCAGCCCAGGTTGTCGAAGAGACTGACGAGGCGACCAAGGATTTCGAGAAGTTCCGCGCCCAGATGGAGGATTCCAACCCGGCCGAACTGTTCGAGATGAAGGGCGAGGAACTCTGGCAGCAGAAGCGCGGCCCGAAGAATGTTTCGCTCGCCGAGAGCTGCGATCTGGGTCAGGGCGTCGGCGTGGTCAAGGGCGCCTACGTCGCCATGCCCCGCTACTTCGCCGATGCCGATGCCGTGATGGATGCCGAGCGGCGCATCGTCTGGTGCATGGTCGAGAAGCAGGGCTTCAAATTCGAGGACATCGCCAAGAAGCCGTTCCAGGGCGCCAACGACACCAGCGCGCCGGACATCACCAACCTCGTGACCTACGTGGCGGCGAACTCGAAGGACATGAAGTTCGCCGTGCCACTCGATCAGCCGCGAGTCCGTGACGCCTGGGAGACCGGCAAGGAGATCACGATGTACCGCGCCGGCCCCTACGACTTCTCCTGCAACACCTGCCACGGCTCGGACGGCAAGCGTATCCGCATGCAGAACCTGCCCAACATCAGCACCGGCAAGGGCGCCATCAAGGGCGTGCAGGGCTGGCCCGGCTATCGCATGACCGGCGGGGTCATGCTCACCCATCAGTGGCGCATGAATGACTGCTTCCGCCAGCAACGTTTCCCCGAACCCAAGTACGCTTCCGAAGTGGTCACCGACCTGCTGACCTACATGATCGGCAACGCCAACGGCCAGGTCTATCGTGGCCCGGGCATCAAGCGCTAACAGGGAGACAGCACACATGAACACCAAGATCATTCCGTTGGCATTGGCAGCGGCCACCACCTTGCTGGCCGCCAGCCTGCCTGCTCACGCCGACGCCGAACATCGTGCCAAGGCGCTTGAAATCATCAAGCGGGACTTTCAGCCGCGCGGCCAAGCGGGCGTCGATCGCCTGACCGAGGATGGCCTGCAGACGGTCTGCAACCGCACCAGCAACAAGCCGCCCGAGTACCTCGCCAAGCAGATGGAGGCCGACCAGCTGGCCACCGTCAAGCTGCCGGCCGACGGCAAGCTGATGGGAGACTGGAAGGAAGGCGAGAAGATCGCCCAGAGCGGACAGGGCTTCACTTGGACTGACAAGCCCGGCCTGCCGGTCGGCGGCAACTGTTACAACTGCCACCAGATCAGTCCGAAGGAACTGGCTTTCGGCACTGTCGGTCCCAGCCTCTATCAGTTCGGCAAGTTGCGCGGCAATACGCCGGAAATCCAGAAGTACACCTACAGTAAGATATGGAATGCCAAGAGTTTCAACCTCTGCTCGGAGATGCCGCGCTTCGGCCATGTCGGCGCGCTTAACGAGCAACAGATCAAGCACCTGGTGGCCCTGCTGCTCGATCCGGAATCACCGGTCAACAAGCAATGAACCGGCGCGAATTCATGCAGGTGCTGGCCGCCGCCTCGGCCGCCGGCATGGCACTCGATGCCCGCGACGTGCTCGCGGCGCAAGGTGGCGAACGGCTCTACGACCTGCCGCGTCAGGGCAACGTGCACTTCCTGCATTTCACGGACTGCCACGCGCAACTCCTGCCGGTCTGGTTCCGCGAGCCGAACGTCAACATCGGCTTCGGCAATGCATCGGGCAAGCCGCCTCACCTCGTCGGCGAGAAGCTGCTCAAGGCCTTCGGCATCAAGCCGGGATCGAGCGAGGCGCATGCCTTCACCTATCTCGATTTCGAACAGGCGGCGAAAACCTACGGCAGGGTCGGCGGCTTCAGTCATCTGGCCACTCTGGTCAAGCGCCTCAAAGTCAGTCGTCCCGGCGCGCTGCTGCTCGACGGCGGCGACACCTGGCAGGGCTCGGCCACCGCATTGTGGACCAAGGGCCAGGACATGGTCGACGCTTGCAAGCTGCTGGGCGTCGACATGATGGCGCCGCACTGGGAATTCACGCTCGGCCACGAGCGCGTCAAGCAGATCGTCGACAACGACTTCAAGGACCGGATCGAATTCCTTGCCCAGAACGTCAGGACGGCGGACTTCGGCGATCCCGTGTTCGCGCCTTATGCACTGCGCGAGATGAACGGGGTCAAAGTGGCCGTGATCGGCCAGGCATTCCCCTACACGCCGATCGCCAACCCGCGCTGGATGGTACCCGACTGGAGCTTCGGCATCCAGGACGACAACATGCAAAAGGTGGTCGACGAGGCACGCGGCAAGGGCGCGCAGGTTGTCGTCGTACTCTCGCACAACGGCATGGACGTGGACCTGAAGATGGCCAGCCGCGTCACCGGCATCGACGCCATCCTCGGCGGCCACACCCACGACGGCGTGCCACAACCGGTGAAGGTGAAGAATGCCGGCGGTATGACGCTGGTGACCAACGCCGGCTCCAATGGCAAGTTTCTCGGCGTCCTGGACTTCGACGTGCGTAGCGGCAAGGTCCGCGACTTTCGCTACAAGCTGCTGCCGATCTTCGCCAACCTGCTGCCGGCCGACGCCGAAATGGCGGCGCTGATCGACAAGGTCCGTGCCCCACACAAGGCGAAGCTGGAGGAGAAACTCGCCGTCACCGAGGGCCTGCTCTATCGCCGCGGCAACTTCAACGGCTCCTGGGACCAGTTGATCCTGGACGCCATGATCGACGTCAAGGGCGCCGATATCGCCTTCTCGCCCGGCTTCCGCTGGGGCACCAGCATCCTGCCTGGCGAGGCGATCACCTTCGAGCAGCTGATGGACCAGACGGCCATCACCTATCCGCACTCGACGCTGACCGAGATGACAGGCGAGCAGGTCAAGATGATCCTCGAAGATGTCGGCGACAACCTGTTCAACCCCGACCCCTACTATCAGCAGGGCGGCGACATGGTGCGGGTCGGCGGCATGACCTACGCCTGCGACCCGAACGCCAAGGTTGGCAGCCGCATCCAGGACATGCGGCTCAACGGTAAGCCGCTGGACGCCGCCAGGACCTACAAGGTCGCCGGCTGGGCGCCGGTCGCCGAAGGTGCCAGTGGCGAGCCGATTTGGGAGGTGGTGGCCCGCTGGCTGCGCGACAGGAAGACCGTGACGCCCCGCCAGCTCAATACGCCACGGCTGGTCGGCATGGTGGGGAATCCCGGGCTGGCTTGAATCCGGCGGCCATGCGGGGTTAAAACAATTCCTTACAAACGCCCGGCGGTGGCAGCCGGCGGCGGTGCTATCCTCGCGGCATTGCAGTCCACGGCGTTTCTTCCCCTCGTATGCCCGGCTTTCAGTTGTCCTTCCCGGTCGTCGCATTCCTGGTCACAGCGATCCTGTGCACAGGCGAATCTTCGCGGGCGGGCGGGCTTGCCGATCCTTTCGACAGCGAAGCACTATATAGCGCAGGCCCGGGGGACAGCCTCGGCGGCAACCTCAAGACGCCCTGCTCCGCCGCAGTCGGCCAATCGCCGCTGACGCTTGCCGAGGTCGCCGATCAGGCGCTCTGCAACAATCCGCAGACGCGGCTCGCCTGGGCGAATGCGCGCGTGCAGGCTGCTCAGGTCGGCGTCGCCGAAAGTGCATATCTGCCGACGCTGTCGGCAACGGCCGGACGTAGCCGCAATGTCAGCGACGCGGGCACGCGGTTCAGCTACAGCCAGACGACCGGAGCGCTGTCGGCCGGCTACCTGCTCTACGATTTCGGCGGCCGGGCCGCGGCGCTGGACGGTGCGCGCCAGTTGATGGCCGCCCTCGCGTCGACGCAGGATGCGACGCTGCAAGCCGTATTCCTCGCGGCTGTCCAGGCCTATTACCAGTGGTTCGCGACCGAAGCTGCGGTCGCCGCGGCACGCGAGTCGGAACACGCGAGCATGGAAAGCCTCAAGGCCGCAGAGGCGCGGTACCGCATCGGCACCGGTACGCCGGCCGACAAGTTGCAGGCGCAGACGGCGGCGTCGCAAGCGACGCTGTCGCGCATCCAGGCCGAAGGCAACGCCAAGACCGCGCTCGGCCTGCTCGCCAACGCCATGGGGCTGGAGGCGCAGGCAGCGCCCGCGCTTGCGCCTCCCGAGGAAGCCCTGCCCGACGCGGCGTTTGCACGCAATCTCGACGAATTGATCGCCGCGGCCAGGCGTTCGCGTCCCGACCTTGCCGCCGCCGAGGCTCAGCTCAAGGCGGCGCGGGCGAACGTCGATGCGACGCGCGCCACGGGCATGCCAAGCATCTCCCTGACCGCCGGCAGCGGCTACAGCGATTCCGGCAGCTTCGCGGGTACGACCCGCAGCTCCAGCATCGGCGTAACGCTTGCCATACCGTTGTTCTCCGGATTCAACACCACCTATCGGGTACGCAGCGCCGAAGCCCAAGTGGAAGCACGAGCCGCGCAGCGGGACCAGCTCGCCAGGCAGGTGTCGCTCGATGTCTGGCGCAGCTACTATGCCCTGCTCACCAGCATCGAGTCCGTGCGCGCCAGTGCCGATCTCGTCGCCAGCGCCGAAGCCTCGGAGAGGGTAGCGACCGGCCGCTACAAGGCCGGCGTCGGCGGCATTCTCGACCTGCTCAACGCCCAGAGCGCCCTTGCCGGCGCGCGCCAGCAGAACATCCAGGCCCTTTACAACTGGCGCATCGCCAAAGCCGCGCTGGCGCAGGCGATGGGGCAGCTCGACTTTAGTCAGATATCCGCGAAGTGACGACGTCATGAACCTGCGCAAACTCCTCCTCAACAAATTCGTGCTGCTCGGCGCACTGCTGCTGATTGTCGGCGGCGGCTATTTCTACTGGTCCATGAGCCGCACGCCCGACGTCGAGGCGCGCTACCGAACCCAGGCCGTCGAGCGCGGCGATCTGACGCAGCTGGCGTCGGCCAACGGCACGCTCAACCCCGTCGTGCTGGTCAACGTCGGCACGCAGGTCTCGGGCACGGTGAAGAAGTGGTATGCCGACTTCAATGACCACGTTACCGAAGGCCAGCGAATGCTGGAACTCGATCCGCGCATTTACCAGGCGCAGGTCGACCAGAGCACGGCCAATCTTGCCAACGCCCAGTCGCAGGTCAAACTCGCCGATGCCAACGCGGTTCGCGCCCGCGAGCTGTTCAAGCAGGAGTACATCTCCCGCCAGGATCTCGACACCGCCGAGCAGGCACTCGCCGCGGCGCGCGCGCAAGTGGCGATGGTGCAGGCCCAGTTGGCGAAGGATCGCACCAATCTCAACTATTCGGTGATTCGTTCCCCGGTCACCGGCGTCGTCGTCTCGCGCGAAGTCGACATCGGCCAGACAGTGGCGGCGAGCCTGCAGACACCGGTGCTGTTCAAGATCGCGCAGGATCTCTCGAAGATGCAGATCGATTCGAGTTACGCCGAGGCCGACGTCGGCAACATCCGCGTCGGCCAGCCGGTCACCTTCCGAGTCGACGCCTTTCCCAATCGCAGCTTCCGCGGCGCCGTCAGGCAGGTGCGGCTCAATCCGACCATCCAGCAGAACGTCGTCACCTACGACGTCGTGATTGCGGTCGACAACCCCGAGCAGATTCTCATGCCCGGCATGACAGCCTATGTCAGCATTCTCGTCGCTCAGCGCAAGGACGTGCTGCTGGTGCCCAATGCCGCGCTGCGCTTCCGCCCCATCGATGCCACGGCGCGCGCCGACAAGCCGCGCGGCGGAGCCCAGGAAGCACGCAAGGATGGCAAGGGCAAGGGTGAAGGCGCCATGGGCACGGTTCATGTCATCGAGAACGGTCAGCCGAAAGCCATCCGCCTGACCGTCGGCATTACCGACAACCGCTACACCGAAGTCCTCGGCGGCGACCTCAAGGAGGGCATGGCGGTCATTGTCGAGGACCGCCAGCCGCCCGCCAAGCCCGGCGCACCCGGCATGAGGCTGTTCTGATGGCCGAGCCGGTCATCCGCATCGCGTCGCTGCACAAGGAGTACGAGACCGAAGCCGGACCGGTGCCGGTGCTCAAGGAGATCTCCGTAACCGTCGAGCCTGGCGAGTTTCTCGCCATCATGGGTCCTTCGGGATCGGGCAAGTCGACCTTCATGAACATCCTCGGCTGCCTCGACGTAGCCACCGGCGGCAGCTACATCCTGAATGGTCGGGATGTCGGCACGCTCAATCCGGATGAGCTCGCTCATCTGCGCAACCAGGTGATCGGTTTCGTTTTCCAGGGCTTCAATCTTCTACCGCGCGCCAACCTCGAAGACAACGTCGGCCTGCCCCTGATCTATCGTGGTGTATCGCACGCCGAGCGGCTGACGCTCGCGCACGACATGCTGGCCAAGGTAGGGCTGGGCGCCTACCACAAGTCGAGGCCCAATCAGATTTCTGGCGGCCAGCAGCAGCGCGTGGCCATTGCCCGCGCCCTGGTCAACCAGCCGAAGCTGATCCTTGCCGACGAGCCGACCGGCAACCTGGACACTGCCACGAGCAAGGAAATCATGGCGCTGTTTGCCGAGCTCAACGAGCGGGACGGCATCACCATCGTGCTGGTAACGCATGAACCGGATATCGCTGCCTGCGCGCACCGTCTCGTTCGCCTGGCCGATGGACGCATCATCTACGACGGGCCGATGGCGCAGGCGGCATCCCAACACCTGGAGGCCACAGCATGACCGTCGCCATGCTCGCCGAAGCCTGGCAGGCGATGGGCGCCAACCGGCTGCGCACCTTCCTCACCATGCTGGGCATGGTCATCGGCGTCGGCGCGGTTATCCTCATGCTGGCGGTTGGCCAGGGCGCGCAGCAGCAGGTGCAGGCTTCCATCGCCTCGATGGGCAGCAACCTGTTCATCGTGCTGTCGGGTTCCACCACCTCGGGTGGCCTGCGCATGGGCGGCGGCGCTGCGCCAACACTGACTATGGCCGACGCGGCGGCGATCGAGGAACTGCCGTCGGTGGCGGCCGTGGCACCCTCGGCGCCCGGCACGGCGCAGCTCGTCTACGGTCCCAACAACTGGAGCACGCAGGTGTACGGAACGACGCCAAGTTACCTGACCGTGCGTGACTGGAAGCTGGCAGCGGGATTCCCGTTCACGGACTCCGACATCCGCTCGGCAACGCGCGTCGCCCTCCTGGGCCAGACCGTGGTGCAGAACCTGTTCGGCGACGAGGATCCGGTCGGCAAGACCCTCCGCATCAAGAACAGTCCGTATGTCGTGCTCGGCGTCCTGGCCGCCAAGGGCCAGAGCCTCGACGGCCGCGACCAGGACGATACTGTCATCGTTCCTGTGACGACGGCGCAGCGCAAGCTGTTCGGCGTCCAGTTTGCCGGCACCGTGCGCTTCATGATGGTCCAGGCGGAATCCGCGGACGCCATGCCGGCCGTAGAAAAAGCGATGAACGAACTGCTGCGCCAGCGACACCGCATCCGCGAGGGCGCCGACAACGATTTCTCCGTGCGCAACCTCACCGCGGTGGCCAACACCGCCGCCGAAACCGCGCAGGTCATGTCGCTGATGCTTGGCGCCATCGCCTCGGTATCGCTGCTGGTCGGTGGCATCGGCATCATGAACATCATGCTGGTGTCGGTGACGGAGCGAACGCGCGAGATCGGCATTCGCATGGCCATTGGCGCCCGCGGCCGGGACATCCTGCTGCAGTTCCTGCTCGAAGCCATCATCATCTCCGTCATCGGCTGCCTGATCGGCGTCGGCCTGGGCGTCGGCAGCGCGCTGGCGGTCAACAAGTTCAGCGGCATGGCCGTCGTCGTCACCCCCTGGTCGATTGCCATGGCCTTTGCGGTAGCCGCCGCCGTCGGCATCTTCTTCGGCTGGTACCCGGCGCGCAAGGCGGCAGCCATGAAGCCCATAGACGCCTTGCGCTACCAGTGATGGCACGGCGGCTGTAACAATCCGCCGGGCACGATCGGTCATAATGGCCGAGCCATGGCGAACGAAATCGAACTCAAGCTGGCCCTGCCGGAAGCGGCCCAGCGCGCTTTCCTGCGCCACCCGCTGCTGAAGAACGCGACGGCGAAGCACGCGGCGCAACTCGTCAGCATCTACTACGACACCCCCGACCTCGCCTTGCGAAAATCAGGCGTGGCGCTACGCCTGCGGCGCCAGGGGCGAACGTGGCTGCAGACCGTCAAATGTGCCGGCAGTTGCGCCGCCGGCTTGAGTACGCGACCCGAATGGGAGGCGCCCTACGGTGGCCATTTCGACTTTTCGCCAATCGATGATGATGCCGTCCGTGCCCGCCTGGAAAAGGGCAAAGTCCGCTCCCGACTGATGCCGCTGTTCGAAACCAGCTTCCGGCGCACCACCTGGTCCTTCGATGGCGTCCTCTTGATGCTCGACCGCGGCTGGATCGCGGCCGATGGACGACGCCAGGCGATTTCGGAACTCGAACTGGAACTGGCCGGTGGCGATATCGGCGCGCTGTTTGCCCTCGCCGAAAAGCTGGCCGAACGACTGCCCCTGATGCCCGCCCCGCTCTCCAAGGCGGAACGCGGCTTCCGGCTTCATCTGGGTTCCGAGGCCGCGCCCTGCCGGGCTGGCGAAGTCGCGCTGGCACCGGACATGGCGCCTCTGGCTGCCTTTCGGACCATCGCCCTGTCCTGCCTCGAACATGCGCAGCAAAACTACCTTGGCACCATCGGCACCGAAGACCCCGAATACATCCATCAGATGCGCGTCGCCACGCGTCGCCTGCGTGCCGCCATGCGGCTGTTTGCGCCGCTGCTGCCGCCAGGCTTCGCCGAGGCCCTGCTGACGCCCCTGCGCGAAATGATGGCGCGGCTCGGCGCGGCGCGCGACCTCGATGTCCTGCTGGCGGAAATCGCCGCGCCTGTCATGGTGGCGCTGCCCGACGAGCCGCGCCTGGCGGCCCTTGCCGGCATCATCACCGATCGCCGCTATGCGGCCCGCGATCATGCCGTCCGGTTGCTCGAATCGCACAAGTTCGGCCAACTGCTGCTGCACATTGCCGCGCTGCTGCACGAGGCGCCATTCATCGATGGCACGGGCGACAGCCCGGCGGCAGACTTCGCTTCGGAGCGGCTCAGGAAACTCAGCCGCAAGGTACGGCGGCTCGCGGAGCAGGCGCGAACTGATGATCCGGTCAGCCTGCACGCCCTGCGTATCGGCATCAAGCGTCTGCGTTATGCCCTGGAGTTCTTCGCGCCGCTGGCCAGAAGCAAGGCACGTCGCCGTCTCGCTATTAAATTAGCTGCGGTTCAAGGCACTCTGGGCGAACTCAACGATCTGGCCAACGCCGGGCGACTGCTGATGGACTGCGCCAGCAACGACGAGCGCCTGCGCGAAGCGGTGACGCTGATCGCCGGCTGGCACGGCCCGCGCCATGCGCGCCTGATGGCGGAGCTGCCCAAGCTGCTGGCCGATTTGCGGCAATTGCCGCGGCTGGCGTAATCGCGACGTAACAGGAGCCGACCAGAATGACGCGCCTCAAGAGCGACGAGACCACGATGGACCTGATCCTCTGGCGCCATGCCGAAGCCGAAGACGGCGGCGAACGGATTGCCGACGCCAAGCGGCGTCTGACCGCCCGCGGCGAAAAGCAGGCGCGCAAGATGGCGGCGTGGCTGCTGGCGCGTTTGCCCACCAAGGCGACAATACTGGTCAGCCCCGCCGAACGTACGCAGCAAACAGCCCACGCGCTGGGCCGGGCCTTCGAGGTCGAACCCAAAATCGGCGTCGGCGCCGACTGCGCCGACCTCCTGGCCGCTGTTGGTTGGCCGGACGCGAAAGTCAGCCGTGGCGGCACGCTGATCCTGGTCGGCCACCAGCCCACGCTCGGTCGCCTCGCCGCGCTGCTGCTCTCCGGCACTGAAGACGACTGGGCAATCAAGAAGGGTGCGGTGTGGTGGTTCTCGCGCCGGACGCGGGAAGGGGAGGAACAGACGGTGCTGCGGGCGGTGATCAATCCCGACTTGCTTTAGCACAAAAAACAAACCCCCGCCGGAGCGGGGGTTTGTCTTGTCAGGGATTCACCAGCAATCCCCGATCCATCTGTTCTCGACTGGAATTACGGGCAATCGCCCTGGCCCGGCTTGAAGCCACGCGTTGCATTGCAGCTGGTGCCGCTATTGGCCCACGTCAGAACGGCGTTTCCGGAAGTGAAGGTGGGCGTAAGGACCATGGTAAGACCGGCACCGGCGGCAGTGGTCGCACCCGAGGTCACGGTGATAACACCATTGGTCACGCCAGAGGAAGCTGTGATGTTCTTGGTCAAGACAACGGCCGGAATGCCGTTCGTACCCGTGTCACACCCGGTAAGGGTGCTGGTATCCTGAAGGCACATCGCGACGCCCTTCTTGACGGCGTCGATTTCAGTAGCCGCGCCGGCCGCGCGAGTACGCGACGTATAGTCGGCGTACTGAGGAATAGCGATGGCCGCCAGAATGCCGATGATGGCGACGACGATCATCAGTTCGATCAGGGTGAAGCCTTGTTGAACCTTTTTCATTTCTATCTCCTGGAAAGTTGCACTCGGGGTGCGCATTTCCTTTAGAGCAATGGCCGTGCCAGGTCAAAACGGCTCGAAATCGTAGGTTTTTCGGGTGTTAACCAGAATCGAGTGGACGCTAAACGGCAGCATGTGACGATTTTCGTCACTTGATGCAGACGGCCCGCACCTGTTTCATGTCGGTGATTCCCTGCAGCACCTTTTCCATGCCGTCCTGCTTGAGGGTGCGCATGCCATCCTCGAGCGCCTGCGCCAGCAGTTGGGCCACCCTGGCATGCTCCTGGATCAGCCGCTTGATGTCGTCCGTGCCGACCATCAGCTCATGCAGGCCGACGCGGCCCTTGTAGCCGGTATTGCCGCAGGCGTCGCAGCCCTTGGGCCGGTAGAGCGTCAGCTGGCCATTCTTGCCGTAATCCTTCAACCACTGCTTTTGGACCGCCTCCATGGCGGACTTGGAGTTCTTCTTGTAGGTAGCGATTGCCTGCAACTCCTCGCAATACTCGGCGACAAAGTGCTGCATCTCCTCAGCCGACGGCGTATAGGCTTCCTTGCACTTGGTGCATAGGCGCTTCGCCAGTCGCTGGGCCAGGATACCCAGCAGTGCGTCGGCAAAGTTGAAGGGATCCATGCCCATGTCCAGCAGGCGCACCACCGATTCCGGCGCGCTGTTGGTGTGCAGGGTGGCGAACACCAGGTGGCCGGTCAGCGAGGCCTCGATGCCGATTGAAGTGGTCTCCTTGTCGCGCATTTCGCCGACCATGATGATGTCCGGATCGGCACGCAGGAAGGAACGCATGATGGTGGCGAAATCGAGCCCCGCCTTCTTGTTGATCTGTACTTGGCGCAAGCCCTTCTGGGTGATTTCCACCGGGTCCTCGGCGGTCCATATCTTGGTATCCGGCGTGTTGAGGTGGGCGAGGATCGAGTGCAGGGTCGTGGTCTTGCCGGAACCCGTCGGGCCGCAGACGAAGAAAATGCCGTAGGGCTTGGCAACGCAGGCTTTCAGCTTTTCGAGATTGCCCGGCAGCACGCCCAGCTTGTCCAGCGGAATCGGCTCGCCGGCGGCGAGGATGCGCATGACCACGTCCTCGACACCGCCGGCCGAAGGCATGGTCGCCACCCGCAACTCGATGTCGAGCGGGCCGAAGCGCCTGAACTTGATCTTGCCGTCCTGCGGCCGGCGCCTTTCGGAGATGTCGAGGTCGCACATGATCTTGATGCGGGCGACGATGGCGTTGCGGTAGCTGGCCGGCACCTCGATGTACTTGACCAGCGAGCCGTCGCGGCGGAAGCGGACCAGCACCTTGTCCTTGCCGACGCCCGGCTCGATGTGAATGTCTGACGCGCCCTGCTGGTAGGCGTCGACAACGATCTTGTTCACCAGTTTGACGAGCTCGTTGTCGGCGGCGGCGGACACGTCTTCCGATGTGCTGTCCGCCTCAAGTTCGCCCTCCTCCAGTCCTGACAACAGGTCGCCGACGTGAATATCGTCGATAACTGCGCCAAACATCTGGTCGACGGTCTGGCGGAACTCGCGGATGGTCGTGACGCGGAAGACCAGTTTGCGCTTGGGAAAGATGTTCTGCACCACGCGGGAACTCTTGACCTGCTCAGGATCCATGGTCAGGATGACGATTCCCTCGGACGTTTCCTCGACGGGCAGCCAGCGATTCTGCTCGACATATTCACGCTTCAGGTTCTTGAGCAGGTCCATGGGCTTCAGACGCTCAGCGCGATAGGGCTCGTAGGGCACGTTGAAGAATTTCGACAGCGCCGCGCCAAGCGCGGCGGGAGTAACCTGGAGCTCGGTGAGCAGAATCTCCTCGACGTCTATGTTCTTGCGCCGTGCCGAGCGCGTCGCCAATTCCAGTTCCTGCGCCGAGATGACCGCGTCGAGAACCAGACAGTCGTACTTCGACTTGGCTGCATGCAAGGGCGTGTGGCGCAAAGTGAAAGCGATGGCCAGCGTTTCGCACAGGCCGCGGATGCCTTCTTCGGCTGCCGTGGCAAATGGAATACCAGCCTTGTGGTTGATGATCTGCACCACGCCATATAGCTCGCCGCTCAGCGAGTCCACAATCGGCGCTACCAGCATCTGCTGGGTACGGTAGCCCGTGCGTCTATCCACCTCTTGCAGAAAACGCAGGTTCGGATTGATCGCCTTTAGCTCCGCCTCGTCATAGACATCGCGGATATTGACCACTTTTCGGGACTGTGCCACGTAACCGGCGATGCTTTGCTCGGATACCGGCAGGCGCAGATCCTTGAAGGAATGAAGGCCCGTCTTTACCTTCGAGATGATGGTGCTCTTGTCTTCGCTGGCTGCATAGATGGTCAACCGATCGGCATTGAAGAGATCGCAGATGTCCTGCGACAGTTCAAACATTATTTCGTCGGTGTTGGCGGTGGCGTGAACCTTGTTGGTCACCGCCTGCAACTTCTTGAAAAAGATCAGCCGACTGCTGACATCCGACAGACCCGCCACATCGGGCGACATCACTTCCGTGCTCACGTTGCCTTCCTTTCCTTTGCCGCTGCCACAGCCTTTAGTCCGCCATCGAGCAGGAAGGCTCTGATACCTCGCTGGGACAGCAGGAATGCTGCCGCGGAACTGCGCCGTCCGGTCTGGCAGTAGGCGATGTAATCCTTGCCGCGATCCAGCATCGGCACTGCCTCCCGCAATTCATTTGGGGGAATATTGATTGCTCCGGCCAAGCCATCATGCTGGTATTCCGCCGCAAAGCGGACATCAAGCCACACGGCACCTCCGGCAACCCGCCTGGCAGCCTCCGCAAAATCGACACGATGCAGCAGCGGCTCCCGCAGAAGCTCGATGAAGTCGGCCTTGGACAGCCTCAGCAGGACACCGGGCGTCTTCATGGTTACCGTTGCGTTGCGCCGCGTTTCGGCAATCAGCGCTTCCTCGCCGAAGGCGTCGCCCGCTGCCAGCTCAGCCAGTTCCAACTGGTCGCCGGCAACCCGGCGCGTCACCTGGCAGCGCCCTCGCTCGATCAGGTAGTAAAAGTCACCGGGGTCGCCCTCGCGGACCACCACCTGATCGCGCTTGACCTTGACCCGCTGAAAGCGCTCGAACAGGGACTGGATATGCGCCGGCGGCAGGGTGGCAAAAACTCCTTGGGTCAGATTCTGCAACGCAAAAATACCGGACATGTTCCGCCAGTCGGCCGTTTCGACCTCGTCAGTCGACGGCTTGCGGGCCGGTGCCGTCAATTGGTCCCAGGTCAGAAAGATGTCCAGCGTGTCTTCGTCAAAATGCAGCAACTCGATGGCTGTAATCGCTCTGGTCGCCACGGGCTCATGGCCGCAACCGCACAGGGGCAGCAAGGCATCGCCGGTGCTGCCGACCAGGACAGAAACGCTGCCATCGGCAACTTCGAGCTTGAGTTGCCCCTTGAGCAGGAACACCGCCTGCCCTTCCCAGTCACGCATGCGGAAGGGGTCGAGGTTTCTTGCCACCCGCTCGACGTGGCACAGCGGCACCAACTCGCGCAGTGCCGCTTTGCCCAGCGACGCGAGAGGATGAAAACGACCCAATTGCTCGGCAGTGACGGTATCCAAGCTCATTGTTGCCCTGTCACAGCTCGAAGACCTGGTTGTTCTGCAGCAGCCGCGGCTTGAGCTCGCCGATGCAATCTTCGATTTCCTGCATCGTCAGCTCGATCTGGCCGGGCTTCAGGTGAGTGATGTAGATCTCGGCCGATCGTTCCAGCTGAGCCAGTTCCTCGACCAGCAGGCTCGGGCAAAGGTGCTTGGAAATGGTGGCCAGGCGTTTCTCCCGGTTCGAAAAAGCGGTCTCGATGATGAGGTAGCGCAGATCGCGGATTTGGTTGACGGCTCGCCACAGGTCGGGACAAGGTCCGGTATCGCCGGAAAACACCAGGCTGGCCGCACCGGAACCGAGTTGGTAACCGACCGCCGGTACCGTGTGGCTGGCGGGCAGCGCGGTGATGTAGCGGCCGTCGACATCGACGGTAGCGCCGACACGAACGGTCTCGTAGCGCAAATACGGTTTCTTCGCGTTCGGAATCTCGCTGAAATCGGGCCAGACCGCCCAGTTGAATACGTGGGCACGAAGAATCTCGAGCGTCGCCTCGGTCGCGTAGACGGTAAGCGGCCGGTTGCGCATGTCGCCGACTGTGTCGATCAAGAGTGGCAGGCAGGCGATGTGATCCAGGTGGGAGTGGGTCAGGAAAACATGATTGATCTGCACCAGCTCCCCGATCGACAAATCGCCGACACCAGTGCCGCAGTCGACCAGGATGTCGTGGTCAACCTGGATCGAGGTCGTGCGCAGGTGGCGCCCGCCGATTCCTCCACTACAGCCAAGAATGCGAACTTTCATTTGTCTTTCACATGCCTCGCGGGCTTCCGCGTACGCTGACCCATGCGGGTTGTCTCAGGCCTTGAAGAGAAATTCCATCTTGACGCCACCGATATCGATGATGTCGTGGTCGCTGAGCGCATGGGGCCTGTTGGCCTCTAATGTCTGGCCGCTGACGACCGGCAAGTTGGCCCCCTCGACGTGGGTAATGAAATAGCCTTGCGGACGACGGGCAATCACCGCTACCTGCACATGCGGCTTGCCCAGCGTCGTCAGGGTTTTCGTCAATTCGAGTTCCCGGCCGGCATTGCCCCCGTTCAATACCCGGACCATGGCTGTCGTCGGCTGCTGCTGCGCTTGCGGGGGCGGCTGGTCCGCGGCCGGCTGCGGCGTGGCCTGCTCGACGGCCCGGCGCATCATGTCCGGTCGCAACACCATGGTCTTTTCGAAGTCCGCCGCGGCAGTCTGCTGCGCCGCCTCGCTCAGATACTTCAGCCCGTACTTACCGAGCTCGATGACATCGCCATTCTGAAGGAAATGTTTCTTCACCGGCTGACCATTGACGAAGGTGCCATTGGTGCTGTTCAGGTCCTCGAGAAACGAGTCGTTGATCAGGGTAATGATCGCCGCATGCTCGCCGGAGATCGCCAGATTGTCGATCTGGATGTCGTTGTGCGGCTTGCGGCCGATGGTGACCCGTTCCTTGGTGATCGGAATATCCTTGAGCACCAGGCCGTCCATGCTGAGTATGAGTTTCGCCATCTCGATCGTCCTCGATTACCTGAGCCAAGCCAACAGCCGCGCCCACCAGCTTCGCGCCACCGGAAAAGCCTGCTTCACCCGCACCAGCATCACCGACACGTTGTCGCGGCCGCCGTTGTCGTTGGCCATCTCCACCAAGCGGATCGCACACAACTCCAGATTTGCCGACAGGGCCGACAAGCTCGACGCGATTTCATCATCCGCGACCATATCGTTGAGGCCATCGGAACACAACACGTAGATATCCCCCGGCAGCGCTTCATGGTCGTGCATTTCGGCCGCCACGGTCGGGTCGATGCCCAGTGCCCGCGTGACCAGGTTCTTGTTCTGCGAATGCTGCGCCTGCTCTGCGCTGATTATCCCGCTGTCAATTTGCTCCTGCAACAACGAATGATCGCGGGTCAGCTGCCGAAGCTCGTTGCCCCGCCACCGGTAGAGCCGTGAATCGCCGATATGCGCAACGGTCACGGTATTGTCGTGGAACAGCGCGGCAACCAGCGTCGTGCCCATGCCTGCATACTGCGGCTGGTCCTCGCTCGCCTGAAAAATTGCAGCATTGACGTGTTCGATTTTCTGCTTCAGTGCCGCGTGCGCCCACCGTTCACCGTCCGCCATCGGCTCATCGGGCGCCATTGCCGCGAAGGCCTTTTCCAGTTCGGTGCCAAGAATGGATGTCGCCATGCCGCTGGCTACCTCGCCGGCACTATAACCACCCATGCCGTCTGCAAGTACGGCCAAGCCGAGCCCCGGATTCGCGAATACCGAATCCTCATTGTGGGGTCGCACCAGCCCGGCATCCGTGCGGGTCGCGACTTCCAGAACCTGAGAGAGATTAGTCGTCATAAGCCGCGATGGCTAATGCCTGACCGATAAACACCCGCCATGCCTCCAACCTAGTAACTATGTGAAGAAACAAGAGTCTAATGATAATTGTTACAGTTGAACCTCAATTCAGTCAAATAATTCCGAGCGCCAATTCCCGCCCTAGCCGGCGTTCCCGGGCCAGACGCAACAGCCGGTTTGCCAAAGCCAGGTCCTGAATGGCCATGCCCTGCGACTCGAACAACGTGATCTTGTCGGCGGCCGTTCGGCCTGGGCGCACGCCGGCAACGACCTCACCGAGTTCAACCAGTTGCCCCGCATGCAATCGGCCTTTCTCCAGTGCGGACAGCAGGTCGCCCGACTCGGCGAGCGCGGTCGCACGGCTATCGACGCAGATCACACCGGCGCGGCGCACAGTCGTTTCATCGATCTCCCGGCGGATCAGGGCATTCGATCCCGCGGCATTGACATGGCAACCATCGTCCAGCCAGGCGCCGTCAAACACGGGCGTCGCCGACGAGGTAATGGCGACGACGATGTCGCTGTCGCACGCCGCTTCTTCCGCACTTTCGGCCGGGATCGCCTCGAAGCCGAATTTCTGCCCAAATCGCCGCGCAAAGTCAGCCGTGGCGGCACGCCGCTTCTCGGGGTCGCGCGAGTACACCTTGACCCGCTTGATCTGCCGCACCCGGCACAAGGCCTCGACTTGGCTTTGTGCCTGCCAGCCGGCACCGAAAAGACCGACCGTCGTTGCATCTTCGCGCGCCAGAAGCTTGGCCGCCAGCCCGCCCGTGGCACCGGTACGCATCATGCCCAGATAATCGGCCTCGATCATCGCCAGCAGGCGGCCGCTGGTGGCGTCGAACAGATGCACGAGGAAGCGTGCGCCCTCCTTGCTCACGGTGTAGGCCTTGTAACCCATCACGCCTTCGTCGAGCAGTGCACCCTGCAGGATGTGCAGGGAAGCCGTCGGCACGCGCGTCCGCTGGCGCGGGATGTCGATGGCGCGGCCGGTGCCGTGGGCTCGATGCGCCGCTTCGACGGCTTCCAGCGCCAGGTCCATGGTCAGCAGTTGCTTGACGTCGGCTTCGGAAAGAAAGAGCGCCATCACATCGTCTCCCAAAAAACAAAAAGGCGGGCCACAGCCCGCCTTCGATTGTCGCTCAAATGATTCAGAGCAGCGACTTCAGCAGCTTGGCCATCACCGAGGGATCGCGGGTGATCTTGAAGCCGCACTCCTCCATGATCGCCAGCTTGGCATCGGCCGTGTCGGCGCCCCCGGAAATCAGCGCGCCGGCATGGCCCATGCGCTTGCCGGCCGGCGCAGTGACGCCGGCAATGAAACCGACGATCGGCTTCTTCATGTGCTGCTTGCACCAGCGCGCCGCGTCCGCTTCGTCGGGTCCGCCGATTTCGCCGATCATGATCACCGCATCGGTGTCCGGATCGTCGTTGAACATCTTCATGACGTCGATGTGCTTCAAACCGTTGATCGGATCGCCGCCGATGCCGACCGCCGACGACTGGCCGAGGCCCAGTTCGGTGACCTGCGCCACGGCTTCGTAGGTCAGCGTGCCGGAACGCGAGACGATGCCGATGCGGCCCTTGCGGTGGATGTGGCCGGGCATGATGCCGATCTTGATTTCGTCCGGCGTGATCAGGCCCGGGCAGTTGGGGCCGAGAAGCAGCGTCTTCTTGCCGCCCTTGGCTTCCTTCTGCTTCATCCTGTTGCGCACGACCAGCATGTCGCGCACGGGAATGCCCTCGGTGATGCAGATGGCCAGGTCGAGGTCGGCCTCGCAGGCTTCCCAGATCGCATCGGCAGCGCCGGCCGGCGGCACGTAGATCACCGAAACCGTGGCGCCGGTGGCTGCCTTGGCCTCCTTCACCGAAGCGTAGATCGGCACATCGAAAATCTTCTCACCGGCCTTCTTCGGGTTCACGCCGGCGACGAAACAGGCTTTGCCGTTGGCATACTCGATGCACTTCTCGGTGTGGAACTGGCCGGTCTTGCCGGTGATGCCCTGGGTGATAACCTTGGTGTCCTTGTTGATCAGGATCGACATTGCGTATTCCTCACTTCACTGC
>DASRXN010000159.1:0-2723 GCA_035654135.1 Rhodocyclaceae bacterium | reverse complement strand
GTCTCCGTGCGTTCCGGCTCGGCGACCGGCTCCTTGGTGTCTTCGGCTTCTTCGGCAGGTTTCTCGGCGACAGCCGGCTCCGTCACAAGCGCGGGCTTTTCGATCGGCTTGACCGGCGCTTCGACGGCGGCGATCCGCCTGGGCGGTTTTTCCATCCTGACGAACATGCCGTCGAAGATCAGCAATGCCCCCAGCAGGCCGACCACCAGCAGGCCCGCTATCGACACACGCTTGACCAGACGCTTCTTCAGCGTCTCGTCATCGTCCGGGGTGCCCGGCTCTCGCGTCCAGTCCGCTTCCGCCATCATCCACCTCGCCGTCAAAGTTCTTTTCTTCCAGACTCATGGCCAACACAAGTTCCGCCTCGGCCACGGAGATGCCGCATTCCTCGGCGACACCGCGGGCATCGAAACCCCGCTGCGCCAGGGCGGCCGCATCGGCATACAAGGGCGAAACCCGGCGCGCCGCCTTCATCTCCGCCAGTTCCTCGCGCAAGGCCGTCACGTCGGCGCGCAATTTGCGGACCTCGGCTTCCAGCCCGGTCATGGCCAGAGTGGCGGCAAAAGGCTGCGCCGGACGGCTGTCGGCCTGCGGCGCGTCGAACATGGAGCCCACCTGCGTCACCGTTGACGTCTCACCAGGCATCGGATCCAGGGGCGTCAGGGTTGGGGGATTCCACATCGCCGTCGATGAGTCGTCTGCCGGCACGGACGTCGGCTCGAGCGAAACCGGCCGTTCCTGCCGCCGCCGCAAGCGCGCGAGCCCGAACAGCGCTACGACAAGGTAGATGCTGGCCGCGAACGCCGCCAGCAACATCAGTCCGCGCCAACCGAAATCGCCGAAATCCATGCGTCCCTTCCCGTTGCCAAGCCCCCGGCACGCACCGAACTGACGCGTGGAAGGCAAATTAGCCCGATAATAGCGACCCCACCGACCCAATAAATAACAAGCAAGAGGGCTTTGCCCCCATGTTTCTGCTCAAAACCCTGCTTACCGCGCCGATACTGCCGCCTCTCGGTCCGATTCTGCTGGCCGTATGCGGCCTGTGGCTGGCGCGCCGCCATCCGCGCACAGGCCACTGGCTGATCGGCATCGGCCTGGCCGCCCTGACGGCATTGTCGATGCAGATCACGTCCAGACTGCTGTTGAGTGGCCTGGTCGACACCCCGCCCATCACTTCGGAGGAGTTGGCACAGGCGCAGGCCATCGTAGTGCTAGCTGGCAACGCCTATCACGGCTCGATCGAATATGGCGGAGATACTGTCAGCAACGACGAACTGCAGCGCCTGCGCTACGCCGCGCGCCTCGTCAAGGAGAGCGGCCTCCCCGTCGCCATCACCGGCGGCTCGACCTCGGGCGGCGAGGCCGACGCCATGTTGATGAAGAAGTCGTTCAAGGAGGATTTCGGCATCGACACACGCTGGATCGAAACGACCTCCATGGACACGATCGAAAACGCCAGCCACCTGGCGCCGATGCTGAAACAGGCCGGCATCAAGCGCATCGCACTGGTTACCCATGTCTGGCACATGCCTCGGGCGCGGCGGCTGTTCGCCGAACAGGGCTTCGAGGTCCTGCCGGCGCCGATGGGCTTCAACGTGACCGCGCCGGCCGAAGAATTCGGCCAGTTCGTGCCGGGGGCTAACGCTCTGATGTGGTCCCGCGTCGCGTTGCACGAGTGGCTCGGGCTACTCTACCTGCGCCTGCGCGCAGCCATTCCGCCTCAGTAGGCGTGCTGGTCGCGCAGAATCACGAAGCCGGTCTTGAAGATGATGTAGAGGTCGAGCCGCAATGACCAGTTGCGCAGGTACTCGAGATCGTGCTCGATGCGCGCTTCCATCTTGTCGACGGTCTCGGTCTCGCCGCGCAGGCCGTTGACCTGGGCCCAGCCCGTGATGCCCGGCCGTACCTTGTGGCGCAGCATGTAGCCCTTGATCATCTTGCGGTACATCTCGTTGTGCGCTACTGCGTGCGGCCGCGGTCCGACGATGCTCATGCGTCCCTGCAGGACGTTGATGAACTGGGGCAACTCATCGAGCGACGACTTGCGCAGGAAAGCACCGAACGGTGTCACGCGCTGGTCGTTCTTTTGCGCCTGCGGTATCTCGCCGGCGTCTTCGCAGACCGTCATCGAGCGGAACTTGTAGACTATGATTTCCTGGCCGTCCAGACCGTAGCGGCGCTGCTTGAATATCACCGGTCCGGCCGAACTGAGCTTGACGCCGATGGCAATCAACACCAGCAGCGGCGACAGGATGGCGAGAATCAGTGCCGCCATGACGAGGTCACTCACGCGCTTGGCCACGCCGCCGAGGCCGACGAACGGCGATTCGCACACCGCCACCACCGGAATGTCCTCGACCGCGCCGACGCGCCCCTGGATCAGGTCGGTGACGAAGTAATCGGGCACGAAATATATGGACGCCGTGGTGTCGCGCAATTCGTCGAGCAGTTTGAGGATGCGCGCCTGCGTCGTCATCGGCAACGCCAGGTAGATGACATGGATGTTGCGGCGCCGCACGAAATCCGGCAGTTCCGACAGCCTACCCAGGAGCGGCAGCGGACTGAAATCCGGCAGGCGCTCCGACCGGCGATCGTCGAAGTAGCCGACGACATGGATGCCGGCCACCCGGTTGCCCGTCGTGCGCGCCGCCAGCGACAAGCCGCGCTCGTTGATGCCGGCGACGACTGCGCGGCGATCACCGCCGTACATCGCAATCAGG
>DASRXN010000158.1:0-31623 GCA_035654135.1 Rhodocyclaceae bacterium | reverse complement strand
GATGGCCAGATGCGACGGATAGGGGTGAATCGCCATGTGGTCGTAGCGACCGGCCGTCAGTGCCATGTTTTCGATGGAAATGCTGGCATCGACGGCGACGGCGCCATTTTCATCCACGATCAGCGGATTGATGTCGAGCTGGGTGATCCACGGCAGTTCGCAGACCATTTCCGAGACGCGCAGCAGCACCGATTCCAGCGCTTCCATGCTGACCGGCGGCATGTTGCGGAAGGCACCCAGTTTCGCCGAGGTATGCGTGGAGGCCAGCATGTCGGAGACCAGGAACTGGTTGAGCGGCGGCAGCGCGACGGCGCGGTCCTTGCCCGTGGCTTCGACGCCGACGCCACCCGGGCCGAAGAGGATGGTGGGGCCGAAGATCTGGTCGCGCGCCATGCCGACCATCAGCTCGCGGCCATTGGCCTTCTGGATCATCGGCTCGATGGCGACGCCGTGGATCATGGCGTCGGGGCGGTTCTTGCGCACTTCGTCGACCATTTCCTTGTATGCGTCGCGC
This sequence comes from Rhodocyclaceae bacterium, assembly GCA_035654135.1. GTDB lineage: Bacteria > Pseudomonadota > Gammaproteobacteria > Burkholderiales > Rhodocyclaceae > Fen-999. The sequence continues at coordinate 31,109 of DASRXN010000158.1, read as the reverse complement.
ACGGCGGCCAGCGAATTCAGGTTCAGGCGCACGCCGCCGGAGTCGGTCTTGTGGGTGATCTGCGGCGAGTCGATCTTCATCACCACCGGCAGGCCGATCTCCTCGGCCAGCACCATCGCCTCGGAGGGGGAGCGGGCCACCACGGTCTGGGCGATCGGAATGCGGAAGGCGGCCAGCAGGGCCTTCGACTCCATTTCGTTGAGCACCTTGCGGCCTTCCTGCAGGGCGGTTTCGATCACCAGCCGGGCAGATTCCAGGCGCGGCGCCACCTGGTCCGAAATCGACGCCGGCGTTTCCATCAGCAGGCGCTGGTTGCGGTAGTAGTTGGAAATGTGCGAGAACAGTTCCACCGCCGGTTCCGGAGTGCGGAAGGTCGGCACGCCAGCACCCTTGAACAGCATGCGCGCTTCGCGTACCTGCTCCTCGCCCATCCAGCAGGTCACCACTGGCTTGTCGGAACTGCGGGCGACTTCGATCACCGTGCGTGCGGCCTGGGTCGGGTCGGTCATGGCCTGAGGCGTCAGGATGACCATGATGCCGTCGACCTGATCGTCGTCGAGGCACGCCTGCAGGGCAGCCGTATAGCGGGCTGGATCGGCATCACCGATGATGTCGAGCGGATTGCTCTTCGACCAGTTGGCTGGCAGGACTTCGTCCAGCCTTGCCTTCGTTGCATCCGACAGCTTGGCCAGCGGGATGCCAATGTCGCAGCAGTGGTCGGCGGCCATGACGCCGGGGCCGCCGCCATTGGTGATGATCGCCAGACGATTGCCGCGCGGCCGGAAGTGGGAGAACAGCGCTTGGGCGGCGGCATACATCTGGCCGACTGTGCCCAATCGGACGACGCCAGCACGGCGCAGGGCGGCGTCGAAGACATCGTCGGCACCGACTGCAGCGCCCGAATGAGAACGGGCCGCCCGTTCGCCGCAGGGATGCTTGCCCACCTTGATCAGCAATACCGGCTTGCAGCGGGCAGCGGCGCGCAGGGCGCTCATGAAGCGGCGGGCGTTCTTGATGCCCTCGATGTAGAGGAAGATGTTCTCGGTCTTGGGATCGGCGACCATGTACTCGAGGATTTCGCCGAAGTCGACATCGCCCTCGGCGCCGAGCGATACGACCGTCGAGAAGCCGACGTTGTTGGGCAACGCCCAGTCGAGAATGGCGGTGCACAAGGCGCCTGACTGCGAGATCAGGCCGATGGTGCCGGGGTTGGCGCTGCCGTGGGCGAAGGTGAGGTTGAGGCCCGCAGAGGGACGCATGATGCCCAGACAGTTCGGTCCGAGCAGACGGAGGCGGTGGCGTCGCGCATTTTCGATCGTGGCCCGCTCGAGCGAAGCGCCGCGCGGACCCGCTTCCGAAAAGCCGCCTGACAGGACGATGGCGGCACGCGTACCGGCGCGGCCGCAGGCATCGACGATGCCCGGCACGCTGTCTGCCTTGGTGCAGATCACCGCCAGATCCAGCCGCTGCGGAATGCTCTCGACACTGTCGTAACTCTTCTGGCCGAAGACCTTGTCGTGCTTCGGATTGACGAAGAACGTCTTGCCCGGGAAATTGGTATCGAGGACGTTGCGCGCGAGGGTCTCGCCGATGGAACCGGGTGTCTCCGAGGCGCCGATGATGGCGATGGACTTGGGTTCCAGGAGGGGGGTCAGATAGTGACGCTCGTTGTTCATGGCGGTACTCGCAGCCCGTGGCCGGGGGCGTTCTGTTGCAACGCAGCAAAGAATAGCATCGATAGTCTCCATAGTCATTGTTTTCGGCACCAAATCGGGAAGAATTAGGCCTATGAATACACATTTCCCGACAGTCACGCCGTCGCCCTGGGTTGGCCGTTTCGCGCCGCTGATTCCATCCGGTGGCGAGGTACTCGATCTCGCCTGCGGCACCGGCCGCCACGCCCGCCTTCTGGCCGGTTTGGGCTATCGGATCGAGGCGGTGGACCGCGACGCGGAACTCTTGGCGGGGTTGGCCGGCCTGCCCGGCATCAATACCCGGCAGGCCGATTTGGAAGGTGGCGGCTGGCCCTATTTCAGCCGCCACTTCGAGGGCATCGTCGTAACCAACTATCTTTGGCGGCCCCTGATGCCCAGCCTGATGGCCAGCCTGGCGCCGGGCGGGGTCTTGATCTATGAGACATTCATGGCCGGCAATGAGCACTTCGGCAGTCCGAGCAACCCGGAATACCTGCTTCGCAATGGGGAACTGCTGGACCTGATGCACAAGCGCTTCACCGTCGTTGCGTTCGAGCAGGGGGAAGTCGAAAGTCCCCGGCCCGCCGTGGTCCAGCGTATTTGCGTTTGCCGGGGGAAGGTGCTCAGGCTGCCAGAATCCGGCGCGCCAGCCGCCTGATGCCTTCCGCCGACAAGTCGTCGGTGGCATAGGTCGGGGCATCCGCATAGTCGGCGTAGTTCCTGGACTGCGAGCGCTGGTAGAGCGGGTCGTAATGCTTTTCGAGCAGTTCCGCGACCAGGTTGCGGAAATCCCCCGCCTCGACGAGCTCCAGCCAGCGGGCGAGCGTCTCGTTGCTTTGCAGGCCGCGCAGGTTGCCCAGCCTTACTGCCAGCCAACGCGGATCGGCAAGGAAGTAATCGTAGTCGCCGAGCAGGAAGTCGACCCGCGCGGCCGTTGTGGCCTCGATGCGCAGACAGGGTGCGGCACGTATGGCGGCGATCAGGGTGTCGGGCAGCTGGACGACGCCGATGCGGCGGCTTTCGGCCTCGACGAAGACCTGGTTCGCGGGGTCGAGTGCTGAAAGCGCGGTGTGAAGTCGGGTCTCGAAGGCCTTCTGCGACGGCTGCGCTTCGTGCGGCAGATTGCCCAGGACCGAACCTTTGTGGGCTGCGCATTCCTCCAAGTGGAGGATCTGCGCCCCTTCGGCCGCGAGTGCTTCCAGGATGCGGCTCTTGGCGCTGCCGGTAGCGCCGGAAATCACCTGGAAGCGAAATCGTCGTGGCAAGTCGGCGAGTTCTTCGATGATCTGCCGGCGCCAGCCCTTGTAGCCGCCGTCGAGCCGATGCGCATCCCAGCCGATCTCACGCAGGATATGGGTGAAGGCGCCGCTGCGCTTGCCACCGCGCCAGCAATAGACCAGCGGGCGCCACTCCTTCGGCTTGTCGAGGAAATGTTGCTCGATGTGACAGGCAATGTTCTTGGCCACCAGGGCAGCGCCGACCTTCCGGGCCTCGAATGGTGACACCTGCTTGTAGAGCGTGCCAACACGGGCGCGCTCCTCGTCGGAAAGCACCGGACAGCTGATGGCGCCTGGCACGTGATCGTCGGCGTATTCGGCGGGCGAGCGGGCGTCGATGATGACGTCGAAGTCGGCCAGCTGTGTTACCTTTGCCAAGCCTTTCGGAAGGCGTTCCGACACTCAAACTCCAATGGAAAATATAAAACTGACCCAGTTCAGCCACGGCGGCGGTTGAGGCTGCAAGATTGCGTCGGCCGTGTTGTCGCGCATTATCGCCGAATCGCCCCTGAAGACGTTGCCGGCCGATCTCCTGGTGGGGGTCGAAACTGCCGACGACGCGGCCGTCTATCGTCTCAACGACAGCCAAGCCATTGTCGCCACCACCGATTTCTTCATGCCGATCGTGGACGATCCGCGCGACTTCGGCCGCATTGCCGCCGCCAATGCGCTGTCGGATGTCTATGCCATGGGCGGCCGGCCGATCATGGCGCTGGCCATCGTCGGCATGCCGCTCGCCAAGCTGCCCGAGAACGTGATCCACACCATTCTCGAAGGCGGTGCCTCCATCTGCGCCGAGGCTGGCATCCCTATCGCGGGCGGCCATTCCATTGACGCACCCGAGCCGATCTACGGCCTCGTGGGGCTGGGCATCGTCCATCCCGAGCGGGTGAAGAAGAACAGCGGCGCCCAAGCGGACGACGTGCTGATCCTCGGCAAGCCGCTGGGCATAGGCATCCTCTCCGCGGCACTGAAGAAGGGCCTGCTGTCGGAGGCCGGCTACGGCGAGATGATTCGCTGGACGACGAAGCTCAATGTCACCGGGACCAGGCTGGCGGAAATGGCGGGCGTCCATGCGGTGACGGACGTGACGGGTTTCGGCCTGGCGGGCCACCTGCTGGAGATCTGCCGCGGCTCCGGTCTGACCGGGACAGTCGAATTCGACCGCCTGCCGCTGATTGGCGAGGCGGTAACGCACGTCAAGGCCGGCATCGCCACCGGTGCATCGATGCGCAACTGGGACAGCTATAGCGAGGCCGTCGATCTGGCGCCGGGACTGGAGGAATGGCAGCATAAAATGGTCACCGATCCCCAGACCAGTGGTGGTTTGCTGGTGGCCTGCACCGCGGAGTGTGCCGACGAAGTGCTGGCCGCGTTCCGCGCCGACGGCTTCGATCAGGCCGCGGTCATCGGTCACTTCAGCGGCGGTCCGCCACGACTGACTTTCATCTGAGCAGGGTTTGCAGCGCCGGCCAGACGTGATCGAGGATTTTCGGCTGGGCGCTTGCGGTGGGGTGCAGGCCGTCCGGCTGGAAGGCGTCCGTCGTCGCGCCGAGCGGCTCGAGCAGGAAAGGCAGCAGCGGTACTCGCTCATCTTTGGCTACCTGAACAAAGGCCTGCTCGAACTGGCGCGCGTAGTCGGGACCGTAGTTGGGCGGCAGCTTCATGCCGATCAGCAGCACGCGAGCTTTTTTGGCCTTGGTGGCGCGGACCATGGCGACGAGATTCTCCCGCATTTGCGGCACCGGCAAACCGCGCAGGCCGTCGTTGGCGCCCAGCGCGATCACGACCACAGATGGCTGCAAGCGGTCAAGCGCCTCGGTCAGCCGGGAGCGACCGCCGGCAGTGGTTTCGCCGCTGATGCTGGCGTTGGCCACGGAGTAGGCGAGGTGGTTGTCATCGAGTCGCCGCACCAGCAGTGACGGCCAGCTCTGGGCGAGGGCGATGCCATGGCCGGCCGACAGACTGTCGCCGAAGATCAGGATCGAAGGAGCGGCCAGGGCGGTTAGCGGTAGCATAGAAAGGACGAGGAACAGCAGGCGTTTCAACATGACGGCAGCGATGATCGAGGTTTCGGAATTGGGCAAGGATGTGCCCATGCGTGACAAGGGCGACGGCGTGCTGACGATTTTGCACGAGATTTCCTTTGCCGTGAGTCCCGGCGAGGCAGTTGCGGTGGTCGGCGCCTCCGGTTCCGGCAAATCGACGCTGCTCTCGCTGCTCGCCGGACTCGATACGCCCAGCCGCGGCTGGGTCCGACTCGATGGCGAGGAAATTTCCGCGCTGGGCGAGGATGAGCGTGCCGAATTGCGCGGCCGCCTGCTCGGCTTCGTTTTTCAGTCCTTCCAGTTGCTGCCGGCGCTGACGGCGCTTGAGAACGCAGCACTGCCGCTCGAGCTGATGGCGCGGCCGGATGCGCGGCAGCAGGCAACGGCGATGCTGGAGCGGGTCGGTTTGCGGGAGCGTCTGGATCATTATCCGAAGCACCTTTCCGGCGGCGAGCAGCAGCGCGTTGCGCTGGCGCGCGCTTTCGCCGTCGAGCCCAAGCTGCTGCTGGCGGACGAGCCGACCGGCAATCTGGATGCCGCTACGGGCAGCGAGATCATCGACCTGATGTTCGAAATGAACCGGGAGGCCGGCACGACACTGGTGCTGGTGACGCATGACGAAGCGCTGGCAGAGCGTTGTGGACGCAGGCTACGGCTTGCTGGAGGCCGCCTGCTGACGGATTGACCTGGCGGCGGCAATACCGCTTCTGACAGCACCCTCGATGGTGGCCGGATAGTTGCCGGCGACATAATCGCCTGCCAGCAGGAGGCCGGGCAGGGACGTGAAGGTCAGCGGTCGCGATACGCCAGGTGTGCACGCGAAGGTGGCGCGCTTTTCGGCGATCACTTCGGTCCACAGCGGTTCCGGCAGGCCGGCGACAACGCGTGCGATTTCCTCGTGAATGCGTCGGGCCAGTGCTTCGTGGTCGAGTTCTTCGTGTCGGCCACGGGCACTGATGATGGCGGCGATGACGCCGTGTTGACCACACAGCGCGCCGCGGTCGAACAGCCATTGCGCAAGTCCGCTATCGACGCCGACCATCGGCAGGGGCAGGCGCACGGATTCCGGATAACGCAGATAGCAGGTGACGATCGGCTCCCAGCGCAGCGCCGCAAGCTGCGCCGCCAGCGGCGCCAACTCGGAGAAGCCGGCAATCAACTGCGGCAGGTGGTACGGCGCGACGGCGAGGATGACGTGGTCGTAGGGGCCGTGGTTGTCAAGGAAATAGCTGCCGTCGCGCCGGCTGATCGCATCGATGCGGGCACTGCGCCGGACTGTGCCGCCGTGCGCGGCCAGATAGCGGGCCGCCGGCTCGGGAAACAGCGCCGAGAAATCCGTGGCCGGCAGCAGCAGGTCGCTGGCGGCGCGATCGGCGGCCAGACTGTCCTTCAGTACGTTGAGGAAGACCTGCGCCGAGGCCTCGCCTGGTGGCGTGTTGAGCGCAGCGAGGCAGAGCGGTTCCCAGAGGAAGTGACGCAGCTTTTCGGGTTGGCCGGCGAGCAGGGCGGCGACGGTGCTATCCCCGGCCAGGCGGAAACCACGGGACTGCATCCGGCGCATGAAGCCGACTGCGGCAAACTTTTCGGTCCAGTTGAAGCCCTGCGCGGTGAGCAACGCCCAGGCGAGATGCAGTGGCGCCGGCAAATGGGGTGCCCGGATGCGGAATTGCCCTGGAAATTCCAGATGCAATGGCTGTCGCAGTAGCGCATCGGCCGGTGCGCCGACCAGCCGTATCAGGCGCAGCGTTTCGGTATAAGCGCCAACGAGGATGTGGGCGCCGTTGTCGAGGCGCATGCCTTCGATGTCGATGCCGCGCGCGCGTCCGCCGAGGGTGCGCGAGGCTTCGAAGACGTCGACGGCGATGATGCCTGCCGCGGCAAGTTCGACCGCCGCCGCCAGGCCCGCGTAGCCGGCGCCGACGACGGCGACGCTTAGGCCGTCAGCCACGTCTTGCCGGCCAACCACAACTTGCGGGCGGGCGGTAGCGAAGTGCGATGGGTCAGCACCCGGCAGCCGTCCTTAACGATTTCTTCGAGCAGCGTCCGGTAGATGGCCGCCATGATCAGGCCGGGCCGTTGCGTCTTGCGGTCGGCGGCGGGCAGCGCGGCCAGCGCCCGGTCATAGGTCTCCTGGGCACGACCCACCTGAAACTCCATCAGGGCCTTGAAACTGTCCGAGTAGCGGGATTGCAGGATATCGGTCTCGGTAACACCGAAGCGGGCCAGCTCGTCCTGCGGCAGGTAAATGCGGCCGCGGCGGGCGTCTTCGCCGACATCGCGGACAATGTTGGTGAGCTGGAAGGCGAGGCCGAGATCGTGGGCGTATTTCTGGGTGCGGCGATCCGTGTAGCCGAATATCTCGGCGGCCAACAGGCCGACTACCGAAGCGACCCGGTAGCAGTAGAGATGCAGCGCCTTGAAGTCCGGGTAGCGCGTCTGGTGCAGATCCATCTCCATGCCGTCGATGATTTCCTGCAGGTGTTCGGCGGGCAGGTTGAAGTGGGGCAGCGCGGTGGCCAGGGCCTGGGTCACTGGGTGGGTCGGGCGGCCGGCGTAGAGCGCTGTCACCTCGCCACGCCACCAGGCCAGTTTCATTGCGGCGACGCCGGGATCGCTGCATTCGTCCACTGCATCGTCGACCTCGCGGCAATAGGCGTAGAGCGCGGTGATGGCCTGGCGCCGTCGGGGCTCCAGAAAACGGAAACTGTAGTAAAAGCTGGAACCGCTGGCCGCAGCCTTCTGCTGGCAATAGTGGTCGGGATTCATAGCGCCTTGAGCATCACGCGCGGCCAGTCGAACATTTGCAGCACTGGCCGCCGTTCGAATACATCGTAGCCGACGGCCTCGATCTTCTCCAGGATGCGCAAGCCGCTCGCGACGATGGCGCGTATCTCCAGGCCGATGCGCCCGGGCAGGACACTGCCGAGTGGCGCGCCTTCCACCATAAGGGCTCGGGCACGATCGACCTGGAAGCGCATGAGGGCGCGAAAGTCAGCCGTGGCGACACGCCGGAGAATGGTTTCCTCGGCAACGCCGAAATGCGCCAGGTCCTCAGTGGGCAGATAGATGCGGGACACCGGTTTGGTGGCATCGATGCCAATGTCCTGCCAGTGATTGATGAGTTGCAGGGCGGAGCAGATGGCATCGGACCGGTGCCGGTTTTCCTCGCTGTCGCTACGGAACAGGCGCAGCAGCAGCCGGCCAACCGGATCAGCCGAGCGGCGGCAGTAGTCCAGCAACTCCGTGAATGTTTCATAGCGCGTCTTCACGACGTCCTGACTGAAGGCGTCGAGCAGGTCGCGGAAGGGTTGCAGCGGCAGGCCATAATCCGAGATGACCGGACGCAATCGCAAGAAAACAGGGTGCTGGGAGGGGCGATTCGCTTCTATCGCATCGAGTTCGGTCCTGTAGTCTTCGAGCAACGCAAGTCGTTCTTCGGGAGACCGGCTGTCTTCGTCGGCAAAATCGTCGGCGCTGCGCGCGAAAACGTAGATTGCCGCTACCGGTTCGCGCAGGGCGCGCGGCAGCAGGATGGAGGCGACGGGGAAGTTTTCGTAATGGTCGACGGCCATGGGCAGCGGTCGAGTATATCGGGTAAAATCTGCGGTTGCGCGAAGGTGGCGGAATTGGTAGACGCACTGGATTTAGGTTCCAGCGCCGCGAGGCGTAAGGGTTCGAGTCCCTTCCTTCGCACCAGCCAATCATCGCGGAATTTGCCGCATTTCATACCAGCCTTCAGGAATTTCTCATGCAGACTCAGGAAAACACGGGCGCTCAAGCCAACGTCGCCAGCGCGCTGGAACGCCGTATCGACATGGCTGTTGCCAAGGCCGACATCGACAAGGAAGTACAGCAGCGCCTGCGCCATATCGCCAGGACGGTCAAGATGGCCGGCTTCCGCCCGGGCAAGGTGCCGATGAACCTGGTCGCGCAGCAGTACGGCCCGCAGGCCCATTCGGAGGCGATCGGCGCCGCGGTGGAAAAGGCCTTCAGCGAGAAGGTGCGCGAACAGAACTTGCGTGTCGCCGGCTACCCCAGCATCCAGCCCAAGACGCCTGCCGACGAAGGTGCGATGGAGTTCACGGCCGTCTTCGAGGTCTATCCGGAAATCGCGCTGGGCGACGTGTCGGGCAGGGAAATCGAGCGGGCGACCCTGACGGTGTCGGACGCCGAAGTGGACAAGACCATCGACGTGCTGCGCAAGCAGCGCACCACCCACGTTCCGGCCAACCGGGCCGCCGAGTCCGGCGATCGCCTGACCATTGACTTTACCGGCCGCAAGAACGGCGAGGAGTTCCCTGGTGGCAAGGCTACCGATTATCCCGTCACGCTCGGTGCCGCCATGATGCTGCCGGACTTCGAGGGCGCCTTGGCCGGCATGAGCGAAGGTCAGACCAAGACCTTCGATGTCGCGTTCCCGGAGGATTATCACGCCAAGGACCTGGCCGGCCAGACAGTCCAGTTCGAGGCCACCTGCAAAAAGGTGGAGGCGCCGAAGCTGCCGGAACTGGATGCCGATTTCGCCCAGGCGCTGGGTATCAAGGATGGCGACCTGGTGAAGATGCGGGAAGAGGTCAAGGCCAATCTGGAACGCGAAGTGAAAAAGCGTCTTCAGGCTCGAGTCAAGAACCAGGCCATGGATGCGCTGCTGGCAGCCAACAATATCGACGTGCCCAAGGCGCTGGTCGATCTGGAAGCCAAACAGATGGCGGAGAACGCACTCAAGGACATGCAGGCCCGCGGCATGGACGCCAAGAACATGCCGGTCGATGCCTCCTGGTTCACCGATCAGGCGGTGCGCCGTGTCAAGCTGGGCCTGGTGCTGGCCGAACTGGTCAGGGCGAAGGACCTGCACGCCACTGCCGAGCAGGTGCGCGCCATCGTCGACGATTACTCCCAGACCTTCGAGGATCCGAAGGAGGTGGTGCGCTGGTATTACAGCCAGCCGCAGCGACTGGCCGAGGCCGAGGCATTGGCGATGGAAAACAACGTCGTCGAATGGATGCTGGCCAACGCCAAGGCGGTGGACAAGGAGGTGTCCTTTGACGAACTGATGGGGAATGCGGCATGATGCGTTCGAGCATCGCCATGAACGAATCGACCACGACATTCGATCCCCAGGCCATAGGCCTGATCCCGATGGTCATCGAGACCAGCGGGCGGGGTGAGCGCGCCTACGACATCTATTCGCGCCTGCTGAAGGAACGGGTAGTGTTCCTGGTCGGTCCGGTGAACGACATGACCGCCAATCTGGTGGTGGCGCAGATGCTGTTCCTGGAGTCGGAGAATCCCGACAAGGACATCCACCTCTACATCAATTCGCCGGGCGGTTCGGTAACGGCGGGAATGGCGATCTACGACACCATGCAGTTCATCAAACCGGACGTGTCGACGCTCTGCATCGGCCAAGCCGCCTCGATGGGCGCCTTTTTGCTCGCCGCGGGTGAAAAGGGCAAGCGCTACTGCCTGCCCAATTCGCGGGTGATGATTCACCAGCCTATGGGCGGATTCCAAGGCCAGGCATCGGACATCGAAATCCATGCCAAGGAAATCCTGTTTCTGAAGCAACGGCTCAACGACATGCTGGCCAGGCACACCGGCCAGCCGATCGAACGCATCGAACGGGATACCGACCGCGACAACTTCCTGTCGGCCGAAGCTGCGGCCGAATACGGATTGGTGGACAAGGTATTGAACAAGCGCGGCGAAGCCTGACAGGCTGACGGCGCGGGTATCGACAGGGGAAAGGCGATGGCGGACAAGAAATCGGGCGAAAAACTCCTTTATTGCTCCTTCTGTGGCAAGAGCCAGCACGAAGTCAAGAAGTTGATCGCCGGCCCGTCGGTGTTCATCTGTGACGAGTGCATTGAACTCTGCAACGACATCATCCGTGACGAGACGGCTGCCGAAACGGAGGGCAAGGCCTCGCGCGATCTGCCGACGCCGCCCGAGATCCGCGGCATCCTCGACCAGTACGTGATCGGTCAGGAGCAGGCCAAGAAGATCCTCGCCGTCGCTGTCTACAACCACTACAAGCGGTTGCGGCATCAGCAGAAGAACGCCGACGATGTCGAACTCGCCAAGAGCAACATCCTGCTCGTCGGTCCGACCGGTTCCGGCAAGACCCTGCTGGCCCAGACGCTGGCGCGGCTGCTCAACGTGCCATTCGTCATGGCTGACGCCACGACGCTGACCGAGGCCGGCTATGTCGGCGAGGACGTCGAGAACATCATCCAGAAGCTGCTGCAGAAGTGCGACTACGACGTCGAAAAGGCACAGCAGGGCATCGTCTACATCGATGAGATCGACAAGATTTCCCGCAAATCGGACAACCCCTCCATTACCCGGGATGTTTCCGGCGAAGGTGTCCAGCAGGCGTTGCTGAAGCTGATCGAGGGCACTGTTGCCAGCGTGCCGCCGCAGGGTGGCCGCAAGCACCCGAACCAGGATTTCGTGCAGATCGACACCACCAATATTCTGTTCGTCTGCGGTGGCGCCTTCGACGGCCTCGAGAAGGTGATCCGGAACCGCTCGGAGAAGGGCGGCATAGGCTTTGGCGCCGAGGTGAAGAGCAAGGACGACAAGAAGGCTGTCGGCGAGGTCCTGCGCGGCGTCGAGCCCGAGGATCTGATCAAGTACGGCCTGATTCCGGAATTGATCGGCCGCCTGCCGGTGGTGGCGACGCTGGAGGAACTCAACGAGGAAGCCTTGGTGACGATTCTGGTCGAACCGAAGAATGCGCTGACCAAGCAATACCAGAAACTCTTCGCCATGGAGGGTGTCGAACTTGAGGTTCGGCCGGCAGCCCTCCAGGCCATTGCCCGCAAGGCCCTCAAGCGCAAAACGGGCGCACGCGGCCTGCGCTCAATTCTGGAAGGCGCCTTGCTCGATACCATGTACGAACTGCCGACCCTGGAGAACGTTGCCAAGGCGGTGGTCGACGAAGCCATGATCGAGAACGGTGGCCAGCCATTGCTGATCTACGCCGATCAGCCGAAGGTTTCCGGCTCGAACTGACGGCATCGCAGGCTGCGGCCGGCATAAAGCCGGGGCGCGGGTGGTGGCAGGATGCTTGAATTGGCGCTTGAATTGGTTCAAGGTCGCCCCAATGTCGATCAGGCAGCATCAACCAAAAGGACAAGCCAATGTTAGGCGAACTCGACTCCCCTGCAGAAAAATCCGAATTGCCGCTGTTGCCATTGCGCGACGTGGTGGTGTTCCCGCATATGGTGATTCCGCTCTTCGTCGGCCGGCCGAAGTCGATCAAGGCGCTGGAAACGGCGATGGAGGCCGGCAAGGGCATTTTGCTGGTGGCCCAGAAGTCGGCCGCCAAGGACGAACCGGAGGCGGAGGATCTCTATCCGATAGGCTGTATCGCCAACATCCTGCAGATGCTCAAGTTGCCCGACGGCACTGTCAAGGTGCTGGTCGAAGGAACGCAGCGCGCGAGAATCAACCGGGTGGATGATCAGCAGGCCCTGTTCGTCGCCGACGTAACGCCGGTTGCCACCGACGAGGGCGCCGATCACGAAGTCGAAGCCATGCGGCGGGCGATTCTGGCCCAGTTCGACCAATACGTGAAGCTCAACAAGAAGATTCCACCGGAGATTCTCACCTCCCTGGCAGGCATCGAGGAACCCGGCCGGCTGGCCGATACCATCGCCGCCCACCTGCCGATGAAGCTTGAGTTGAAGCAGGAAATTCTGGAACTGTTCGATGTCGGCGAGCGGCTGGAGAAATTGCTGTCGCAGCTGGAGACCGAACTGGACATCCTCCAGGTCGAGAAGCGCATCCGTGGCCGCGTCAAGCGCCAGATGGAGAAAAGCCAGCGTGAGTATTACCTGAACGAACAGGTCAAGGCTATCCAGAAGGAGCTCGGTGAGGGTGAAGAGGGCGCTGATCTCGACGAGATGGACAAGAAGATCAAGGCCGCCGGCATGAGCAAGGAGGCCTTGGTCAAGGCGAATTCTGAGTTCAAGAAGCTGAAGATGATGTCGCCGATGTCCGCCGAGGCGACGGTTGTGCGTAACTACATTGAGACGCTGGTCGGCCTGCCCTGGAAGAAGAAGTCTCGTGTTTCCAAGGATCTGAACGTTGCCGAGAAAATTCTCGACAAGGATCACTACGGTCTCGAGAAGGTCAAGGAGCGCATCGTCGAGTATCTCGCCGTGCAGCAACGTGTCGAGAAGGTCAAGGCACCGATCCTGTGCCTGGTCGGACCTCCCGGCGTCGGCAAAACCTCGCTCGGCCAGTCGATCGCCAAGGCCACCAACCGCAAGTTCGTGCGCATGGCGCTGGGTGGCATGCGTGACGAGGCCGAGATTCGCGGCCACCGGCGCACCTACATCGGTTCGATGCCCGGCAAGATCCTGCAGAACATGAGCAAGGTCGGCGTCAAGAATCCACTGTTCCTGCTCGACGAGGTGGACAAACTGGGCATGGATTTCCGCGGCGATCCTTCATCGGCGCTGCTGGAAGTGCTCGACCCAGAGCAGAACCACACCTTCCAGGATCATTACATCGAGGTGGACTTCGACTTGTCCGATGTGATGTTCGTCGCCACGGCTAACTCGCTCAACATCCCGCCGGCGCTGCTTGATCGGCTGGAAGTGATCCGTCTGGCGGGCTACACCGAGGACGAGAAGATCAACATCGCCCAGCGCTACCTGCTGCCGAAGCAGTTGAAGAACAACGGCGTCAAGCGCGAGGAACTGACCGTCACCGAGGACGCCCTGCGCGACATCGTCCGCTACTACACGCGGGAAGCTGGCGTACGTGCGCTTGAGCGCGATCTGTCCAAGATCTGTCGCAAGGTCGTCAAGGCGCTGGTGATGAGGAAGCGCAAGAACAAGATCGTCGTCAACGCCAAGAACCTCGACAAGTTCCTCGGCGTGCGCCGCTACAGCTTCGGCATGGCCGAGAAAGAGAACCAGGTTGGCCAGGTGACCGGGCTGGCATGGACGGAAGTGGGTGGCGAACTGCTGACCATCGAATCCGTCGCCGTGCCGGGCAAGGGTAAGACCATGACCACCGGTAAACTGGGCGAGGTGATGCAGGAGTCGATCCAGGCCGCGCTGACCGTTGTCCGTCGCCGCAGCAAGTCCTTGGGTATTCCCGAGGATTTCTATCAGAAGAACGACATCCACATCCACCTGCCCGAAGGCGCGACGCCCAAGGACGGTCCTTCGGCGGGCATCGGCATGACCACGGCCCTGGTATCGACCCTGACCGGAATTCCGGTGCGCGCCGATGTGGCCATGACCGGCGAGATCACGCTGCGCGGCGAGGTGCTGCCGATCGGCGGCCTCAAGGAGAAGCTCCTGGCAGCGGTTCGCGGGGGTATCCGGTTGGCGCTGATTCCAGAAGAAAACGTCAAGGATCTGGCGGAGATTTCCGATGCCATCAAGGGCAAGATCGAAATACTGCCTGTAAAGTGGATCGATCAGGTGCTCGAACTGGCCTTGGAACGGATGCCTCAGCCGTTGGCCGAGGACAAGCCGGCCGAAGCCGTGCCCGCCAAAGTCGCCGAAGCGGGCGAGGCCGCGACCGGAATCGTGACGCATTGATAGTTATTGACCCTGTTCGGGGGCGCCGGTAGAATCCGCGCCTCTCGGGGTGTAGCGCAGCCCGGTAGCGCGCCTGCTTTGGGAGCAGGATGTCGGAGGTTCGAATCCTCTCACCCCGACCAGCATCGCGATGCCCCGAAGGTCGCTCGGAGGACCGCCCGTAGCTCAACCGGATAGAGCACCGGCCTTCTAAGCCGGGGGTTGTGAGTTCGAGTCTCGCCGGGCGGGCCAGAATAATTGTTTCACAGGTGGTGGCTGTAGCTCAGTTGGTAGAGTCCCGGATTGTGATTCCGGTTGTCGTGGGTTCGAGTCCCATCAGCCACCCCACCCACAAAACAAACGGAGCCACGCGGCTCCGTTTTTCTTTATGGCCGCAGGTAGATCCAGCCCTGCTGCTGGCGGCGGACGATCTCGACGTAGCCGGCGCGTGAGTAGCCAATGCCGTCGATCAGATCTTTCCTGTCTATCTTGCGTGCGCTCATGGTGTTGCCGCAGGCGATGAATTCGACCCCGTCGGCCATTGCGTCCTGCACGCCGTTGGCGGCGAGGGAATCCGCCATCAGCATGTCGAGTCCGGGGCCGATCGCGACCACCGCGATCGCGACCTTGTCCTTGCCCAGTTCGACCTGGATATTGTGGACATTGGCGAGAATGCCGTGCCACTTCTTAGAATCGTCGTCGTTAACCTGGATGACGATGCGGGTGCCGGCAGCTTTCGCCTTGTCTGCGCTTGCGACCGGTGCGAGGATCATGAGCACTATTGCCACGGTTGCGGTGAACAAGCTGGCGAGTTTCTTCATAGCTGCTCCTTGGTCAGGAGGAATATCTTGCCCTCGCCACTGGGGGCATCGATCCAAGTAAATGTCATATCGGGAAACGCCGCCTCGACGATGTCGGCGTTGTGGCCGACTTCGACGAGGAGCAGACCGTCCGCCGTCAAGCGATCCGACGCTGCGGCGAGCAACCGACGCACGACATCAAGGCCATCTTCGCCGGAACCCAGTGCCAGCGACGGTTCGTGGCGGTACTCGGCCGGCAGGGCGGCCACGGAGTCGGCCGTGACGTACGGTGGATTACAGATGATCAGGTCGTAGCGGGAACTGTCGAGTTGTGCGAACAGGTCCGACTGCACCAGGCGGATGCGATCCTGTAGGTGGTAGTCGGCAACATTTTGCCGGGCGACCGCCAGCGCATCTGTCGAAATGTCGACGGCATCTATCGTTGCGTTCGGCAAGGCATGTGCCATCAGGATCGCCAGGCAGCCGGAGCCGGTGCATAGATCGAGCGCCGTGCCTATGACATTGGGATCATCGACCCACGGCGCCAATCCTTCGGACAGCAGTTCGGCGAAATAGGATCGTGGCACGATGACGCGCTCATCCACATAGAAGCGGAAATCGCCCAGCCAGGCCTCGTTGGTCAGGTAGGCGGCGGGCAGCCGGCGGACGATGCGCTGTTCGAGAACATTGAGCACTGCAAGTCGCTCTGCCCGGGTCAGTCGGGCATCAAGGAAGGGTTCAAGCCGGTCGAGCGGCAGATGCAGCGTGTGCAGGATCAGCCAGACTGCCTCGTCATAGGCGTTGTCGGTACCGTGGCCGAAAAAAAGCTTCGCCTCGGCAAAGCGACTGACCGCCCAGCGCAGCCAGTCGCGGACGGTCGCCAGTTCGTCGACAAGTTGCGTCATTGGTCGAGCAGGCGGTCGAGCGCCGCGCAGTAGATCGCCGCCAGCGGTTCCAGATCCGCGACCGTGATGTGTTCATCGACCTTGTGGATGCTGGCGTTGACAGGTCCGAGTTCAACGACCTCGGGGCAGATGTCGGCGATGAAGCGGCCGTCCGAGGTGCCACCGGAGGTAGACAGTGACGGCTCTATGCCGGTTACCGCGCCCACGGAATCCACCAGAACCTGTACCAGGCGGCCACGAGGAGTCAGGAATGGTGACCCGCCGATCGTCCACTGGATCTCGTATTCCAGGCCGTGACGATCGAGCAGGGCATGGACGCGACCCTGCAGGCTCTCGACCGTGCTGGCGGTGGAGAAGCGGAAGTTGCAGAGCACTTCCAGCGTTCCTGGCACGACATTGGTGGCGCCGGTACCGGCGTGGATGTTGGAGATCTGGAAGCTGGTCGGCGGGAAGTATTCGTTGCCCTCATCCCAACGCGTCGCCGCCAGTTCGGCCAGCACCGGCGCGGCCAGATGGATCGGGTTCTTCACTTTCTCCGGGTAGGCGACATGGCCCTGGATGCCCTTCACCAGCAGTCTGGCCGAGAGCGAACCGCGGCGCCCGTTCTTGATCGTGTCGCCCAGGCGATCCACCGAAGTCGGTTCGCCGACAATACAGCAGTCGATGGCTTCGCCCCGGGCTTTCAGCGTCTCGACGACGCGGACGGTGCCGTCGACGGCGTCGCCTTCTTCATCGGAGGTAAGCAGGAAGGCGATCGAGCCAACGTGGTCGGGCCGGTTGGCGACAAATTCCTCGACGGCGACAACGAAGGCGGCGAGCGACGATTTCATGTCGGCGGCGCCACGGCCATACAGTCGGCCGTCACGCTCGGTCGGCACGAAAGGATCGGAGTGCCATTGCTCGAGTGGGCCGCTGGGCACCACGTCGGTATGGCCGGCCAGACAGACCAGCGGCTGTCCCTGGCCGCGACGCGCCCAGAGATTGCATACTCCATTGCTGTCCATGCGTTCGAGGACAAAACCGAGCGGGCGCAGCCGGTCGGCGATCTGGTCCAGGCAGCCGGCATCGGTCGGGGTGACTGACGGCAGCGCAATCAGCCGGCGGGCAAGTTCAAGCGTCGGCGTCTTGGCCATCAGCCATCCATGTTGAGCGTGAATTCGGCGAAGGAGGCACCCCCGGCATTCTTGTCGGCGGGCTCCGTCGTTGCGGTGGCGAACGGTACCTTGATGTTTTTCGAGGGGGGCGTCTGAACCTGGGAGTTATTGATCAGCCAGGACAGGTTGGTCGGCGAATCGGCATTGGCGAGGGCTTCCTCGAGGGTGATGATGTTTGCCTTGTAGAGCCTGAACAGGTCCTGCTCAAAGGTCTGGGAGCCGGGTGCGAGGCTTTGTTCCATGGCCTCCTTGATGCCGTTGACTTCCCCCTTCTCGATCAGCTCGGCAACGTGCCGGGTGTTGAGCAGGATTTCCACTGCCGGGGTACGGCTACCGTCCGGCTTGCGTACCAGGCGCTGGGAAATGATCGACCTCAGGGTTGCGGACAGATCGAGGTAGAGCGACGTCCGGTTTTCCAGCGGGAAGAAGTTGATGATGCGGTTCAACGCGTGATAGGCGTTGTTGGCGTGGAGCGTCGCCAGGCAGAGGTGACCGGTCTGCGCGTAGGCAATGGCGGCGCTCATGGTTTCCTTGTCGCGGATTTCGCCGATCAGGATGCAGTCGGGCGCCTGGCGCATCGCGTTCTTCAGCGCCCCTTCCCAGGACTTGGTGTCGAGGCCGACTTCGCGCTGGTTGATGATGGATTTCTTGTGCTTGAACAGGAACTCGATCGGATCTTCGACCGTCAGGATGTGTCCCGAGTGGTTGGCATTGCGATGGTCGAGCATCGCCGCGATGGTCGTGGACTTGCCCGAGCCGGTGGCGCCGACCACCAGTACCAGACCGCGCTTTTCCATGATCAGGTCGGACAGAACAGTTGGTAGCGACAGTTCGTCGATACGCGGTATCTGACTGGTGATAAAGCGCACCACGATGCCGATGGAACCCCGCTGCCAGAACATGTTGACGCGGAAATTGCCGACGTCGGCGATGCCGAATGACAGGTTCAGTTCGCGATCGGCCTCGAAGCCGGCGATCTGATCGGGCGTCAGTATTTCGTAGGCCATCCGCTGGATCGTGGGCGGATCCATCACCTGCTGGTTGATCGGAATGCAGTTGCCGTGGATCTTTATGCTGATAGGGGCGCCTGCCGAGACGAAGATGTCCGAGGCATTCTTCTCCGCCATCAAGTGGAACAGCTTGTCGAGGATCATGGCACCTCCCTTGGCGGCGGCGGAATCAGTCGCGCAGCAGTTCGTTGATCGAGGTCTTGGAGCGCGTCTGGGCATCCACTTTCTTGACGATCACGGCGCAGGCCAGGCTGTATTTGCCGTCTGCCGAGGGCAGGTTGCCGGCGACCACGACGGAACCGCTTGGCACGCGGCCGTAGATGACCTCGCCGGTGGCGCGATCGTAGATCTTGGTGCTCTGGCTGATGAAGACGCCCATCGAAATGACGCAGTTGTCCTCGACGATGACGCCCTCGACTACCTCGGAGCGCGCGCCGACGAAGCAGTTGTCGCCGATGATGGTCGGGTTGGCCTGGATCGGCTCCAGCACGCCGCCGATGCCGACGCCGCCGGACAGATGCACGTTCCTGCCGATCTGGGCGCAGGAGCCGACGGTGGCCCAGGTGTCGACCATAGTGCTTTCATCGACATAGGCGCCGATGTTGACGAAGCTGGGCATGAGCACGACGTTCTTGCCGATGAAGGAGCCGCGCCGGACGACGGCGCCGGGCACCACGCGGAAGCCGCCCTGGCGAAAGGCTTGATCGTCGTACTTGCCGAACTTGGTGGGCACCTTGTCGTAGTAGCGGAATACGCCGCTATCCATGACGTGGTTGTCTTCGAGACGGAAGGAGATCAGCACCGCCTTCTTGATCCATTGGTTGGTAACCCATTCGCCGTTGATCTTCTCCGCCACCCGCAGCTTGCCCTGGCCGAGATCGTTGAGCACGTGTTCCACTGCCTCGCTGACCTGGGCTGGCGCGGCGCCGGGGTTGAGGTTGGCGCGGTTTTCCCACGCCTGGTCGATGATCCGTTGCAGGTCTTGCATGGTGCGGCCCCTTATTGTCAGAGTGGGTCAGAGTGTCTGGCAGAAATCGGTGATGCGCTGGGCGGCTTCGACGCATTCGTCGAGTCCGGCGACGAGTGCGATGCGGACGAAACCGGCGCCCGGATTGATGCCGCCCGCTTCCCTGGCCAGAAAGCTGCCGGGCAGCACGGTAACATTGTACCGGTGGTGCAGTTGGCGGGCGAACTCCGTATCCGCTATGCCATAGCGGGCGACCGAGGCCCAGAGGTAGAAGCCGGCGTCGGGCATGCGCGTGTCCAGACAGTCGGCGAGGATGGGCGTTACCTGGTCGAATTTTTCCTTGTACAGCCTTCGGTTGTCACGCACATGGCCCTCGTCGCGCCAGGCGACCGTCGAGGCAACCTGGACCGGCGGGCTCATCGCGCAACCGTGATAGGTGCGATAGAGCCAGAACTGTTTCAGCACCTCCACATCGCCGGCGACGAAGCCGGAGCGCAGGCCCGGCACGTTGGAGCGCTTCGACAGGCTCGAAAAGACGACGAGATTGCGATAGTCGTCGCGGCCGAGCTTGCGCGCTGCCTCCAGGGCGCCAAGCGGCGGCTGACTTTCGTCGAAGTAGATTTCCGAGTAGCACTCGTCGGCGGCGACGACGAAGCCGTGGCGATCCGAGAGCTCGAACAGTTCGCGCCAGTGTGCCAGCGTCATCACGTTCCCGGTCGGGTTGCCCGGCGAGCAGACGTAGATCAACTGCGTGCGCCGCCATGTGGCTTCCGGCACCGCCGCGAAGTCCATAGCGAAATTATTGTCGGGCAGTTGGTTGATGAAGGCCGGCGTCAGCCCGGCGAGATAGGCGGCGCCTTCGTAGATCTGGTAGAACGGGTTGGGGCAGAGCACCAGGCCATCGGGTCGCGCCGAATCGGCGAGGCACTGCGCGAACGCGAACAGGGCTTCGCGCGAACCATTCACCGGCAGTACCTGGGTTGCCGGGTCGAGCGCCGGGATGTCGTAGCGCTTGCCTAGCCACTCGGCGATGGCTTGCCGAAGCTCGTCCGAGCCGTTGGTGGTGGGATAATTCGCCAGCCCCGCCAGATTGGCCGCGAGAGTCTCCTGGATGAATTCCGGCGTGCCGTGTTGCGGCTCCCCGATCGACAGCTTGATTTCCTTGAAAGTCAGTGGTGGCGAGACGCCGGCAAAGAGTTGGCGCAGTTTTTCGAAGGGGTAAGGCTGGAGCTTGTCGAGGTTGGGGTTCACGGAAAAGGGGCTGCAGAGCGCAATGAGCAATATGAGCGCGAATTATAGGCCAGGGCAGGGTGCCGCCGTCGGCGCGCTGCTCGCGGGCGCCACCGTCTGGGGGCTGATCTGGTATCCCTACCGGGCGATCGAGGCGGCGGGGCTGTCCGGCGTGCTGGCGACGACGCTGACCTACGGCGTGGCGCTGATACTCGGGGTCGCGCTGCTCTGGCCGAAACTGCGTGGTGTCCGCATCGACGGCTGGCTGGTGGCGATCGCGCTGTCGGCGGCCGGCTGCAATCTCGGCTACGTGCTGGCCACGCTGCACGGCGAAGTAATGCGCGTGCTGCTGCTATTTTACTTGGCGCCCTTGTGGACGGTGCTGCTGGCCCGCTTGCTGCTGAACGAACGGCTGCATGCCGTTGGTGCGGCCGTCGTCGGCCTTTCGCTGGCTGGGGCGGTCGTGATGCTCTGGCATCCGGCGCTGGGCGCGCCCTGGCCGAGGCAGGGCGCCGAATGGCTGGGGCTGGCCGCCGGCATGCTGTTCGCCCTCTCCAATGTGCTGATTCGGCGGGCACACCATTTTTCGATAGAACTGAAGTCGATGGCCGTCTTCGCCGGTGTGGTCGCGGTCGGCATCGTTGGCCACATCCTGCTGGCGGTCCCCGCCTTGCCTGCACCGGATGTCGGCGTGTCGAAGATGTCAGCTGCACTGATCGTCGTCGTCGGCGTGGTCCTTCTGGCGATCAACCTGGTCGTCCAGTACGGCCTGACGCAAGTGCAGGCCAACAGGGCGGTCGTGATATTCCTCTTTGAACTGGTTGTTGCGGCGGCGGCATCGTGGTGGCTGGCCGGCGAGGTCATGGGGCCGCGCGAATGGCTCGGCGGTGGGTTGATCGTCGCCGCCAGCCTGTTCTCGGCAAGAATCGAATCCTGAAATTCCTAGCTGCCCGGCGGCAGCGCCTCGCGGTAGAGTGCATGGCTGGCATAGGCCAGGACCGGCAGCACGAAAGGAAATAGCGGCAGGATGACGATACTGGCCATGATCGCGGCCGAGATGAATATTGCCCACGCCATGGTGACCGCGAAGTTGCCGAAAACGATACGAACGCTGGTGACGATGGCAGCGACCAGGTGGGTACGCCGTTCGCAGAGCAGAGGTATCGAAAAGGCGGAAACGGTGAACAGCAGGAAGGCGATGACGGCACCGGAAGCCGCAGACCAGAACAGGAAACCGGCGACATTGGCGGGCAGAGGCAGCATATCGGCCGGGAACAACCGCGTACCGCCGATCAGGTAGCTGTAGAGTATGCCGGCATCGGTGACGAAGATCATGAAAAGCAGTGTGCAGACCAGGGCCACGGCCCAGAGGGCGCCGGGGGGATGGTGAAAGCCGTTGAAAACGTCGTCGGCACCTGCTTTCCGCCCTGCCTCGACGGCACGTGCCACACCAAAAAAGCCGGCCAGGGTGATCGGCCCGACCAGCATGAAGGCGCCTGCGGCGGCGACGAAGAAGGGGGTCATGCCCGCCTTGATCAGACCGCCGGCGATGACGGCGCCGATGATTGCGAACACGCCTGCGTAGCCAACGCTGACGCCACGAGTGCGCTGTGCCGTGGTCAGGCCCTGGGCCAGCGCGCGGCGGATGGAGGCGAATGTCAGGCGTGTTTCGTTCATCGTCATCAGCCGCGCGTATTCGACGGCAGGGGAAACTCGGCCAGATCGACGCGTGCCGCTGGTTTCCAGCCCTTCTTGCGGTGCTCGGCGACGACGTTGGTGAATATGCCGCCACGCACGTAGAAACGGGCCGTCAGGCGCATGAAGCGGGGCTTCACGGCCATGACCAGATCGTCGAGGATGCGGTTGGTGACGTCCTCGTGAAAATGCCCCTCGTCGCGGAAGCTCCAGGTGTAGAGCTTCAGGCTCTTCAATTCCACGCACTGCTTGTCCGGCACGTAGTCCAGCGTCAGCACCGCGAAGTCCGGCTGGCCGGTCTTCGGGCACAGGCAGGTGAACTCCGGGATCTCCATGTGGATATGGTAGTCCCGGTGAGCCGCCGGGTTGGCGAAGGTCTCCAGGGTCTTTGCTGGGCGGCTGGGCATGATGGCGTCGTGGGTTGGAAGGCTTGCGATTATAATGCGCCCTCCTCCCCGATCGTGGGCGGTAAATCCATTCCAACTCCCTGATTTATTTCGCGTGCGCCTCGTCAAGCTCAAACTTTCCGGTTTCAAGTCCTTCGTCGAACCGACGGCGGTGCTGTTTCCCGCCCAGCTGGCCGGCGTGGTCGGTCCCAACGGCTGTGGCAAGTCCAACATCATCGACGCCGTGCGCTGGGTGCTGGGCGAATCGAAGGCATCGGAACTGCGCGGCGAATCGATTCAGGACGTGATCTTCAAGGGCTCTGGCGGTCGCAAGGAAGTCAGCCGGGCCAGTGTCGAGCTGTTCTTCGACAATGAGCAGGGGCGCGCCGCCGGTCAGTGGTCGCAGTACGCCGAAATCACTGTCAAGCGGCTGCTTGACCGGGAAGGCAATTCCAGCTACTACATCAACAACCTGCATGTCCGTCGGCGCGACGTGATCGACCTCTTCCTCGGCACTGGCCTGGGGCCGCGCGCCTACGCCATCATCGGCCAGGGCATGATCTCGCGCATCGTCGAGGCCAGGCCGGAGGACTTGCGCGGTTTCCTCGAGGAAGCCGCCGGCGTCACCAAGTACAAGGAGCGGCGTCGGGAGACCGAACATCGTCTGGAGGATGCCAAGGAGAACCTGGCGCGCGTCGACGATATCCGCAACGAACTCGACGGGCAGATCGGCCGCCTGGAAACGCAGGCCGAAGTCGCCCGCCAGTACCGCGACCTGCATGGGCAACTCGGCCGCCGGCAGAACCTGCTCTGGCTGAAGAAGCGCAACGACTCAAAGGCCGAAGCGGAGCGCCATGGCCGCGAAGTGGAAAAGTCGGTGAACCGTGTCGAGGCCGAAACCGCGCAGTTGCGCGAAGTCGAGGCGAGGGTCGAACAGGCCCGCGAGGCCCATTTCGCCGCCTCGGACACCCTGCACGCGGCCCAGGCCGACATGTACACGGCCAACGCAGAGGTCAAGCGGCTGGAATCCGAGATTCATCACCTCCGCGATGCGCGCCAGCGGCTGGAAACGCGCATGGCCCAACTGGACGTCGAGCGCAGGCACTGGGCGGGCGAGACGAAGCGGGTCGAGGAAGAGGATTTCCGCTGGAAGTCGCTGCTGGAGAATTCCCGCGAGCGCGCCGAAACGGCCATTGCTCGCCACGAGGCGGCGGCAGAGCGACTGCCGGGAGCAGATGGCGAGGTGCAGGCAGCCGGCAGTCAGGTGGCCGATGCGCGCCGTGTGCTCAACGAAGCGGAGCAGGGATTGCGCCTGGCCGAGGCCGACCGCGGCCATGCCCTGCGCGCCATCGAGAATTTTTCCGGTCGGCGTTCGCGGCTGGAGCAGGAAAAGTCGGCGCTGGTGTCGCCCGATCCGGTGCAGCTGGCAGCTGCCCAGGAAGCCGAGACGCGGGCAGAGGTCGAGTTGGCGACCCAACAGGAACAGCTAGCTGCGTTGCAGGCCTTGTTGCCGACCCTCGATGGCGCGCTGCGCTCTGCGCGCGAGCGGCTGGCAGGCGCCCACCGGCAAGCGACCGAATCCCGTGCCCGCCACGATGCGCTCCAGCAACTGCAAAGCCGCGTCCAGCAAAGCGGCGAGATCGGCGACTGGCTGAAGGCGCACGGGTTGGCCGATGCTCAGCCGCTCTGGCGCGGCATCCATGTCGAGGCAGGTTGGGAAACGGCCGTCGAAGCCGTGTTGCGCGAACGGTTGTCGGCGCTTGCCGCCGACAAGGAGACTGCCCGCCAGGCTCTCGGCGTACCGCCACCACTGACTTTCGCGCTCGCTTTTGCCGACAACCCCGCCGGGCAGCCGGCGAGTGCGGGTTCCCTGCGCGCCAAAGTGCGTTGCGATGATAACCGCTGGTCGGCGGTGCTCGACGACTGGCTGGCCGGCATCGGCTGTGCCGACGATCTGGCGGACCGGCTGCCGGAGACCGCGGGCACCTGGGTGAACCGTCAGGGCCATCTGCTGACGCCCCATGGCCTGACGCTTTACGTTCCCGACGTGCGCACCCACGGCGTCATCGAGCGGCAGCGCGAGATCGAGGAATTGTTGGTGGTCATCGAGGCCCGCGAGCGGGAGGAGGAGACCTCCCGCGAGGCGCAGCGCGAAGCCGAACAGCGCCTGGCCGATAGCCAGGAGCTGCTGGCGGTGGTGCGCCGGGCGACGCAGGAGATCCAGCAGCGACTGCATGGCGCTCACGTCGAAGCGCTCAAGCTGACCCAGATTCAGGCGCGCCATGACGAGCGCGCCGGACAGATCGCCCGCGATCTGGCAGACGTCGTTCGCGGCGAGGAGAGCGAGAGAGCGGAACTGGCGCGCGCCGACAGTGAAGCCAGTGCCTGTCGCGAACAGCTGGCGGCCGTGCGGGCGCGACTGGAGGAGGCGCTGGAGATACAGCGGCAGAAGGACACCGCTCTGCGCGAGGCACGCGCCCTCGAACATCAGTTGTCCCGCGAGGCGCAGGAAGCCGGCTTCTCCGAGCGGGAATGCCGCTCGAAGCTGGAAGACAATGCCCGTGCCGCCGAAACGGCGCGAGTGCAACTGGAGCGGGTCGCCGGCGACACGACGCTCGCGACGACGGAGTTGGCCGGCATCAGCGACGCCGTGCTGCAGGAACAATTGCAGTCGGCGCTCGATTCGCGCCAGGGCCGTGAAGGCCTGCTCGGCGAGCGGCGCAATGCGCTGGAAACGGCTGCCGTCGACCTGCGCGCGCTCGAGGAGCAGCGGCTCAAGCTGGAGCAGGGCCTGCAACCGGCGCGCGACAAGATCAACGACTGGAAACTCAAGCAGCAGGCGGCCGAACTCAATGCCGAGCAGTTCCAGCAGCGCCTCGTCGAGGCGGGCGTCGTAGCGCCCGAGGACGAAGCCGGCCTGGCCGCGGAACTGACGCCAGCAGTGAAGGAAAGTGTGCTAGCCGGCGACATCGCCCGTCTTGGCGCGGAGATCGAGGCACTCGGGCCGGTCAACCTGGCGGCGCTGGAGGAATTGACCGTGGCTCGCGAGCGCAAGGGTTTCCTCGACGCCCAGTCGGAAGATCTGGCCACCGCCATCAACACGCTGGAAGACGCCATTCGCCGCATCGACCGCGAAACGCGCGAGCAGTTGCAGGAAACCTATGATTCGGTCAATCGCCACTTCGGCGAGCTTTTCCCGCAGTTGTTCGGTGGCGGTGAAGCCAAGCTGATCCTCACCGGCGAGGAGATACTCGACGCCGGTATCCAGATCATGGCCCAACCGCCGGGCAAGAAGAATACGACCATCCACCTGCTCTCGGGCGGCGAAAAGGCATTGACCGCCATCGCCCTGGTGTTCGCCATGTTCCAGCTGAACCCGGCGCCGTTCTGTCTGCTCGACGAAGTGGATGCGCCGCTCGACGACAGCAATACCGAGCGCTTCTGCGGCATGGTCAAGCGCATGTCGTCGCAGACCCAGTTCGTATTTATCACCCACAACAAGATCGCCATGGAAATGGCTCAGCACCTCATCGGCGTCACCATGCAGGAGCAGGGTGTCTCGCGTGTCGTCGAGGTGGACATGGAAGAGGCGCTGCGGATGACCGTCAAGGAGGCCGCATGAACGATTTGCAGATTGCCTTGCTCGCCGCCGGCTCGGCTGTCGTGGCCGGTGTCTGGGGTTACAACAAGTGGCAGGAACGCCAGCACCGCAAGCTGGCCGAAAAGATATTCCGCGGCGGTCAGCCGGATGTGCTGCTCGGTGGCGAGAGTGGTGGCAATGCGGGCGCCGCAGCGCCGACAGCCGAGGCGGCCGGGCGGGACAGCGACGAATCGCATGGCCGCATCGAGCCTGCCGTACGTGAAGAGCCGGTCATGGCCGAAGTCCCGGCGCAGCAGGAAGTTGATGGGCTGCCGCCGCTGCCCGAGGAATATGCGGACGAGGTTGCCGATTGCGTGATCCGCGTCGATCTCGTCGAACCCCTGCCGGCATCGGGTTTGTGGGCGGTGCAGTCGGGCTGGGCGGGTCATGTCGGCAAGACGATGTCCTGGCTCGGCTTCGACGAGGCGCTGGGGGCATGGCGGCTGCTGTCGGCCCACGACGCCGAATGCTACACGGTCGTTTGTGCTGCCCTGCAACTCGCGGATCGGCGTGGTGCCGCGACTGACTCCGATCTGTCGGCCTTTTTCGACGGCGTGCGTGATCTGGCCAAACAATGCTCGGGTGTCGCCGAGATGCCCAAGCGGGACGATGTGCTGATGAACGCCCGCGGCCTCGACGAGTTCTGCGCCAGTGTCGATCTGCAGTTGGGTGTCAATATCGTGGCCGAACCGGACACGCCGTTCGCCGGCGCCAGGCTGCGCGATCTGGCCGAAGCGGCCGGACTGAAGTTGCTGGAGGACGGTTGCTTCCACGCGATCGATAATGCCGGCATGACCCGGTTCACGCTCGGCAACATCGGCACCGAGCGATTCGAGGCCAGGTCCATGACCTCTCTGGCGACCCATGGCGTCACCCTGGCGCTCGACGTGCCGCGCGTCGCCGATGGCCCGGCAGTGTTCGACGCCATGCGGCTGGTGGCGGAGCAGCTGACACAGGGACTCAATGGCAGGCTGGTGGACGGCCACGGCAACCCGCTTACGGTAGAGATGATCGCCAGCATCCGGGCCAAGGTTGCCGAACTGCAACGGACCATGGCGCAGCACCAGATCGTTGCCGGCAGCGTCCGCGCCCTGCGCCTGTTCTCCTGATGACGGTTCTGCGCGAAGCCAGACAACGCGCTGAATTCCTCCGTGGCGAAATCGAGCGCCACAACCACGCCTATTACGTCCTCGATGCACCGATCATTCCGGATGCCGAATTCGATCGGCTGTTCCGGGAACTCCAGGATCTGGAGGCGAGCAATCCTGAACTGCTGACCGCCGATTCTCCCACGCAGCGTATTGGCGGCGCGCCCCGGCCCGAGTTTGGCCAGATGGAACATCGGGTACCCATGCTGTCCCTGAACAATGCCTTCGCGGAGGCAGACGCGGAAGCCTTCGATCGGCGCTGCCGCGAGGGCTTGGGCATGAATACGGTCGAATACGCCTGCGAGCCGAAGTTCGATGGCCTGGCGATCACCCTGATCTACGAGGGTGGCGTTTTCGTGCGCGGCGCGACGCGAGGCGATGGCTACACCGGCGAGGACGTGACGGCCAATCTGCGCACTGTCCGCTCGATTCCCCTGCACCTTCATAGTGGCGGCTGGCCAGAACGGCTGGAGGTACGCGGCGAGGTGCTGATCGGCAAGCGCGACTTCGAGAAGCTCAATGCGCGCCAGCGCGAGGCTGGCGGCAAGGAGTTCGCCAACCCTCGTAACGCCGCGGCCGGCAGCCTGCGCCAATTGGACCCGAAGATCACTGCGCGGCGGCCTTTGCGCTTCTTCGCCTATGCCGTTGCCGATCCTGCCGGCGTGTCACCACCGCTGACTTTCCACAGTGAGACCATGGACCGCCTGGCTACCTGGGGATTTCCGGTCGCACCGGAACGCGCGATGGAGCACGGCGCCGACGGCCTGCTCGGCTACTACCGGCGCGTCGGTGCGCAACGCGAGGGATTGCCCTATGACATCGATGGCGTCGTTTACAAGGTCAATCGCCTGGCCGACCAGGAACTGCTGGGTTTCGTTTCACGGGCGCCACGCTGGGCGATTGCCCATAAGTTTCCGGCCCAGGAGGCGCTCACCGTCGTCGAAGGTATCGACGTCCAGGTCGGCCGCACCGGCGCACTGACGCCGGTGGCACGCCTGGCGCCGGTATTCGTCGGCGGCGTCACGGTCACCAATGCGACGCTGCACAACGAGGACGAAGTGAGGCGCAAGGACGTGCGCATCGGCGATACGGTGATCGTTCGTCGCGCCGGCGACGTGATTCCCGAAGTGGTGAGCGTGCTGACGGAGAAGCGCCCCATCCTGGCGCCTGAATTCGTCATGCCCAGGCGCTGTCCGGTCTGCGGTTCGGCGGTCGAGCGGCCCGCGGACGAGGCGGTGGCGCGCTGCACAGGCGGACTCTATTGCCCCGCCCAGCGCAAGCAGGCTCTGCTGCATTTCGCCAGCCGGCGGGCGATGGACATCGAGGGCCTGGGCGAAAAACTGGTCGATCAAATGGTCGATGGTGAACTGGTGCAGACGCCCGCCGATCTCTACCGACTGACTCTGCCCCAAGTGGCGAGTCTTGAGCGCATGGCCGAGAAGTCGGCCGCCAACCTGCTGGACGCCATAGAGAAAAGCAAGGAAACAACGCTGGCGCGCTTCATTTTTGCGCTTGGCATCCGTAATGTAGGGGAAGCCACGGCGAAGGAACTGGCGCGCCATTTCGGCAGTCTGGAGGCATTACTGGCGGCAAACGAAGAACATCTGCAGCAGGTAGCCGACATCGGCCCCGTGGTCGCGGCCTCGATTGCCCATTTTTTCTCGGAATCGCATAACGGTGAGGTGATCAAACAGTTGCGTGCTGCCGGCATCCATTGGCCGGCGGGCCAGCCGGCCGCGGCGGTTGTTTCGGCCATCGCCGGCAAGACTTTTGTGCTTACCGGTACTTTGCCGACGCTGACGCGCGAGGAGGCGAAGGCGCTGATCGAAGCGCAGGGTGGCAAAGTGGTCGGTTCGGTGTCGAAAAATACGGATTTTGTTGTGGCGGGCAGTGAAGCCGGCTCGAAACTCGACAAGGCGCGGCAATTGGGCATCATAATTCTTGATCAATCTCAGCTGATGGAGTTGTTGCAGTCATGAAGAAAGTCACCAAGGCAGTATTTCCGGTCGCCGGCATGGGTACCCGTTTCCTGCCAGCCACCAAGGCCAGCCCGAAGGAAATGATGCCCATCGTGGACAAACCGCTGATCCAGTACGCAGTCGAAGAAGCCGTGGCGGCGGGCATCACCGACATGATCTTCGTTACCGGTCGCTCCAAGCGGGCCATAGAGGATCACTTCGACAAGGCCTACGAGCTGGAGAGCGAACTGGAGGCGCGCGGCAAGAAGGAATTGCTCGAATTCGTGCGTCACATGTTGCCTCGAAACATCAACTGCATCTACATACGTCAGGCCGAGGCGCTCGGCCTGGGCCACGCGGTGCTCTGCGCCAAGCCGGCGGTGGGCGACGAACCCTTCGCGGTGCTGCTGGCCGACGACCTGCTCGACGGCAATCCGCCTGTCATGAAGCAGATGGTCGATGCATTCAATTACTACCACTGTTCGGTCCTCGGCGTGCAGGACGTGCCACGGGCGGATACCCGCAGCTATGGCATCGTCGCCTCCCGCCCCTTGGCTGATCGGGTCGAACAGGTTTCCGCCATCGTCGAGAAGCCGAATCCGGAGGATGCGCCGTCGACGCTGGCGGTGGTGGGCCGCTACGTGCTGACACCGCGCATCTTCAATCATCTGGAAAAGGTCAGGCCCGGCTCGGGTGGCGAGATCCAGCTTACGGACGGCATCGCTTCGCTGATGGGTGAGCAGCAGATACTGGCCTACCGTTACGAGGGAACCCGTTACGACTGCGGCTCGAAGCTGGGTTACCTGCAGGCCACGGTTGAGCTAGGCATTCGCCACGCCGAGGTGGGTGGGGCTTTCGCCGACTACCTGAAGGCGCGAAAACAGTCGTGACACCGGACGAGGCGCGGCAAATCCTGGCCGACGCGGATCTGATCTGCTCCGAGGCCGAGGTTGCCGCCGCCCTGAACCGGCTCGGCGCCGAGATTACTGCCCGCCTGGAAGACGCCAACCCTCTGGTGCTGACGGTCATGGGTGGTGCTGTGGTCTTCGCCGGCCAACTGTTGCCGCGTATGAGATTCCCGCTCGAGTGCGACTATCTTCACGCCACCCGCTACGGCGATGTCACCACGGGTGGCGAACTGGCCTGGGTGGTGGAGCCGCGCACGCCAGTGTCTGGGCGTGTCGTGCTGGTGCTCGACGACATACTCGACGAAGGTATCACGCTGGCAACGATCAAGTCGCGCCTGCTGGCCCAAGGTGCGCGCGAGTGCCTGGTTGCAGTGCTGACGGAAAAGGAACTTGGCTGCGAGAAACCGATTCGGCCCGATTTTGTCGGCCTGCGCTTGCCCAATCGCTACGTTTTCGGCTGCGGCATGGACATCATGGGCGCATGGCGCAATCTGCCGGCGATCTATGCCATGAGGTCGGTTCCGGGGCAGTGATCCTTCAGAACCAATCTACCAAGGATATGCCAAGCCCGAACGTCGTTTGCCGGTGGTTGAAGTCGATCATGCTTTCGCCATAGCCGGAGAATAGTTGCAGGTGTCCCTTCAGGTAGCTGGAGACGGGAATCGCCCAGTCGAACTGCACCGAACCGTGGGAGTTTTCGCCGCCGCGCAGGCTGTGGCGAGCCTGCACTGACAGGACGTGGCC
>DASRXN010000157.1:0-38558 GCA_035654135.1 Rhodocyclaceae bacterium | reverse complement strand
TGGTGGTGATGGGGGGACTTGAACCCTCGACCTACGGATTATGAATCCGTCGCTCTAACCAGCTGAGCTACATCACCATGGTGCGAAGGGCCGCGATTATCAGGTGCCGGCGCCTTTCTTGTCAAGGAAAACACTGGGTTTCGGACAGTTCATGGATTTCGATGTCGTTATCGTCGGTGGTGGTCTGGCCGGTCTGGCGCTGACCGTCGCGCTAAAGAAGAGTCGCCTGTCCATCGCCGTGATCGAAGGGCGGGCACCCGTGCGGCCAGAAGGCTGGGATGCCCGCATCTACGCCATCAGCCCGGCGAACGCGCGCTTCCTCGGCGAGATTGGCATCTGGGGCGATCTTGATGTGACCCGCATCGAGCCGGTGGCAACGATGGAGGTTCGTGGCGACGCCGGCGGCCGTCTGGACTTCTCCGCCTACGACGCCGGCGTTGCCGAACTGGCCTGGATCATTGAAGCCTCGCTGATGCAGCGGGAGCTTTGGGAGACGGTGCGACGTCAGGGCAACGTGACGTTGTTCTGCCCCGCCGTGCCACGAACACTGACTTTGGGCGAGGAAGCCGCGACCCTGACCCTTGCCGACGGCCGACCGCTGACCAGCCGACTGGTCGTCGCCGCCGATGGTGCCGACTCATGGACTCGCGCGGCAGCCGGCATCGAAGTCAGCTTCAAGCCCTACGGCCAGCACGGTGTGGTGGCCAACTTCGCAATTGAGAAGCCTCACCGCGGCATCGCCTGCCAGTGGTTCCGCGCCGACGGTGTGTTGGCCTATCTGCCACTACCGGGCAACCTGATTTCCATCGTCTGGTCCACGCCGGCTGAACATGCCGCCGAACTGCTGGCCCTGACGCCGGAGGCGTTCTGCGAGCGGGTGGCGGATGCCGGCGAGCGTCGTTTCGGCGCCCTGTCGCTGGTGACGCCGCCAGCCGGCTTTCCGCTGCGCTTGATGCGCGCGCCGCGCATGGTGGCGCCGCGCCTGGCCCTGATCGGCGATGCGGGCCATGCGATCCATCCGTTGTCGGGCCATGGCATCAATCTCGGCTTTCAGGATGCGCGTGTGCTGGCAAAGACTTTCGCCACGCGACCGGAACATGTCGACTGCGGCGATCACGGCTGGCTGCGCCGCTACGAGCGCGCCCGCAAGGAGGAAGTGGTCGCGCTACAATCCGCTACTGACGGCCTGCAGAGACTGTTTTCGCAGTCTGGCCAGCCGCTTTCATTGCTGCGCAATGCCGGCCTGAACTTCACCCATCATCTGCCTGTCGTAAAGGACATCCTGGTCCGCTACGCCATGGGCTGAACGATAAATCCCTCCATCGGAGACACCATGATCAAACATCTTTTCACAGCCGTGTGTGCCGTCGCGCTGGCAACAACTGCCATCGCGCAGGGCAGCGAAGCCGTCGTCAAGAAGAATGTCGAGACGGCGCTCGGCGACGGTGCCAAGGTCGACAGTGTGCGCAAGGCCGGTGCGCTCGGCCTTTATGAAGTGCTGATCGGCGGCGAGATCCTGTATACCGACGACAAGGCAAGCCACGTCATCGTCGGCCACATCATCGATCCCAAGACCCGCAAGGACCTGACCCAGGAGCGGCTCGACAAGCTCTCGCAGATCAAGTTCTCGGACCTGCCGCTGGACGTGGCGATCAAGATCGTCAAGGGTAACGGCGGCAACGGCAAGCGCACCATCGCCACGTTCGAGGACCCCAACTGCACCTACTGCAAGAAGCTGGCGAAAGAGTTGCAAGGCCTCAACGACATCACCGTCTACACCTTCCTGCATCCCATCCTGTCGCAGGATTCGCTGGACAAGTCAAAGAGCATCTGGTGCGCCCCCGACCGTGCCAAGGCCTGGACCGACGCCATGCTGAATGGCGTCATGCCGGCCGCCGGCAAGTGCGATACTGCAGCGCTCGACAAGTCGATGGCGCTGGCGCGCAAACTCAGCATTCGCGGCACGCCAGCCATTTTCCTGGCCGACGGCACCCGCATCCCCGGCTACATGCCCGCCGCGAAGCTGGAAGAGGCGATGGCAAAAGCGGCTGAAGGCCGCTGACAACCGATGACCAAGCCCGACCAGGAAGCGCTCTGGTCGCAGCGCTATCGCGATGCCGGCGACGATTATCTCTTCGGTGTCGCCCCCAACCGCTTCCTTGAAGCCCATCGCCACCTGTTCGACACTGGGGCGACGGCGCTCTCGGTGGCGGACGGCGAGGGCCGCAACAGCGTCTGGCTGGCGGAACAGGGTCTGGAGGTAACGGCGCTGGAAATCTCGCCCGTCGCGCTCGAAAAGGCACACCGGCTGGCGCGCGGTCGCGGCGTCGAGGTGAACTTCGTGCTCACCGACATCATGGCCGAGGATTGGCCGCCGGCGACCTACGATTTCGTCGTCGCCATCTTCATCCAGTTCGTCGGCCCCGCCGAGCGCGGCATCCAGTTCGCCCGCCTCAAGGCGGCAACGAAGCCCGGCGGATTGCTCCTGCTGCACGGCTATACGCCGAAGCAGATCGAGTACAAGACCGGCGGTCCTTCGGCGGTCGAGAACCTCTACACGGCGAACATGCTGCGCGAGGCCTTCGTAGAATTCGAGGTGCTGGACCTCGGGGAATACGAGGACGAGCTGGAGGAAGGCAGCGGCCATCGAGGCCGGTCGGCGGTGATCGACCTAGTCGCGCGCAAGCCCGTCTAGTTGCGGCTCTGGATTTCCTCGATGTAACCGAGCATCCCGGTACGGATGTTGGCGGCGTTACCTTCGTCGGTATCGATGTGCATGGCCAGCCGATAGTTCGGGTTGACGCGCACGACAACGTCGCCGAAGATCAGTTCGCGTTCCCCTTCCACCCGCACGCGCACGACGTACTTGTCGCGTAGGCGGAAACGCATGGCATCGTCTGGCGACATGTGGATGTGACGCTGGGCGCAGATGACCCCGCGCGGAATGGCGACGGGGCCGACCGCGCCCTCGAGTACGATGCCGGGGGTGTTGGTCAGATCGCCCGATTCGCGGATCGGCGCCTGGATGCCGAGCTTGAACTGCTCGGTCATGGCGATCTCGACCTGGGTTTCCTTGCGTGTCGGGCCGAGCACGCGAACCTTGCTGATCTTGCCCTTGGGACCGACGAGATTGACCTGCTCCTTGCAGGCGAACTGGCCGGGTTGCGACAACTCGTGCTCCGGCGTCAGCTCGTGGCCAGCGCCAAACAACTTGTCGACATCGGCCTGCGACAGGTGTACATGGTGGGCCGAAACCTCGATGGGAATGGGCTCGTTCTGCTGGTCCTTGATGGCCAGCGTGATCTCGCTGCGCTCGATGGCGCGCAGCGTTTCCCAGGCCAGCAGGCGTTCGTCGTTGTTGACGACGACCAAGATCTTCACCGGCGAGTCGTCGGCCGAAATAACCGCGTGCGAACGGGCGGAACCGAGCTTGCGGTTCTTTTCCTCGTCGAGCTTGATGCCCATGTAGGAGAGGCCCTGGCAGGCAAGGCTGCGGACCGTCGGACTGGATTCACCAACCGCACCGGTGAAGGCGAGCACATCCACGCCGCCCATCGCGGCGACGTAGGCACCGATGTTCTTGCGTATCTGGTAGCAGAAAGCCTTGTGCGCCAGCAGCGCGCGGTGGTGGCCTTCGCTTGCTGCCGCCTCGATCTCGTGGATGTCGCTGGAAATTCCGGAGATACCCTTGAGACCGCTTTCGCTGTTGATCAGCCGTTCGATTTCGCCTGGCCCCATCTTGTACTGGCGCATCAGGTGGGTGATCACCGCCGGATCGATGCTGCCGGCACGGCTGGGCATGATCAGGCCGTCCGAGGGCGTCATGCCCATGGTGGTATCGACCGAGCGGCCATGGTCGATGGCGCAGATCGACGCGCCGAGGCCAAGATGGCAGGAGACGATTTCCAGCTCGCCGAGCGGCCGGCGCACGATCTCGGCTGACTTCAGCGACACGAAGCGGTGCGAAGTGCCATGGAAGCCGTAGCGGCGGATGCCTTCCTTCTTGTACCAGTCGTACGGCAGGCCGTACATGTAGGCGTACGTCGGCAGGGTCTGATGGAAGGCCGTATCGAACACCGCTACGTGCGGCACGTTGGGCAGGAAATTCTTCGCTTGCCGGATGCCCTCGAGGTTGATCGGATTGTGCAGCGGCGCAAACACCGACAGCGCCTCGATGTCGGCCAGCACCTGGGGCGTAATCACCACCGAGCTCGAGAATTTGTTGCCGCCATGCACGACACGATGGCCGACAGCGACCACTTCGTACGGCGTGAACAGATAGTGGTCGCCAAGCGAGAGCATCGACTCGAACAGCACGGGGAACAACTGGTCGAGATGGCAGACGGGCCGTTCGCGCGTCGTGACGACGCCCCCGGCCGTCAGCGTGATGTAGGCGTGCTCGCCATCGCCGCAATCGATGACGCCATGCACGTCGCGGCTGTCGTCATGGGTGTCGTACACCCCGAACCGGATCTGCGAGAGACCGACATTCAACGCCAGGATCTTGCCCGGCACCTCGGTGCGCAAGCTGAGCGCATAAGGATCGGCGGAGTGCGTCAGCGCTTGGTCGTGCAGTTGGCGGCTGTTGATATCGACGGCAAGGGCTCGCGAACGATCGGCCAGCAGTTTGGACAGGAAGGTGATCGCCCGCGGGTTGGCCAGAATGCGCGAACTGAAAACCTCCTGCGGAATCATCAGGACGAAGCAGCGATTGCCGGCGATGACATCCGCCACCGTGCGATCACCCGTGAGCAGCGACATCTCGCCGAACACGTCGCCGGCTTCCAGCTTGCTCAGCGACACGCGGCCGCCGGTGCTGTCGGCCACCGATACCTCGGCATGACCGCTGACGAGGATACCGAAGAAACTGCCCTCGTCGCCGCACTCGACGATGGCCTCGCTGCCTTCGAAGGTGTTCAACTCGCTCTCGGCGACGATACGGTCCACCTGTTCGGGATCGAAATCCTCAAACAGGGCCACTTTTTTCAGCAAAAAATTCTTGAGTTCGACGGGCGTCATGTCCGATGTCTGGTTTGTACGACGATATCGGCACGAAAGCCGATTTCTTGCGGCAAGGCTAGCATATTGCTGCGTCGCAGCAAAATGGAATCAAGCGGACGATAAATCCCTTTCATGTGACCATGATCGTTCTTTCGGGCAAAATTGCTGCAACGCAAACGGATAATGGGCCGACCACCATGAGCATCAAGCACATCCGCAGCATCCTCGTCGCCAACCGATCCGAAATCGCCATCCGCGTCATGCGCGCGGCCAGCGAACTAGGCATCCGCACCGTCGGCATCTACTCGAACGAAGACCGCTTCGCGCTGCACCGCTCAAAGGCGGATGAAAGCTATCTGGTCGGCGAAGGCAGGAAGCCGATCCAGGCCTATCTGGACATCGATGACATCATCCGCGTCGCCAGACTGGCGAGAGTGGACGCCATCCACCCAGGCTACGGCTTCTTGTCCGAGAACCCCGATTTCGCCGATGCCTGCGCCAAGTCGGGCATCGCTTTCATCGGCCCGAAGCCGGAGGTGATGCGCGAACTGGGCAACAAGGTCGCTGCGCGCGCGCTGGCCGAGCGGGTCGGTGTGCCGGTGGTGCCGGCCACAGGCGCCCTGCCGGACGATATCGAGGAATGTCGCAGGCAGGCGGCGAGAATCGGCTATCCGCTGATGCTGAAAGCCAGCTGGGGCGGCGGCGGCCGCGGCATGCGCGCCATCAACAACGAGGCCGAACTCGCGCCCGCCATCGAAGTGGCGCGCCGCGAGGCGGCCGCGGCCTTCGGCAACGACGAGGTCTATCTGGAGAAGATGGTCGTGCGCGCCCGCCACGTCGAGGTGCAGGTGCTCGGCGACACGCACGGTAACCTGGTGCATCTGTTCGAGCGCGACTGCTCGGTGCAGCGGCGCAACCAGAAGGTCGTGGAACGCGCACCCGCGCCCTACCTGACATCAGAACAGCGCGAGTCGCTCTGCCAGTCGGCGCTGAAGCTGGCGCGCGGTGTCGATTACACGCACGCCGGCACGGTCGAGTTCCTGATGGATGCCGACTCTGGCAAGTTCTACTTCATCGAGGTCAATCCGCGCATCCAGGTCGAGCACACGGTCACCGAGGAAGTCACCGGGCTCGACATCGTCAAGGCGCAGATCCGCGTCACCGAAGGTGCGAAGATTGGCGCCGGCGATTCCTACCTGCCGGCGCAGGCGGACATTCGCCTGCAGGGCCACGCACTGCAATGCCGCGTCACCACCGAGGACCCGGAGAAGAACTTCACGCCCGACTACGGCAAGCTCACCGCCTACCGCAGTGCTTCGGGTGCCGGCATCCGCCTAGACGCCGGCACCGCCTACACCGGCGCGGTGATCACGCCCTTCTACGACTCACTGCTGGTCAAGGTGACGGCCAAGGGCCACGATCCCGAAGAGGCGATCCGCCGCATGAACCGTGCGCTGCGCGAGTTCCGCGTGCGCGGCGTGTCGTCGAACCTGACTTTCCTCGAGAACATCATCCTGCATCCGGCGTTCAAGAGCGGCGAATGCACGACGCGCTTCATCGACACCACGCCGGAACTGTTTACCTTCAAGAAGCACCGCGACCGCGCGACAAGGCTGCTCAAGTTCATCGGCGACGTCGAGGTCAACGGTAACCCGGAGATGAAGGGCCGGTCGATGCCGCATCAGCCGCTGCCGATGGCCCTCAAGCCGAAGGTTGATCTGGTCAGCGAACCGCCTGCTGGCAGCCGCGACCGATTCAAGCAGCTCGGCGCAAAGAAGTTCGCCGAGTGGATGCGCGCGCAGAAGCAGGTGCTGGTCACCGACACCACCATGCGCGACGCACACCAGTCGCTGTTCGCGACGCGCATGCGCACCGCCGACATGGTCGCCATCGCGCCGCACTACGCACGTCTGCTGCCGCAACTCTTCTCGATGGAATGCTGGGGCGGCGCCACCTTCGACGTTGCCATGCGCTTCCTCAAGGAGGACCCTTGGGAACGGCTGGCAAAGCTGCGCGAGGCGACGCCCAACATCCTGTTCCAGATGCTGCTGCGCGCCTCCAATGCGGTCGGCTACACCAACTATGCCGACAACGTGGTGCGCTACTTCGTCAAGCGGGCTGCGGAAAACGGCATGGACATCTTCCGCGTTTTCGACTCTCTCAATTGGGTCGAGAACATGCGCGTGGCCATGGACGCGGTGGTCGAGAACGGCGCGATCTGCGAAGCGGCGATCTGCTACACCGGTGACCTGTTCGATGCGTCGCGGCCGAAGTACAACCTCAAGTACTACGTCGACATGGCGAAGCAGCTGGAGAAGGCTGGCGCCCATATCATCGGCATCAAGGACATGGCGGGTGTCTGCCGGCCGCCGGCGGCGCGCGCGCTGGTCAAGGCCCTGCGCGATGAAGTCGGCCTGCCCATCCACCTGCACACCCACGACACCAGCGGCGGCAGCGTCGCCTCGGTGCTGGCGGCAATCGAGGCCGGCGTGGACGCAGTCGACGCGGCGATGGACTCGATGAGCGGCCTCACTTCGCAGCCAAGCATGGGCGCCATCCTCGCCGCGCTGGAGAACACCGGGCGCGCACCGGCTTTCACCCATCGCGACATCCAGCCCTTCGCCCGCTACTGGGAAGGCGTGCGCCACTACTACGCGCCATTCGAGGCCGAGATCCGCGCCGGCACCTCCGACGTTTATCGCCACGAGATGCCCGGCGGCCAATACACCAACCTGCGCGAGCAGGCCCGCTCGATGGGCCTCGACGCCCGTTGGTCGGACGTGGCACAGGCCTACGCCGACGTCAATCAACTGTTCGGCGACATTGTCAAAGTGACGCCGTCGTCGAAAGTGGTCGGCGACATGGCGCTGTTCATGGTCGCCAACGGCCTGACGCCGGCTGAAGTTGCGGATCCGGACAAGGAAGTCTCCTTCCCCGACTCCGTCGTCTCGATGTTCCGCGGCGAGATGGGCTACCCGGCCGATGGCTTCCCGCCAGCCTTGCAGAAGAAGATCCTCAAGGGAAAGTCAGCTGTGGTGGGACGGGTCGGCGCCCATCTGCCCGACGTCGACCTCGAAGCGACGCGCACTGCCGCCGAGAAGGCCGCCGGCCGGCAGATCGACGACAACGATCTGGCGTCCTACCTGATGTACCCGAAGGTCTTCACCGAATATGCCGAGCACCACCGCCATTACGGCAACATCTCGGCGCTGCCGACACCGGTCTTCTTCTACGGCCTGCACGAGAAGGAAGAAGTCGCTGTCGACATCGACCCCGGCAAGACGCTGGTGATCCAGCTCACCGGCCGCCAGGACGACGACGGGGAAGGCGTCGCGCATCTCTTCTTCGAACTCAACGGCCAGCCGCGCCCGACGCACATCGAGAAGGCCGGCCTGGCGACGAAGAAGACTCATGCCAAGGCCGAGGAAGGCAACCCGAACCACGTTGCCGCGCCCATGCCCGGAGCGGTGGCGACGGTGTCGGTCAAAGCTGGCCAGAAAGTCAGTCGCGGCAGCCCGCTGATCTCGATCGAGGCGATGAAGATGGAAACCGCCGTCACCGCCGAGCGCGATGCCACGGTCATCAAGGTGCTGGTATCGCCCGGCGACCGGGTCGAGCCGAAGGACCTGCTGGTCGAGCTCGGTTAGGCGGACCACGCATGGCAGAAAGGCGCAAGCCGATTTCGACAGGCGAGTTTCGATCATGGACCGAAGAAATTTTCCCGGGCAGCGCTGGCTCAACGTAGCCCTGCGCGGCCTGCACTTGGTGGCCGTCATCCTATTCGGCGCCGGGCTGCTGGGCGCCCCGGTTGCCGCCGACCAGGCCGTGATCGCTGTCGGGGTAACCGGCCTTGCGATGCTGGCGATGGATACGTGGAGCAAACCTGATCATTTGCGCGAAGCATCAGGACTGTCCGTGCTGGCGAAACTTGTTCTCGTCGGCTGGATGGCGGTGGACGCATCGTCGCGCCTGGCCCTCTTCTGGTTCGTCGTTGCCGGTTCGGCCATCTTCGCTCACGCCCCGGCAC
The DNA here is from genome assembly GCA_035654135.1 of Rhodocyclaceae bacterium. Lineage (GTDB taxonomy): Bacteria > Pseudomonadota > Gammaproteobacteria > Burkholderiales > Rhodocyclaceae > Fen-999. The sequence continues at coordinate 29,530 of DASRXN010000157.1, read as the reverse complement.
GCTTCCGCCATGCCATCCTCGTTGGCCGTCAGCGATGACCCTATCCTAGTTATTGTTAATGGGGCGATACAGCATATTGATGCCGGCGGCTCAATATGCTAGCTTGTGCATATCCGGCATCTGATTCGTCGAGGTGTCGGCAGAACAACAAATCCACCCGAGGAGTTCGATATGCACAAGTCGCTGTACATCGACGCCAACAAATGCACCGGCTGCCTGCAGTGCGAAATGGCGTGTTCCTTTGAAAACTACGGCCTCTTCAATCCCGCCAAGTCCCGCATCAAGGTATTCAACTTCGAGCACGAAGGCCGCAAGGTGCCCTACACCTGCACGCAGTGCGCAGAAGCATGGTGCATGCACGCCTGTCCGGTCGATGCCATCCGCGTCGACCTTGCGACGGGTGCCAAGGTGGTGAACGAAGCGATCTGCGTCGGCTGCAAGGTCTGCACCATCGCATGCCCGTTCGGCACCGTCAATTACGTCGCCGACAGCGGCAAGGTGCAGAAGTGCGACCTCTGCGGCGGCAATCCGGCCTGCGCCGAAGCCTGCCCGACCGGCGCCATCACCTATATCGACGCCGACTGGACGGGCCTCGACAAGATGCGCGCCTGGGCCGGCAAGACCGACAACGCCGCGCGCGCCAGCGCCTGATCGAAGGAGAGAACATCATGGCATGGACCCGTAAAATCCTGCGCGTTGACCTGACCAAGGGCACGTGCAAGGCAGAGCCCCTCAACATGGAGTGGGCGCAGCAATACCTTGGCCAGCGCGGCCTGGCGACCAAGTACTTCGTCAGCGAGGTCGATCCCAAGGTCGATCCACTGTCGCCCGCCAACAAGCTGATCATGACCACCGGCCCGCTGACCGGCACCTGCGCCTCGACCGGCGGACGTTATTCAGTGGTAACCAAGGGCCCGCTGACCGGCGCCATCGCCTGTTCGAACTCGGGCGGCTTCTTCGGCGCCGAGATGAAGTTCGCCGGCTGGGACATGATCATCTTCGAAGGCAAGAGCCCGAAACCCGTCTATCTCTGGATCGAGAACGACAAGGCCGAGCTGCGCGACGCCAGCCATCTCTGGGGCACGACCACCTGGCACACCGAAGAAACGATCAAGAAGGCGCATCAGGACCCGCAAGTCCGCGTTGCCAGCATCGGCCGCGCCGGCGAGAACGGCGTGCTCTATGCATGCGTGATTAACGATCTGCATCGCGCCGCCGGCCGCTCCGGCGTTGGCACCGTCATGGGTTCGAAGAACCTCAAGGCCGTTGCGATTCGCGGCACGCTGGGCAACGCCGGCGTCAAGGACCCGAAGGCATTCATGGCCGCGACCGCCGCCGGCAAGAAAGTCCTCAAGGAAAACGCCGTCACTGGACAGGGACTGCCTACCTACGGCACCCAGGTGTTGATGAACGTCATCAACGAAATGGGTGCGCTGCCGACCCGCAACCATCGCGACGTGCAGTTCGAGGAGGCGCGCAAGATCTCCGCCGAGGCGATGGCCGAGAAGCGCCCGACCGACGGCAAGTCGCACCTCGTCACCAACGCCGCCTGCTTCGGCTGCACCATCGCCTGTGGCCGCGTAGCGAAGATCGACGAGACCCACTTCAGCGTGGTGAACAAGCCCGAGTACTGGGGCGCCAGCGGCGGTCTCGAATATGAAGCCGCCTGGGCACTGGGCGCCGCCAACGGCGTCGGCGACCTCGAAGCGTTGCAGTTTGCCAACCTGATCTGCAACGAGGACGGCATGGACCCGATCTCCTTTGGCGCTACCGTCGGCGCGGCGATGGAGCTCTATGAACTCGGCATCCTGAAGAAGGACCAGATCGGCATGGATGCGCCCTTCGGCTCGGCCAAGGCCCTGTGTGAGCTGGCGCAAATGACCGCCAAGGGCGAAGGCTTCGGCAAGGAACTCGGCCAGGGTTCGGCGCGCATGTGCGCCAAATACGGAAGACCCGAACTGTCGATGTCGGTGAAGAAGCAGGAGTTCCCGGCCTACGATTCACGCGGCATCCAGGGCATGGGCCTCACCTATGCCACCTCCAACCGCGGCGCCTGCCACCTGCGCAGCTACACCGTGGCCTCGGAAGTGCTGGGCATCCCGGTCAAGACCGATCCGCTGGTCACCGACGGCAAGGCCGATCTGGTCAAGGCCTTCCAGGACGCCACGGCGGTGTTCGATTCCGCCGGCCTGTGCATCTTCACCTCGTTCGCCTGGTCGCTGGCCGACATCCAGCCGCAGATCGACGCCGCCTGCGAAGGCAACTGGACCATGGACAAGTTGAACGAAGTGGGCGAACGCATCTGGAACATGGAGCGCCAGTTCAACCTCGCCGCCGGCTTCACCGCCAAGGACGACGACTTGCCGCCGCGGCTGAAGACCGAGCCGGCCAAGGTCGGTCCGGCCAAGGGCCTGGTCAACGGTATCGACAAGATGCGGCCGGAGTACTACAAGGTCCGCGGCTGGGACGCCAACGGCGTGCCGACCAAGGACACGCTCGGTCGTCTGGGACTGTAGTTCGGCAAGCAAGCATGGGGGACCGGCTGCGCCGGTCCCCTTCTTGTCTGAGGAGCGAGAACATGAAGCACATCATCATCGGCAATGGCCCCACCGGCCTGGTCGCCGCTGAAACCCTGCGCCGCCTGCAACCGCAGGCCGAGATCGCCCTAATCGGCGACGAGGCGGAGCCGCCCTATTCGCGCATGGCGATCCCCTATTTCCTGCAAGGCAACATCGCCATCGAAGGTACGCACCTGCGCAAGGAAAGCGACCACTACGCGAAGCGCAACATCCATCTCGTCCAGGGCCGCGTCGCGCGCGTCGATCCAGGGGCAAAACACATCGACTTCGCCGACGGCAAACGCCTCGCCTATGACAAGCTGCTGATCGCCACCGGCTCGCATCCCATCCGGCCGGACGTGCCCGGCATCGATCTGCCCAACGTGCATACCTGCTGGACGCTCGACGACGCGCGCGACATCGCCGCCAAGGCGATTCCCGGCAGCCGCGTGCTGCAACTCGGCGCCGGCTTCATCGGCTGCATCATCATGGAGGCGCTCGCCGCGCGTGGTGTCAAGCTGACCGTGGTCGAAATGGGTGACCGCATGGTGCCGCGCATGATGACGGAGAAGGCCGGCGGCATGATCCGGCGCTGGGTCGAGAAGCAGGGCGTCGCAGTGCATGTCAATGCGGCGATCACCGCCATCGAGGCGAAGGGCAATGAACTCGCCGTGAAAGTCAGCGATGGCACCACGCTGGCTGCCGACCTGGTCATCTGCGCCGCCGGCGTGCGGCCCAACATTGGTTTCCTCGCCGGCAGCGGCATCGACATGGGGCGCGGCATCCGCGTTGACAACCGGATGCAGACGTCGGTACCCGACATCTATGCCGCCGGCGACGTCACTGAAGCCATCGGCTTCCACTCCGGCCAGCCGGAGGTAAATGCGATCCAGCCCAACGCAGCCGACCAGGCACGCATCGCTGCCCACAACATGGCCGGTGATGCGTCAGTCTCGCAAGGCAGCCTCGCCATCAATGTGCTAGATACGCTGGGCCTGATCTCGTCCTCCTTTGGCCAGTGGTGGGGCGCGGAGAAGAAGGACGGCGGCATGGGCGTTGAACTGGTCGACGAAGGCAATCACCGTTATCTGTCGCTGCAGTTCAAGGATGACGTCCTGATCGGCGCCACCAGCATCGGCTGGACCGAGCACGTCGGCGTCCTGCGCGGCCTGATCCAGACCCGCGCGCGGCTCGGCGCCTGGAAGGATCGCCTGCTGGCCGATCCGACCGGCTTCATGGCGGCCTATCTCGCCGCCGCGCAGAAGGCGGCATGACGGCTACCGGAGGGGCCTCCCTCGTGAAGGTAACCTTCAAGCTATTCGCCATGCTGCAGGACTACCTGCCGCTGGAAGCGAGAAAGGACAACACGCTGACACTAAGTCTGGACGAGGACACCACCATCGTCCAGGTCATCGAGCGCTTTGGCCTGCCGCTAAAGTCCTGTCACCTGGTGCTGATCGACGGCAACTTCGTGCCACCCACCGAGCGCACGGAGCGGGCACTCAAGGACGGCGAAACCCTCGCCATCTGGCCGCCGATCGCGGGAGGCTAGCCACTCATCGCCCACGGCGATGCGTCTTTCCCGATACCGCTACCGTCGCAGTACCGCCCTGCAGAACCAGCCCTTTGGCAGCCAAAGATGTTTCGTAGGCCTGTGTTGCCGCGTTCCCGAAGCCTAGGCTGTGCATGGCATGTGCGATATGCTGCCAGGCTTCGCTGAGACCGGACGCTGGAGCCTTCGCCAGCCGAAGAATCGTCGTCGCCGCCGATTCCCCGGTGGTGACCAGATCGTTCGTTAGTACCGCATTGCTCTTCGTGCAAACCCGCTTGAATACGTGGCGCGCAGCTTCGATGCGCCCCATCTGATAGAGCGCCAGGCCGAGAAACTGCAGGGCAACGACGTCCTCCGGAATTGAAGCCAGGATGCTGCGCGCAATGACCGCCATCTGCGGCAGATTTCCGGCCTGGTAGTAGGCGCCCATGAGATCGATCAGCGCTGTAATCATGGCAATTCTCCTGCTCGGAAAAAAATGGCCCCCGCACGCCAAAGCGGCAAGACAAGCATTCGGGGGGATGCTGCAAGTATTGCCGGCACGACACTACCGGGCAACTGTCGCATCATTGCGACACCTCGCGGTCGGCATAGTTCCCGGCCGCGAGGTCCATCAGCCGCTTTTACGGCATCTTGTCGAGGATCTTCCGCATCTCGTCCACGGAATGGGCGCGCATGGTCTGCGTCCGGACGTTGCCGAGCGAAGCCACTTTAACCATCAGGGTCGTCGCCGCATCCTCGTTGCCCTCGATCACGAGGACCATGTCGTACTGTCCGACCGTGTAATAAAAGCTCTTCACGGTGAGGCCGAGTTTCTCCGCCATTGCCTTGACCGCACCAAAGCGATCCGGCGACTCCTTGATATTCCTGATTCCCTGGTCCGTAAAGTTGGTAAGCGATATGAACGTTGCCATGGTCAGTCTCCTCTGTTGGATGAGGTTGTCGTCGTCGATTGTCGTGATGTCGAAGATACCCGCGCTGCCTGCCTCGGGCATGAATCAAGCATAGTCGACGAGAATCGATTTGCACCGCGAGATTGCGTGGCGTCCCGCCATCACTGACTTTGGCTACGAATCGGGCTGCGGTCGCACCATGGCGAGATCCTCCGGCGTGTCGACATCATGAAGCACGCCGGGGTCGTCGCATTCGATCAACTCAAGTCGTTGCCGATGCTGGCTGAGAAGATGCCGCGCCCCTTCGTCGCCTCGCAGGGCGAGCAGGTCCTCGCGGAAACGACGGTCGAAGCCGACCGGATGGCCCCGCCGGCCACGATAGACCGGTGCAGCCAAGGGCAATCCCGCCACCAGCGCGGCGTAAACGCGAGCCACCGTTGCGGGAGAAACGAAAGGCATATCGGCGAGCGCGACGATCCAGCCCCTGGTATTCATTGTTGCCGCGATCCCCGCCGACAGGCTGGTGCCCATGCCTTCGTCGACGGTGGACGCCTGAACAATCTCGACCCCCGCCAACCCGAGAAGCTCGCACAGCGTCGAATTCCTCGCATCGACAACGGCCACGACCCGTGGCATTGCTGCCTTCATGATCCTGGCGCTGGCGAGAGCGATCGGGGTTCCATCCGCCAGGGGATGCAGCAGCTTGTCGCTGCCGAAGCGCGTCGACCGGCCCGCCGCGAGCAGGAGGCCGCAATACCCGCTCATCTCAGTCATGCTCAAGCGTTGCGCAGATCGTGGTACTTCAGCGGCAGAGAACGCACCCGTTTGCCGGTGGCGACGAAGATGGCGTTGCAGATGGCCGGCGCCAGCGGCAGGATGGCCGGCTCGCCATGGCCACCCCAGAAGCCGCCAGTAGGCACGAGTACGGTTTCCACCTTCGGCATCTCGGAGATTTCCGGCAGGCGGAAATTCCTGAAGTTCGACTCGACCACGCGGCCGTTCCTGATGTTGATGTCCTGGTAGAGCACCGGGCCGAGGCCGTAGATGACGTTGCTCTCTGCCTGCGCGCGGCAGGTATCGGGATTGACCACGTAACCGGAGTCGATGGCGACGACGATGCGGCGCACCTTGGGTTCGCCCACTGCACTGACGGAAACCTCGGCCACCGCCGCGGCATAGCTGCCGAAGCCATCGACCACCGCCACGCCGCGATGGATGCCTTTCGGCAGCGGCGTTCCCCACTTCGCTGCCTTCGCCACGGCTTCGAGCACCAGGCGATTCTTGTCACCAACATCGAGCATGCCAAGGCGGTATGCCACCGGGTCCTGGCCGGCAATATGGGCCAGCTCGTCGATGAAGCACTCGCGGTAGAAACCATTCTGCTGGCCCGGCGCACGCCAAAAGCCAACCGGCACATGGCCGTTGCGGGCAGCGTACTCCACCCGCTGGTGCGTAATCGCATACGGCATGTCGCTCAGGGTGCGCACCGCGGTGAAGTCGATACCGTCGTCGCGCAGCATCTTCGGCATGAGCACCTTGAGGATCGACGGGCAGGCGATCTTGGTCTGCATCGCCACCAGCCGGCCCTGCTGGTCGAGGCCCGCCTTCATCCGGACGATGCTGGCCGGCCGATAGAAGCCGTGCTGCATGTCCTCCTCGCGCGACCACATCAGCTTCACCGGCACGCCGGGCATGGCCCTGGCGATCAGCACGCCCTGGCGGACGAAATCCTGCGGTCCACCACGGCGGCCGAAACCGCCGCCGAGCATCATCTTGTGCACTTCGATCTTTTCCAGCGGCAGCCCCGAGGCCGCTGCGGCTTCGGCCATCGACGCCTCGCCGTTCTGCGTCGAGGTCCACACTTCGAGGAAACCCTCCGGCTTCAGCCACGCCGTGCAGGTCATCGGCTCCATGGTCGCATGGTTGAGGTACGGGGAGGAGTACTCGGCCTCGACCACCTGCGCCGCCTCGGCAAACGCCGTCTCGACATTGCCGATGTTGCGCGCGCGCGGCAGCGACGCCACATCCAGACCTTCGCGCAGCATGGCGGTGATCTGCTCGTTGCCGATCCTGCCGTTGCCGGCCTCGTCCCATTCGATGTCCAGCTTCTGCAAGGCCTGGTCTGCCCGCCACCAGCTGTCGGCAATCACGGCGACGAAATCCTCCTCGCGCACGACCTTCTTCACGCCACGCATCGCCGTCGCGTCCGTGGCGTCGACCTTCTTTACCTTGCCGCCGAACACCGGGCACTGCGCGATCGAAGCGTGAAGCATGCCCGGCAGCGCCACGTCGACGCCGAAGACCGGCTTGCCCAACACCTTGTCGGGAATGTCGAGGCGATGCATGGACTTGCCGGCTATCCGCCAGTCCTTCGGATCGCGCAACTTCACATCGTTCGGCGGCGCAAGCCTGGCCGCCTCGCCAGCCACTTCGCCGTAGCGAAGCTTCCGGCCCGTTGGCTTGTGGGTGATGACGCCCGTGTCGGCGAAGCACTCGGCCGGCGGCACCTGCCAGCGTCCGGCCGCCGCCGCGACCAGCATCTCGCGAGCGCTGGCGCCTGCTTTGCGCACGTAATCCTGCGACGAGCGCACGCCCATGCTGCCGCCGGTGGACATCGAACCCCAGATTCGGTTGCGCCGGATGTGCTCGTTCGGCGAGGCGAATTCGGCGCTGACCTTGGCCCAGTCGCAATCGAGTTCTTCCGCGACCAGTTGCGCCAGTGCCGTGAACGTTCCCTGGCCCATCTCCGAACGGGCGATGCGGATGACCACGCGATCGTCGGGATGAATCACGATCCAGGCATTGACCTCGGTGACTTCACTCGCGGGCGCCGCGCGCGCGGCCGCGACCGGGAAGCAGAACTCCAGCGCCAGCGCGCCGGCGGCAGTGGTGGAGACCTTGAGGAAATCACGGCGCGAAATGGTGATCGTCATGATCGTCCTCCTCAGCCGGCCTTGGCCAGCGCGTGGATGGCCGTGCGCACCCGCTGGTAGGTACCGCAGCGGCACAGGTTGGTGATGGACCGATCGATCTCGGCATCCGTTGGGTTTGGGTTCCTGGCCAGCAAGGCGGTGACCGACATAATCAGGCCGGTCTGGCAGTAGCCGCATTGCGGCACTTCGTGGTCGATCCAGGCCTGCTGGACGCGATGGAGGCCATCCTTCGACAGCCCCTCGATGGTCACGATTCTCTTGCCGGCCATTTCCGCAGCGCGCACGCCACAGGCGCGCACCGCCTCGCCATCGACCAGCACCGTACAGGCACCGCAGGTCGAAATACCGCAGCCATACTTCGCGCCGAGCAGCCCCAGGTGATCACGCAACACCCAAAGCAGCGGCATCTCCGGCTCGACATCTACCTGGTGCATGCTGCCATTCACATTCAAGTTCATCATCGCCGACTCCCTTGCTTCGAATGCAACGCTCGCCGCAATTAATATAGTTTGTCGCCGGGGTATTGAAAAGGACGTGGACCGTGAGGCACCGCTTCCAGTCAGAATCAATCACCATTCGGCGAGTCGCGACGGCTGACTCTTTGACTGGCATTTGACGAACTCGCCAAAGCGGAAGCCAGAACCGCCAGCCTGCCTCCTTTTGTTATTGGACGATGCGGAATAAGCAATCTCTTCAATACTTGATCTAAGTCGCCTTTTGAGTTTGCACCGCCCAGTATGATCGTGCTATCCATTTGGCGCCCAGCGGGTCAGTTCGAGTCTGGTTTGCCGCAACATACTCAACATTATCAATTATTTATTTCCCCTATAAGGAGGACAGTATTGTGACCCCCAACAAGACTCCCTCGGCCAGTCCGGCCAAGGAGCAATCATCCGAATGTGTGGTGCCACCCGCGTCGGCAGATCCTGCTGCGAACGTTCTGAAAACCTCGCGCCGCAGTTTTCTGAAGGCCGGCGGCACGCTGAGCCTGTCGTCGCTGATGGGCACGGCGGCGCTGATGACCCAGTCCGGCGACGCCAAGGCCACCATCGAGTGGGCCGAGCACTTCCAGAAAAACTACCGCCTGATGACGCCGGAGGAGAAGGCCGAGGCGCGGGCGCGGCTCGAGAGGCGCTATTCCGAGGAATACGGCAAGAAGGTCACCGTCGACACCACCGACGCGCAGCCGGGCGTGCTCATGGGCTACGCGCTGAACATTCGCAAGTGCATTGGATGCCGCCGTTGCGTCAAGGCCTGCGTCGCCGAGAACAACCAGTCGCGCGGCACCAGGCCTGGCGAGCGCATCGAGTGGATCCAGGTGCTGCGCATGGAACGCGGCGAGTTCTCGAACGAGAAGATGGACCACGGCTATCCCGAAGGACTGGGCATCCAGGTCGGCGGCAACGCCTATTCCCCGGCCGGCCAGGTGCTCGAAGGGCAATATCGCTACGAACCCGAGGCGGTTCCGGAAAAGGACGCCACCTACATGCCGATCGCCTGCATGCAGTGCGAGAAGCCGCCCTGCGTCAAGGTCTGCCCGGTTCGGACGACCTACCGCGAAGCCGACGGCCCGGTGGTGATCGACTACAACTGGTGCATCGGCTGCCGCATGTGCATGGGCGCCTGCCCGTACTGGGCGCGCCGCATCAACCTGACCACGCCCGTCCTGCCGAAGGAAGAGATGAACCCGGTGACGCACTACCTGGGCAACCGGCCGCGCATGCGCGGCGTCGTCGAGAAGTGCCACTGGTGCCTGCAGCGCACCCGGCAGGGACGCTACCCGGCCTGCGTCGAGGTCTGCCCGGTCGGCGCGCGCAAGTTCGGCAATCTGCTCGACCCGGAAAGCGAAGTGAGCCTGGTCCTGGCGAGGAAGAACGTATTCCGCCTCAAGGCGGAAAACAACACCTTCCCGAAATTCTTCTACTTCTACGATTGAGGAGCCGGCCGTGCAACTGATCAGTTTCGCTTCCGACTACACGCGTTACGTCCTCAAGGGCGGCACGAAGTTCTATGCCTGGATGGGCTCGCTCGCGGTGCTCATCGTCGGCATGATGTATGTGTTCTACCTGCAAAATACCGATGGCCTGATCGTCACCGGCATGACCAGCCAGATCCACGACGGTCTGTACTTCGCCAACCTCGTGTTCCTGGTCGGCGTGGCCGCGGGGGCGGTGACCATCGTCTTCCCGGCCTATGCCTATCACCACGAGGGCATGCACAAAGTTGCCGTGCTGGGCGAGATGCTGGCGATCACCGCCGTGATCATGGTCATGATGTTCGTCTTCGCCCACATGGGTCGGCCCGACCGCCTGTGGCATATGATCCCGATCATCGGCATCTACAACTTCCCGCATTCGATGCTCGGCTGGGACGTGATGGTGCTGACCGGCTATCTGATCCTGAACGCCATCTGCGGCTTTTACTACCTGTGGGTGAAATACACGGGCGGCAAGCTCAACAAGACGTGGTTCATGCCGCTGGTGTGGATCGCGATTGTCTGGGCGCTGTCCATCCACACCGTCACGGCGTTCCTGATCTCGACCATGCCGGCGCGTCCGATGTGGTTCCACAGCATGATGCCGATCCGCTTCATCACCACGGCGTTTGCAGCAGGTCCGGCACTGATCATCCTGGCCTTCCTGATCGTGCGCAACAACACCAAGTTCTGGATCGATGACAGCGCGATCAAGCTCCTGACGACCATCGTCACCTGGTGCTTGGGCATCGCGATCTTCCTGACGATGTCGGAAGTCGTGGTCGAGCTGTACGCCCGCACCGAGCATGCGAACGGACTCTATTACCTGATGTTCGGCCTGCACGGCCTGACCAGTCTGGTGCCCTGGTTCTGGAGTTCCGTGTTCCTGATGGTCAGTGCTTTCATCCTGTTCCTGATCCCGGCCTTCCGCAACAACATGAAGCTGCTGCCGATCCCCTGCGTCATGGCCTTCATCGGCATCTGGATCGAAAAGGGCATGGGGCTGATCGTCCCCGGCTTCATCCCGACCCCGATCGGCGAGGTGACTGAGTATTACCCGACCTTCGTCGAGTGGCTACTCACCCTCGGCATCTGGGCATTCGGTTTCTTCATCCTGACCATCCTGCTCAAGGGCGCCATCGGCATCCTGCAGGGCGAGATCAAATACGGCGGCCAGGCCGTGGCGGCCAAGTGAGACGACGATCATGAAAAAGTTTGCATTCCATACGATGCTCATCGCCTTCTGCTGCGGGGTTGCTGCCACCGCCTCGTCCCAGGAACCGGCGAAGGAAGTGACGTGTTTCGAAAGCCGCAAGGGCGCCTCGGAGATCACGCAGCACGAGATCAAGCCCGGCCTGCTCAACGTGAAGTGCTCGCCCAAGACTGGCGCCGCGCTCTGGTACGGCGACCCCTTCGAGGGTACCGTGCCGATGGGCAAGATGCCGCTGCTGGACAATATCCCGGAGGGGCACGCGCTCGTCAAGCCGCGCTCGGAGAAGCTGAACATCCTGCCGATGTGCGGCACTGCCTGCCATAACGGCGTCGGCCCCAAATTCAATCCGCCCACCTTGCCGAAGGACAAGAGACCGAAGGCGATCCCGACGATGGAAGGCCTGGTGCCCGACGTCAAGGATCTGCAGCATGGCCGCGGCCGCATCTGGTGCCTCGATTGCCATCACACGACCCAGCGCAACAAGCTCGTCGACCACTTCGGCGACCCGGTGAGCTTCGACCAGCCGCAGCTGCTTTGCGGCAAGTGCCATGGCGACAAGCTGCGCGACTGGCGCGACGGCATCCACGGCAAGCGGATCGGCGAATGGGCCAGCACAGGCAAGAAGCGCTGGTTCGTCTGCACCGAGTGCCACAACCCGCACAACGTGCAGGATGGCGCGCGCAACAAGGGCTTCATCCAGCTGCAACCGGAAGCGCCGCCGCAACTGCCCAAGGGTATGAAGGATGCGAAGTTTGAGCAAACGCATCCGATTCCGCAGCACTGATGTCCGATTCGCCTGAAACGCCGAAGCCGGCCAGGGGCGACCCCACGTGGGTCGCCCCGGCCCTGACGCGCGAAGAGAAAACGCGGAACGTCGGCAAGACACCCGTCTTCTTCGGGCCGCCACTGGCCATCCTCACCGACGGCCAGAAGAACACCATGGAGATCAGCGGCAAGCTCAACCGCACCGCTGAACGTTATCTCGAGATCCAGCGGTACCACGGCCTGGAACTCTCGGAGCCGGAAAGTGCCTGCATCGCGCACATCTGCCACATCGGCTTCATGTCGCCGCTGGAGATTCGGGAACTGCCCTTCGAGGTACGGATGACGGCGTTTGCCTGTGACGGCCTGGACAAGGAAGCGCTGGCGAAGAAGCTCGATTCGGCCAGCTTCGCCGACCTTGTGGTCGTCGTCGAATCGCTGGGGTTCTAGCCGTGCCGAACCGCGTGCAATGGGACCCGCAATACAGCGTGGGGAATGAAGTCCTCGACGCCCAGCACGGGAATATCCTGGCGCAGTGCAATGACCTGGCCGACTACCTCGCCGACACCAGCGCGGAAGGCGACCGGGAATTCCGCAAGGTCTTCGACGAGCTGATGATGCGCGCGCGCGAGCACTTTGCGACCGAGGAGGCGCTGCTCGCCCGTCACGGCGATGCCTTGCTCGATGAGCTCCGGGACGAACGGGACGAGTTCGAGTACCTGGCGGCCGAAATCATCACTACCGAGAATTTCGATAAAGATGAGCTCCAGACTTTCCTGGCCCTGTGGTGGACCGGGCATATCGTCGGCTCCGCCGAGAAGCATCGCGCTGCCCTGGAGCAGCACTTGACCACCTAAGTCAGGCAAGCCTGAACATCTGCTCCTGGCCCTGATTGCACACTGGAGATTCGGGCTCATAGGGAGTATCGCCGGCCAATATGAGGCCGACGCGGATTAATATCCGACAGCGAACCAATTTCGCCAATTCTTGTCGGACATCAAAAATCCGATGTCGACGGCACAGATCACCGCCCCTGCCACCCTGACCAGCGGAGCCTGCCCATGATTCAACTCAATGTGAATGGCAAATTGCACCAGCTCGATGTTGCGCCCGACACTCCCCTGCTGTGGGCATTGCGCGATACCCTGCGCCTGACGGGCACCAAGTACGGTTGTGGCCAGGCGCTATGCGGCGCCTGCACGGTGCACGTGGATAGTACGCCAATCCGTGCCTGTTCCGTGCCGGTATCGGCAGTGGCCGGCCGCAAGATCACCACCATCGAGGCAATCGATGCCAATCGGGTCGGCAAGGCGGTGCAGGAAGCGTGGCGCAAGCTGGATGTTGTGCAGTGCGGTTACTGCCAGTCAGGCCAGATCATGAGTGCCGTCGCGTTGCTGAGCAAGAACCGCAAGCCCAGCGATGCCGACATCGACAACGCCATGTCCGCCAACCTCTGCCGCTGCGCGACCTACGTGCGCATCCGGGCAGCCATTCACGAAGCCGCCAGGACGCTGGGCTAGGAGGATTGACCATGAGCGAAATCGTGATTGAGAACCTCAGTCGTCGCCAATTCCTGCAGGCCGGCGCCGGCCTGACTTTAGGCTTCTGTCTGCCGGCTTTGGCGGCGCCGGCTGCCGGTCCAGGCAAAGCGGGCGAAGGTCTGGCGGCTGCGGTTAACTTTGAGCCGAATGCTTTCCTGCGTATCGGCATCGACAACAGCGTGACAGTAATTTCCAAGCACCTGGAAATGGGCCAGGGCACCTACACCGGCCTCGCAACTATCCTGGCCGAAGAACTGGATGCCGACTGGAAGACAGTGCGCGTCGAAGGCGCACCGGCCGATGCCAAGCGCTACAACAACCTGTTCTGGGGTCCGGCGCAGGGTACCGGCGGCAGCACGGCGATGGCCAATTCCTGGGAGCAGATGCGCAAGGCCGGTGCGGCCGGACGGGCCATGCTGGTTTCGGCGGCAGCGCGGCGCTGGCAGGTGGGTGAGGCCGACATCGTCGTTCATGATGGTGTAGTCAGCCATGCCGCCAGCAGCCGCAAGGCGAGCTTTGGTGAACTGGCCGTCGATGCGGCCAAGGAAGCCGTACCGACCGACCCCAAGCTAAAGGATCCCAAGGATTTTCGCCTGATCGGCAAGCAGGCCAAGCGCAAGGACACCGCGGCCAAGACCAACGGCTCGGCCCGCTTCACGCAGGATGTCTTCCTGCCCGGCATGTTGGTTGCCGTGGTCGCGCATCCGCCGCGTTTCGGCGCGACCGTCAAGTCCTTCGATGCCAGCCGGGCAAAAGCAGTCAAGGGCGTCGTCGAGGTCGTGCAGATACCGCAGGGCGTGGCTGTGCTCGCCAGCGACACCTGGAGCGCCAAGAAGGGCCGCGATGCGCTGTCGATAACGTGGGACGAAAGCACCGCCTTCAAGTTGGGCAGCGATGAAATTCTCGCCATCTACAAGGAAATGGCCAAGTCGCCAGGGGCGGTTGCCAAGCAGGTCGGCGATACCGCCCTGGCCTTTGCCGGGGCGGCCAGGGTGGTCAGTGCCGCCTACGATTTTCCCTATCTCGCCCACGCCGCGATGGAGCCGCTGAACTGCGTCATTCGCCTGGATGCCGATGGTTGCGAAGTCTGGAACGGCGAACAACTGCATACCGGCGACCAGTACGGCTTGGCCCAGGTGCTCGGCCTCAAGCCTGAGCAGGTCAGGATCAACATGCTCTACGCCGGCGGCAGCTTTGGGCGGCGCGCCTGCAAGGATTCCGACTATGTGCTGGAGGCGGCGCAGATTGCCAAGGCGATCAATGGTCGGGCGCCGGTCAAGCTGGTCTGGCTGCGCGAGGACGACATGCGTGCCGGCTACTACCGGCCGCTCTTCCACCACGTACTTGAAGCTGCATTGGATGGCGGCGGCAAACTGATCGGCTGGCGCCACCGGCTGGTCGGGCAATCCATTTTGATCGGCTCGCCTTTTGAAAAGATGCTGGTCAAGGACGGCATTGACATGGTCTCTGTCGAGGGTGCTGCCAACCTGCCCTACGCCATCCCCAACCTGACCGTCGATCTGCATACGCCGAAGGATATCGGCGTACCGGTACTCTGGTGGCGCTCGGTAGGTTCCTCGCACACGGCCTATTCGACTGAGACATTTTTCGATGAAGTCGCGGCCGCGATGGGCAAGGACCCGGTTGCCCTTCGGCTTGAACTGCTCACCGAACACCCGCGCCATGCCGGCGTGCTCAAGCTGGCTGCCGACAAGGCCGGCTGGGGCAGGCCGCTCAAGGCGGCGGCCGGCGAACGGCGTGGTCGCGGCATCGCGGTTCATGAATCATTCAATTCCTACGTCGCGCAGGTCGCCGAAGTGACCGTCAGGAAAGACGGGGCCATGAAGGTCGACCGCGTCGTTTGCGCGGTCGATTGCGGCACGGCGATCAATCCGGACAACATCCGCTCGCAGGTCGAAGGAGCGGTCGGCTTCGCGCTCGGAGCAGCGCTGCACGAGGCGATCACACTCAAGGAAGGGCTCGTCGAGCAGGGCAACTTCGACGGTTTTCCGCTGCTGCGCATCGACGAAATGCCGGTGGTCGAGGTGCATATCGTGCCCTCGACAGCAGCACCGACCGGCATCGGCGAACCGGGAGTGCCGCCGGTCGCGCCGGCCGTCGCCAATGCCATCGCCGCCGCCACTGGCAAGCGCCTGCGGCGCCTGCCCTTCAACTCAGCAGAACTGGCGGCCTGACTTGGACAGCCAGGATACGCAGGTTCTCGCTGCCGTCCAACGCTGGGCGGCAGCCGGGCATCGCTTCACGCTGGTCACCGTCGCCCGGACCTGGGGCTCGGCGCCCCGCCCGCCGGGCGCATGGATGGCGTTGCGCGACGACGGCCAGGTGCAAGGCTCGGTTTCCGGCGGGTGCATCGAAGGCGACCTCATTGACCGCTGTTTGAAAGGCAACTTCGAAGCAATAGCGGCCCCCTTCGTGGTGAGCTACGGCGTCACGCCTGATGAGGCTCGTCGCTTCGGCCTGCCTTGCGGTGGCCGCATGGAACTGGTGATCGAGGCATCGCCGGATGTCGCCTCGCTGCAAACCATGAGCAAGCGAATTGCCGCCGGCCAGCTCGCTCTGCGCAGCGTGGTCATCGGCCAGCCGGGTGCCTTGATTGCCCCCGGCTCAGCCGGCGACGCGCTGGCTTGGGATGGCCGGACACTGACCACGCTGCATGGCCCAAGCTGGCGCCTGTTGATTGTCGGCGCCGGGCAGATTTCCACCTACCTCGCCCAGATGGCGCAGGCGCTGGACTACCAGGTCTTCATCTGCGATCCGCGCAGCGAATATGCCACCGAATGGAATGTGCCGGGAACGACGCTGGTGCCGGGCATGCCGGACGACGCAGTGATCGAACTGGGGCTCGATCCGCACAGCGCCATCGTCGCGCTGACCCACGACCCCAAGCTGGACGACATGGTGTTGCTCGAAGCGCTGAAGTCGCCGGCATTCTATGTCGGCGCCCTCGGTTCACGGATCAACAACGAGCGACGGCGCGAGCGGCTGCGACAGCATTTCGACCTGTCACAGGCCGAGCTCGATCGCTTGCATGGCCCGGCGGGTCTGCCCATCGGCAGTCGTACTCCGCCCGAGATCGCCGTCTCCATTCTGGCCGAAATGACGGCGGTCAAGCATGGTTTGCAAGCGAGTGAATGATCTGTCGCATCCCTTACGGTAAGCGAGGCCGGCCTTGTCGTACATCGACCGCCAGGTCCGGTAAGATTTGATCCCCCCTGATTGCTGCGGTTGATATGATTCCGGATCAGCTGCCATTTCCGGCCGGGAGGACTACGGTGATTCAGGACAAGGAACAGTTCGCCATCCTGGCGGACAATGCTCCCGATGCAATCTTCACGTTGTCGGCGGGGCGTTTTACCTATCTCAACCCGGCAGCGCAGGTCTTGTTCGGTGTAGCTTCCGCGGACCAACTGATCGGCCAGTTCTTTCTCGAACGCGTCCTCCCGAAATGCCACCCGGTGGCCCAGGAACGGATGAACCGGGTGCTGGACCACAACGAGCGCATGCCGTTGCACGAGGAGGTCTATCTCAAGCTGGATGGCACACCGGTCGACGTGGAAGTCAGTGCAGTGCCACTCAATGGCGAGGGGGGCGGCATCGGACTGGTCTTCGTCCGCGACATCACGGAGCGAAAGCGGGCGGAAGCTTCGCTGAGGCGGCACCGGGGTCTGTTGCAATCGGTCATCGACAATACGCCGGCCATGATCTTCGTCAAGGACCTCGATGGCCGCTACCTGACGGTAAACGCAATGTTCGCCGAGCAGTTTCATGTCACCAATTTCTCCATGCTCGGGCGCCGGGACCATGATCTGTTTTCGCAAGCGGTGGCCGACGCATTTCGCGCCGTCGATCAAAAAGTCGTAAGTGGCGGCAAGGCCATCCAGACGGAAGAGGTCGCCCCACTCGACGATGGCATGCACACCTTCAATTCCCTGAAGTACCCGCTCGTCGATTGCGACGATGAAATCTGGGCGGTGTGCGGCATCGCCATCGACATCACCGAACGCAAACGGGCCGAGGCTTCATTGCGAGACAGCGAGGTGAAGTTTGAAGCCACGTTCGAGCAGGCGGCCGCCGGCATCGGCTTGTTCTCCCCCGATGGGCGCTGGCTGCGCGCCAACAGGAAGGTGTGTGAAATGCTGGGGTACAGCGAAATCGAGCTGCAAGCGCTGAAGCTTCATGACGTGACGCATCCGGATGATCGGGACGCCAGCGAAGCCGACCGGCTCCGGATGCTCTCCGGCGAAGTGCAGGACGTCACCCGGGAAAAGCGTTACCTGCGCAAGGACGGTGGTTCCGTGTGGACCGACCGGTTCACCACGCTGGTGCGAAAACATGACGGCACACCGGACTATTTCGTCTCGGTCATCGCGGATATTCAGGCCCGCAAGGAAGCGGAGCGGGAAGCGATACTGGCGCGCGAAAGAGCCGAAGCTGCGACGAAGGCAAAGAGCTGCTTTCTGGCCAACATGAGTCACGAGATCAGAACACCGCTTAACGCTATTTCCGGCATGGCCCACCTGATCCGGCGGGACGGCCTCAAGCCAAGGCAGACGGAGCAGATGGGCAAGCTCGAAGCCGCCAGCAAACACCTGCTCGGCACCATTAACGCCATTCTCGATCTCTCCAAGATCGAAGCCGGCAAGTTCGAGCTGGAAGAAACCGGGATCTGGGTCGAAAATCTGATCAGCAATGTCACCTCGATTCTGCGCGAGCAGATTGAGGCCAAGCACCTGACGTGGCGCACGGAAGTCGCCACCTTGCCGTCGGGTCTGCTCGGCGATGCGACCCGGCTGCAGCAAGCCCTGCTCAACTACGCCGCCAACGCCGTCAAATTCACCGAGGCCGGCACGATCACCCTGCGGGCAAGGCTGCTGGAAGACAACCCCGTCGATGCCCTGATCCGCTTCGAGGTGACGGACACCGGCATCGGCATTGCGCCGGAGTCCCTGCCCCGGCTCTTCGCCGCGTTCGAGCAGGCCGACAACACCTTGACGCGCCAGTATGGGGGCACCGGCCTGGGGTTGGCCATTACCAAGAAGATCGCTCAGATCATGGGCGGCGATGCCGGGGTGGACAGCACGCCAGGGGTAGGCAGCACCTTCTGGTTTTCCGTCAGATTGAAAAAGGGCGGGCCGGACGAAATAGCCGCAGGTCTGCCAAGTTCAGAGTTGGCAGAGGAAATCCTCAATCGGGATTATCCGGGGGCACACATTCTCCTGGCCGAGGACGAACCGATCAACCGGGAAGTGGCGTTGGCCATGCTGAATAATGTTGGACTGACAGTCGACGTTGCGGGAGACGGGGCAGAAGCCCTCAAACTGGCCGTCGCGAACGACTATGCATTGATCCTGATGGATATGCAGATGCCGAACCTGGACGGGCTGGAAGCGACCCGGCAGATTCGCCAATTTCCCCAATATCGCCGGACGCCGATTCTGGCCATGACGGCGAATGCGTTCGCCGAGGACAAGCGGCGCTGCCTGAATGCCGGCATGAATGATTTCATTTTCAAGCCGGTCAAGCCGGAGTTGCTCTACACAACGGTACTGAAATGGCTGTCGAAATAAGAGTCGGTCACCCGAGTCCGGGCGAGGAGATCGCCAACAGCGTCAGTCATGGCGTGGCGCTGCTGGCGGCCATCGTTGGCGCACCATTCCTGATCGTGGCGGCGCAGGATTTCGGCGCTGCCAACGTGGTCGGCGCCAGCGTCTTTGCGGCGACGATGATCCTGCTCTACCTGACCTCGACGCTCTATCACGCCTTGCGGCCGGGTCGCCTGAAACGCATCTTCATGAAGCTCGATCACAGCGCCATCTACTTCTTCATCGCCGGCAGCTATACGCCGTTCTCGCTCGGCGCGCTGGGCGGTCCGTGGGGCTGGACGCTGTTCGGCATCGTCTGGTCGCTGGCGGTCGCCGGCACCGTCCTGAAGGTTTTTGACCGCTTGTCGCATCGCTGGCTGTCGACGGGGCTCTATCTCGTCATGGGCTGGCTCGTGCTGATTGCGGCCGTGCCGCTGGTCGAGCACGTCCCGCTGCCGGGCATCGCCTTGCTGGTGGCCGGCGGCGTCGCCTATACGGTGGGGGTGGCGTTCTTCATGCTCGATTCCCGCATCCGCTACGGACACGCCGTATGGCATGGCTTCGTCACGGCCGGCACCGGCTGCCACTTTTTCGCGGTACTCAATTACGCCGCGTGATACATCACAGGCGATGTCTGGCCATGAGGCCCACCAGGACCGTGGCAATCCCACACCCCAGCAAGGTTGGCTGAACACCCACGTAGTGAGCCAGATGGCCGACGGCGAAGCTGCCGAGCGGCGCGACGCCCAGAAACGCCATCGAAAAGATGGCCATCACCCGGCCACGATAGGCATCTTCGACCCAGACCTGAATCAGGGTGTTGCTGCCGGCGATGACCAGGATCACCGAGAAGCCCAGCGCCATGACGATGACGAAAGCAAGCGGCAACAAATGGTTGATGGCGAACAGAGACAGGGCCGCCCCGGTGACGATCACGGCACCGATTGCCCGCCGCGACAATCCCTCCGTGCCCTTGCGGCTCGCCAGATAGAGCCCTGCCAGCAACGATCCTGCGCCGGCGCAGCCGATCAGGAAGCCGTAGGTGCGGGCATCGCCATGAAAGATCGTGCTGGCGAAAAGCGGCATCAGGACTGCATAGGGCGTCACCAGAAAGCTGACGGCGGCCACGACCAGAAGACGCGAGCGAATGTCCGGGTGGTCGAGGACGTAGCGAAATCCCTCGCGGAAAGCGGCCAATGCGGATTCATGGATCGTGCTGCGGCTCTTCGAATCGATGGCGAGCAGCGCCAGGATCACCGCCAGGTACGAGGCGGCGTTGATGGCGAAGCACCATGCTTCACCGATGCTGGCGACCGCCAAACCGGCCAAGGCCGGGCCGACGAAGCGCGCGGTGTTCATCAGCAGCGAATTGAGGGCAATCGCATTCGGCAGGTCGGCACGGTTGTCCACCAGTTGCACGGAAAACGCCTGGCGTGCCGGAACATCCAGCGCATTGACACAGCCCAGGACAAAAGCCATGCCGATCAGCGCACTGGGCGAGATCCATTGCAGCCAGGTCAGGGCAGTCAGCATCAGCGCCTGCAACATGGCTACCGACTGGGTGATGATCAGAATCCGTCGCCGATCGAAGCGATCGGTCAGCACGCCCGTGAAGGGCCCCAGGAGCAGGATCGGAATCTGGCTGGCAAAGCCGACCATGCCGAGGACCTGGGCCGAATTCGACAGCCGCCAGGCCAGCCAGATCATGGCGATCTGTTGCATCCAGGTGCCGGCGAGGGATATCAGCTGGCCCGTGAAATAAAGCCGGTAATTGCGTGATGTGAGGGCGCGCGCAAAGATGGCCGAGAAGAAGTTCATCGATGTGGCTTCAGGGATCGTGCGCTCAGGACTGCAGGCGTTTCAGCAGTGCCGGGGTGCCGGGATAGTCGTCCCGGGTGAGCGCGAACTTGCGCGCACAGGCACTGGTCGATTCACCACGCTTGAGCGCATTGACGAAGCCCGCCCGGTCCGTGACCCAGCTGCCGCCGAGCAGCGTCACGCCGCGCCCAAACAGCGCGTCCGGCAGGCAGCCGGCGCTCGGCCCGACCATGGCGAACCAGCGCGCGTTGCGGCAGCAGGCGAGCATGCGGTCGAGCGTGTCGTTGAGCAGCAGCGTGCTGGTCGATACGACCTTGTTGCAGTCGCCGAGGGCGTCGGTGTCGAGCGTAACCACGTAACCCTCCTGCGCGCCGGCGAGGTCGGCGTTCAGCTCTACCACCGTCAGCCGCGCGCCGCTGCCGAGGATGCGGCCCAGTAGCGGCTTGAACAGTCCGATCATGCCGATGTGATCGGCAGGTCGCGGATCGATGCCGCCGATGGAATCGGCACTGATGTCGGGCACGAAACCGGCGCGGTCGAACAGGCAACGCGTCAGCGCGTTGGCGGCGGCGAAGCCGAACGTCTTGTCGATGCCGCGGCCGTCGACGTAACGGCGCGCGAGGGCCAGCGCGTCGGTGCCGGCCAGATGGAAGTCCTCGGCTGCTGAACGCATCTTTTCCAGAGTGTCGTCGAGCAGCACGTAGGACAAACCGAGCGAACCATCGTCCAGTTCAAGCGCGCAGAACTCACCCTTGTTGGCGTTCCGATCCCCCTCCGGTATGGGCGGCGGCAGGTGCAGCGCGCGCACGCGCGGGATCGGGCCGACCGCCGCGAATGCTTCGAGCTGCGCGAGGTACTCGCCAGCAAAGCGGGTGGTTTGCTGTTGCGTACTACGTCGGGTGCGGTTCATTGACAAAGGGCCTTCGTGTAGCTATTAGTTTAGTTAAGCAGCAGGGAGTAATGCTCGGCAGTAGCGCCGGTCGAGGGGTGGCGTTGGCTGGAGCAGCGATGAGGAAGGGTTTATATGTTTGCCAGCAACCCATTCGCCCTGCTCAGCGAACAACTCCCGCCGATTGTCATGCAGATCTATGTGGTTCTGATGGCGCTGGCGGTTGCCCTTGGAACATTAATTGATCTCCATCACAAGCGAAGCGCGGAATTTTTCGCCTTGCGCCGGCGAAAGGCAAGGGCCGCGGCGCAGCGGCAGCTAGGCAGTGTGGAGATCGCATCTCTGGTGATAGGAACGATCGGCCGGGAGGTGGCGACTTCGGGCGAGTTCTGTCAGTGGGACAGGCGGCTCTCGCACCTGCTGATGTCATATGGCTTCGTGGCCTACCTTATCACCACAATCGTTCTGGTGTTTTGCTATCCGACGGCCGCCCACACTCCGATCATTCTGACGGCGCTGTGGAACGCCGGTGCGCTGATGCTGCTGGTCGGTGGCGCCTGGTTCTTCTTCGTTCTCAAGGTGAATGTCGCCCATGAAGGCCACTCGCCGTTCCGCCTGATCCGTGCCGACCTGTTCGTCGGCAGCCTGCTGGCGAGTGTCGCATGCGGATTGGCATGGCATTTCGCCCAGGTCGCGCAGGCCGGCATCGTTGTCAGCATGGTCTTGTTCGGAATTTACATCTTCTTCACGACGCTGCTCTTCGTATCGGTGCCTTGGTCGAAATTTGCCCACATGTTCTACAAGCCGATGGCGGCCTTCCAGAGGCGAGTGGAGGAAGCCGACGGTTCTTCCGACCTGCCGCGGCCCGCCGACGTTTGCAACATCAGGAGGTAATCACCATGCCCACCTTCACCGACATGACAAAATGCGATGGCTGCGGCCAATGTGTGGATA
Organism: Rhodocyclaceae bacterium; assembly: GCA_035654135.1. Lineage (GTDB taxonomy): Bacteria > Pseudomonadota > Gammaproteobacteria > Burkholderiales > Rhodocyclaceae > Fen-999. The sequence goes on along the minus strand of DASRXN010000157.1, from coordinate 6,839 downwards.
TTTGCCCGTCCGACATCATGCATATCGATCCGGTCTATCGCCGGGCCTACAACATCGAACCCAATTTCTGCTGGGAGTGCTATTCGTGCGTGAAGGCCTGTCCGCAGCACGCCATCGATGTCCGCGGCTATGCCGACTTCGCGCCACTGGGACACAAGGTCCGGGTGCTCAGGGAAAAGGACAAGGGTTCGATCTCCTGGAGGATCAGGTATCGGGATGGGCGGGTGAAGGAATTCACCTTTCCGATCCGGACCACGCCCTGGGGTTCGATCAAGGCGCCGGCCGATTTCGCAGCGCCGGAGCCCGGTGAATTCAGTTCGCCGCTGCTGGCCCATGAACCGGCGGCACTCAAGGTAGCGGCGCTGCCGATGCTGTCCTCCGCGGCGAAGTAAGCAGGTGACACGGTGGGGCTCTTTTCCTCCAGAAGAACCATATTCGTCGATACCGACGTGCTTATCGTCGGCGGCGGCTTCGGCGGCTGCGGGGCCGCCTACGAATCCCGCTACTGGGGGCGGAACCTGAAGATCGTCGTCGCCGAAAAGGCGAACATCGAGCGCAGCGGCGCCGTCGCCCACGGCCTGTCGGCGATCAATTGCTACATGGGCATGCAGTGGGGCGAGAACCAGCCGGAGGACCACGTGCGCTACGCCCGGGGCGACCTGATGGGGCTGGTGCGCGAAGACCTGATCTACGACATCGCCCGGCACGTCGACTCCACAGTGCACAAGTTCGAGGAATGGGGCCTGCCGATCATGAAGGACCCGCAGACCGGCCACTACCTGCGGGAAGGCCGATGGCAGATCATGATTCACGGCGAGAGCTACAAGCCGATCATCGCCGAGGCCGCGACCAAGGCGGCCAGCCAGGTGTACAACCGGATCATGGTGACGCACCTGCTCATGGACAAGGCCCGACCCAACCGGATAGCCGGCGCGGTCGGCTTCGATGTCCGCGATGGCAACTTCTACGTCTTCAGGGCAAAGGCTGTCATCGTCGCCGCCGGCGGTGCTTCGCACATCTACCGGCCACGGGCGATCGGCGAAGGCACCGGCAGGACATGGTACGCGCCCTGGAGCAGCGCCTCGGCCTACGGGCTGCTGATCGAGGCCGGAGCCAGGATGATCCAGATGGAGAACAGGATCGTCCTCGCCCGCTTCAAGGACGGCTACGGCCCGGTCGGCGCCTGGTTCCTGCTGCTGAAGGCCTACGCCACCAATGCCTATGGCGAGAAATACGAGGACCGTCGCTTCGACGAGATCAAGGCGCTCGTCGGCAAGTATGCGGACGTCAAGCCGATGCCGACCTGCCTGCGCAACCACGCCATGATCGAGGAGATGAAGGCCGGCCGGGGACCCATCTACATGCAGACGCAGGCATGTCTCGACACGAAGGAGAAGGAGGAAATCGGCTGGGAGGATTTCCTCGACATGACGGTGGGCCAGGCGGTGGTCTGGGCGTCGCAGAACATAGACCCCAAGGAGAGGCCATCCGAGCTGATCACCTCCGAGCCCTACATCATGGGTTCCCATGCCACCTGCTCGGGCGCCTGGGCCAGTGGGCCGGAGGACTGCGCACCGTCGGACTATCAATGGGGATACAACCGGATGACAACGATCGAAGGCCTCTTCGGCGCCGGTGACACCATCGGCGGCTCGGCGCACAAGTTCTCATCCGGCTCCTTTACCGAGGGCAGGATCGCTGGCAAAGCGGCCGTCAGGTATGTCATGGACCTGCAAGGGACCGCCCCCGAGGCCGACGAAGCCCAGATCCAAAGACTGGCAAAGGCGATATTCCGGCCGCTGGATAACTATCGGGTGGGCAGGAACGAGATCGTCGCCGGCACCGTGGCGCCGGGCTACCTGCTGCCCCTGCAAGGGCTGCAGCGGCTAGAGAAGATCATGGACGAGTATGTCGGCGGCTATAGCACGTTCTATGTGACCAACGAGCCCTTGCTCAACCGTGGCCTGGAGTTGTTGATCATGCTGAAGGAGGATCTCGAACATCTCGGCGCCGAAGATCTCCACCAGCTCCAGCGTGCCTGGGAACTGCACCACCGGGTCCTGACATCGGAGGCGGTGATTCGGCACACGCAGTTCCGGCAGGAAACAAGGTGGCCCGGCTACTACTATCGGGCCGATCATCCGCGGCTGAACGACGCCGAGTGGCATGTCTTCACCGCGTCCGACTACGATGCCAAGGCTGGCGCGTGGAGCATGACCAGGCTGCCGGTACACCACATCATCGAGTGAGCCGCGCAAGCACTGCGGCGGGATCGAACCGGTCGCCATAAATGTTCGCGCTGCGCGAGAGCCTTGCCGCTACAGTTTACGGCTTGCCCCTGCGCACCACTGCCGCAGCTTTTTCGGGCGAGACGGTGGCGTCGAGATTCTCCTGGCTGCGCAGCGCACCTGGGAAGTACATCGCCGTCAGCCGGTGCGAATGGACCGGCGACTCAGTTGCGGCACCACCGAACTTGCGCCAGTCGCGCACCGGGAAGATGTGGTCGGCGATTTCGAGGAAGCCGACGGTCTCCCGGTCGCCGATCAGCACCCCCTGCACGCGCAGGCCCTGTGTCCGTTTGGCTTCCTCCAGCCGCGCTGCCATTTCCGGGGTGGCGCCGAATTCGCCGTCGGAGGCGATCAGCAGGTCGGCGTGCCGCCACGACTGACTTTCGAGCTTCGCCAGCGCCTTGTCGAGCGGGCCGCAGATGTCTGTGCCGCCGCGGAACGCCTGTCCCAAGAAACCGGCGAGACGCTCGATGCCGGCCATGTCCATGCCGAGTTCCATCTCGACGACTTCATCGGGACCGCCGAAGGCAAAGACGTGGCAGGCGCGCCGCTGGGCCTGGGCCGTGCGCATGGCTTCGAGCACGGTGGCCTTGGCGATGGCCTCGGCGCCGCCCTGCATCGAGCCCGAGGTGTCGACGCAGACCAGCATCGGCCCCATCTCGGCGCGCTTGCCCGGCTTGGTGCCGGGCACCGGCCGCCGCACGGGCGCCGGCTGCAGGCGGATTTCCTTCATCCTGTCGTCGTCTTCGTAGGAGAGCAGCGTCCGCTCGGCTCGGCGCGCGTGCCAGACCAGCCGCAGGCGTGGATGGCCGAGCAGCATGGCCTCGGCCGGCAGCATGCGGGCGATGCGGTCCGAGCGACAAACGCCGCGCGTCTCGCCCGGCATGTCGGGGATGCGCAGGCGGCGTGCGTGCGGCAGCAGCGCCGTCGCCTCTTCCATGACCTCGACCGTTTGCTGAAGGCTGGGGTCGTCCTCGTCGGACAGGCGCGCACGGCCGAGGTCGCGGATGATCCGGGCCAGTTCCGGCAGGCGTTCGAGCAGGCGGCGGATGCGCACCACCTCCTGCCAGCCGGTCGAGCGCAGCAGCCCGCGCAGCTGGTTCCAGTTCGTGTTCTTGCCGTCGTCGGGCAGCAGGCCGAAGACTTCGATCAGCTCGTCGATCTCGCCGCAACGCTCGCGCCAGTCGTCGCTGAAAGCTTCGACAGCCATGGCAAGCGCTTCGGCTTCGGAGGCGCCCCTGTCCTGGTAATCGACGATGAAATCGAGGTGGAACAGCAGGCTCATCAGCACCGTGTCGGCGAGTTCCTGCCGCTCGGCGCAATAGCGCGCCAGGCCGAGTTCCGTCATGACGGCGTCGAGCGCACGGGCGACGGCCGGTAGTGGCCACTGCCATGTTTCCACGGGCGGCAGTTCGCCGGCGAAGAGTCCGCGGCGCAACACCGTCAACGTCGAGAGGCGCGGTTCGAGCACGCCTTGCGAGTGCACCATGCCCTGCAGCCAGTGCTTGCGCGACAGGTCGTTGAGTGCCGCCAGCCGCGCTTCGCGATACTCGAACAGCAGCGGCGCGGGCAGCGCGTTCATGCGGCGAGGTCGTCGATGGCGACGGGCTCCGGCACCACACCATCGTCAACATCGAGTCGGGGCAGGTCGAGGAAACCACTGCGCGCGACAGTAAGTCGGGCAGTCAGACCGGCGACGAAGGCGGCGGTGCCGACGAGGTTTTGGCTGACGCGATCGAGCCGCCCCTCGTCGAGCCAGAGATTGCTCGTTCGGTAGGTAGCAAGATCATCACACTGGGTGGCCACCTCCGCCGCATAGCCGGCGATGCGCGCCAGCGCCCCGTCGATCTGTCGCACGCGCGCTTCGACATGCCGAGCACCGTAGCGGCGCCGGCGCGTGTAGGTCATGCGCAGCGCCGCCGAGCCGCCCTTGGCGTCGCCGATGCTGCCGGCGATGTCGGTCGCGAGTTCTTCCGCAGAAAACTTGAGTCGGCCGCGCTCGTCGTAATCGAGATCGTTGGCCTTGCCTTCAAGGTCCAACTGGGCTTCGAAGGCTTCGACGACGCGCGTCAGCAGCGCGGGCGAGAAGGCCTCGCGCACGCCCAGGCGCGCCCCGAGCCAGTCGGCGAACATCGTCTGGCTGGCGGCATCGGGGCCGATGCACCAGGGCAGCAGCAAGAGGTCCCATAGACTCACCGTGGAGCGTCCCGACGTCGCCGCGGCAACGCGCAGCAGCCAGACCGTCTTGACCCAGCGGCGGTCGGAAACGGCGATGCTCTCGGCCGCGCAGTGCCGGCGCAACTCGCCGAGCAGCGCGCCGATGTCGGCCGGCAGCGCGACGCGCTCCGCAGTCTTGGTCAACGCGTCGAGATCGCCGTTGTCGAGTGCCAGTTCGGGCCTTGTCGGCGTGTCGTCATGACTGACTTTGAGCAATTCATCGAAGCCTTCGTCACTCACGGCCGCGACCGGCAGCCGCAGCAGGAAGCGGTCGAAGAAGGCCTCGCCGACCTCGTCCTCCGGCACGGCGTTGGTGGCGCCGATGACGCTGATCAGCGGACAGCGCTGGCGCCCGGCACCGTTGTCGAACTCGCGCTCGTTGAGCAGCGTCAAGAGCGCGTTGAGGATGGCGCTGTTGGCCTTGAACACCTCGTCGATGAAGGCGATCGAGGCCTCGGGCAGAAAGCCGGCCGTCTGCCGCTCGTAGCGGTCTTCTTCCAGCGCCCGGATCGAAAGCGGCCCGAACAGCTCCTCGGGCACCGAGAAGCGCGTCAGCAATCGTTCGAAATAGCGGGCGTCACAAAAGGCCGTGTGCAGCCGGCGCGACAGCTCGCTCTTGGCCGTGCCCGGCGGGCCGATGAGCAATGTATGCTCCCCCGCCAGCGCCGCCAGCAGCGCCAGGCGCACGTGCTGCCGCCGCTCGACCAGGCCGAGCTCCAGCGCATCGATGAGCGCCGTCAGGCGCTCGAAGAGTCGCGTTTCCATATGGCAATCATAGCGCCGGTGGCGCCATCACCGAAACAGGTGAAAATGGCCTAAATTGACGGCTCACATTCCCCGCTTGCGACCGATGCCATGACCGCGCCGATCTTCTCCTGTCTCGACGATTACGATCCCGACTCGCTGTCAGTGGACCGCGCCCGCCAGATCATCCTCGAAATGCTTCAGGCCATCACCGGCCACGAGCGCCTGTTCGTGCGCCAGGCCCTCGGCCGCGTGCTGGCGGCGGACGTCATTTCGCCGGTTGATGTGCCGGCGCACGACAATTCGGCCATGGACGGCTGGGCGGTACGCCATGGGGATCTGGCCGCCGACGCCGAGACCAGGCTGCGAAACATCGGCACCGCCTTCGCCGGCCGCGCTTTCGACGGCAAAGTCAGTCATGGCGAGACGGTGCGCATCATGACCGGCGCGGTGCTGCCGGCAGGCGTCGACTGCGTGGTTATCCAGGAGGTTGTGCGCGTGGAGGGCGATATGGTGATCGTGCCGCCCGGCCAGCGTCTCGGGCAGAACCTGCGCCGTGCCGGCGAGGATCTGAGGGCCGGCGCGCCGGCCATCGCCGCCGGCAAGCTGCTGCGGCCTGCGGAGCTCGGCATCACCGCTTCGCTCGGCATCGCGGAAGTTTCGGTCCGTCGCCGCGTGCGCGTGGCGCTGTTCTCGACCGGCGACGAGCTGTGCTCGATCGGTACGCCACTGTTCCCCGGCGCCGTCTACGACAGCAACCGCTACACCCTCTGGGGCATGCTGACGCGCCTGGGCTGCGAGGTCATCGACATGGGCGTGGTCAAGGACGAACCGGCGGCGCTGGAAGCGGCCTTCAGGGAAGCGACCTCTTGTGCGGATGCGATCATCACCAGCGGCGGCGTCTCGGTCGGCGAGGCGGACTTCATCAAACAGCTGATGGCGCAGCTCGGCGAGGTCGCTTTCTGGAAGATCGCCATGAAACCGGGCCGGCCGATGGCTTTCGGAAAGATTGGTAAAGGCAAGGAAAGCGCCTGGCTGTTCGGCCTGCCTGGCAATCCGGTGGCAGTGATGGTGACCTTCTACCAGTTCGTGCGGCCTGCCATCCTCAAGCTCATGGGCGTCGACCCGGTGCCCGAGTTCCCGAGCTTCCCGGCACGCTGCGTCGAGCCGATGAAGAAGGGCAAGGGCCGTACCGAATTCCAGCGCGGCATCCTCTTTCAGGACAAGGGCGAATGGTGCGTGCGACCGACCGGTCATCAAGGCTCGGGCGTGCTGAGTTCGATGTCGAAGGCCGACTGTTTCATCGTCCTCGAACCCGATCGCGACAAAGTCAGCGCCGGCGACACGGTAATGGTGCAGCTGATGACAGGGCTGGCTTAACCGGCTTCCTCGCGGATGAAATCGCGTGCGGCAAGCGTGCACGGCTGCTGGAAGAACTCCACCACGGAAGTTTGTTCGAGCACCCGGCCGCCATCGAGATAGATCACGTCCTCGGCGAGACGCCGCGCCTGACCGAGATTGTGCGTAGTCATGACGATCTTCGTTCCCGCCGCGGCGATCTCGCGGATGATGCGCTCGACCTCGCGACTG
>DASRXN010000156.1:0-2184 GCA_035654135.1 Rhodocyclaceae bacterium | reverse complement strand
TCCTACGAGGAAGCACAGGCGGAAAACTTCCGCAAGATGCTGCTGGCGATGGCGCGCGACGTGCGGGTCATCCTGATCAAGCTGTCCGACCGCCTGCACAACATGCGCACTCTCGATGCCGTGCGGCCGGACAAGCGGCGCCGCATCGCCCGCGAGACGCTGGAGATCTACGCGCCGATCGCCAATCGGCTCGGCCTCAACAATCTCTATCGCGAGTTGCAGGAGCTGGCCTTCCGCCACATGCACCCGCTGCGCTACCGAGTGCTGATCAAGGCGGTCAGGCAGGCGCGCGGCAATCGTCGCGAAGTGGTCGGCAAGATTCTCGAATCGATCCGCCATCGCCTGCCGGAATGCGGCATCCAGGCCGAGGTGATCGGCCGCGAGAAGCATCTGTACGGCATTTATCGCAAGATGCGCGACAAACACCTGACGTTCTCGCAGGTGCTCGACATCTATGGCTTCCGCATCATCGTCAAGGACGTGCCGACCTGCTACGTGGCGCTGGGGGCGCTGCATGGCCTCTTCAAGCCGGTGCCGGGCAAGTTCAAGGATTACATCGCCATCCCCAAGGCCAACGGCTACCAGTCCTTGCACACGACGCTGATCGGCCCCTACGGCACGCCGGTGGAGGCGCAAGTCCGCACGGCCGAGATGAACCACGTCGCCGAGTCGGGCGTCGCGTCGCACTGGCTTTACAAGAACGAGCACGCCCTGTCCGATCTGCAGCAGGAAACCCACAAGTGGCTGCAATCCCTGCTGGAACTGCAATCGGCGTCGAAAGATTCCGCCGAGTTCCTCGAACACGTCAAGGTCGACCTGTTCCCGGGCGAGGTCTATGTATTTACTCCGCGCGGCAAAATCCTGGCGCTGCCGCGGGGCGCGACGCCGGTGGACTTCGCCTACGCGGTGCACACGGATATAGGCAATCGCTGCGTCGCCTGCCGTATCAACTACGAGTCGATGCCGCTGCGTACCGAACTGAAGAACGGCGACCGGGTCGAGATCATCACCGCCATTTCTGCCAGCCCGAATCCGGCCTGGCTCTCCTATGTCATGACGGGCAAGGCGCGGGCGCAGATCCGGCATTTCCTCAAGACCCAGCAGCAAGAGGAATCGGCCGCGCTCGGCGAGCGCCTGCTGGGGCAGGCGCTGCGCAACTTCGGCCTGCAGGGCCAGGACATAGACATCGCTACCTGGGACCGATTCCTGCGCGAGTCCGGCCCCAAGGGTAAGCGCCAGGTGCTTACCGACATCGGCCTCGGTGTCCGCCTGCCGGTAATCGTCGCTAGGCGGCTGGCCGAGTTGCGGGAGCGCCAGGACCCGACGGCAGGCACTACAGAGAACCGGCAAGCGACGGCCATCCTGATTCACGGCACAGAGGGCGTCGCCGTGCAGCTGGCCAAGTGCTGCCGGCCGATACCGGGCGACCCGATCGTCGGCATCATCCGCAAGGGCCAGGGGCTCGTCGTGCATACGCATGATTGCTCGTCCTTGGCCAAGCAGCGCGGCGAGCGCAACGATTGGGTGGACGTCGATTGGGAGCCCGATGTGCGCGGCGCCTTCGAGATCGGCTTGCGCATCGTCGCCCAGAACAAGCGGGGCGTGCTGGCCAAGATTGCCGCGGCGATGGCGGAGGAGGACTCCAACATTGCCAACGTCAGCATGGACGACGATCGCGGCGTGACGACTTCGCTTTACTTTACCGTCCAGGTCGCCAATCGCGTGCACCTGGCAAGGGTCATGCGCCGCGTGCGGCGGATTCCCGAGGTGGTGCGCATCAATCGGACGAAAGACTGAACAGGAGCAAGGACATGGCCATGTACGAATCGGAACATACCAAATGGATGCGCGAATGGCTGGAGAAGCATCCGGAGGAACTGCAGGTGCAGAAGACCGGCCGCGCCCTCTGGTGGGACAAGCCGGCGCAGGATCAGGACACCCGGCGTCGCGTGGCCGAAGCCAGGGTGCCGCAGAAGCCGTATTACTACGACGTCAATTAATGTTTGCAGGCCTTCGGGCCAGGCTGATCGAATCGCCTTACCTTAGTGTAATCCTCAACATTTCGAAACCTTGACTGGCATCAAGTCAGTCATACCCGCTCTCTCTAGGATGACGAGATGGCGCCGCACGGGCGCCGGTCGACCATTGGGGGCAATCACTTGAACATCTCCAGCATCATTGTGC
>DASRXN010000155.1:0-19140 GCA_035654135.1 Rhodocyclaceae bacterium | reverse complement strand
AGCCGAAAAGTCAACTGATCGTGGTCGGTCAGCCTGTGGTCGCTGCGCAGGCTGAAGGTGTTCATGCGGCTGTCGTCGTAAAGGCCCGAGAAGCCATCGTCCCGACGTGTGGCGGTGGCAAGGCGCAGCGCGTGGTCGCCGGGATTGCTGCTCCATGAGAAACGCAGGTCGCGAATGCCGGCATTGCCGGCGTTGGCGGTTGCCTGGGGGCCGGGGGCATCGCCGGCATTGCGGGTAATGATGTTGATGACGCCGAGGAAGGCGTTGGGACCGTAGGCGACCGCATCGGTGCCGCGCACGATTTCGATGCGATCGATTTCATCGATGGTAACCGGCAGTGTCAGCCAATCGACGCCGGCGAAGGTGGTTGGCGAATAGACGGCGCGGCCGTCAATCAGCACCTGCATGTCGGCCGGCGTGTCGTTGCCGAGACCGTGGTAGGTCACCCACTGGCTGCCACCGCGTTCCTGGCCGACCTGCATGCCCGGCACCAGCCGGAACAGCCGGGCGATGTCCCGGTAGCCTGTGGCGCGGATGAATTCGTGGTCGAGAACTGTCACCGCCGCTGGCGCTTCCCGGAGCGGCTGTGGCAGCCGTGACGGCGTCAGAACAAGTGGCAGGTCCTCGAAATAGCCTCCGGAAGCCGGAGGCTCGAAATCATCCTCTGCCCGGGCGGAAGCGATTGCCACTTGGCTAAAGGCTAGAAAAGTTACTAAATGCTTAGAAATCAAAAGAATAAGCTAGATAATTGATGTTGTATCAACACTATTACCTGCCAGTTTCCGCAGTGTCAAGCCGGATGATCAACTGACCTTCCTCGACCGGATCTCCCTCGCCGACGAGGACCTCGACGATTCGTCCGCCACGGGGTGTAGGGATGTCGAGTGCCACCTTGCCAGTTTCCAGCGTGACCAGCGGATCGTCGGCCCGGATGACGTCGCCAGGACGGACATGCACTTCCTGAACGATGATCGAACCGCTGCCGCAGTCGCCGCAGGTCTCCCAGCATTCGGGATACTTCGGCATGCGGACCTCGACGATACCGCTCAAGCGATCTTCTCGTCGAGGTTGATATCGACCATGAGGTCGTTCGAAATGCGTTCCAGTTCCGCGGTCAGTGCCCGCGCGTCGAGATCGTTGCCGGCCAGTAGCTCGATGTTGGCGTGGAACATGACCTCGGCCGACATCGGCGCGCTCGACGTATGGGTGGCGAGGTCCTCGACGTTCACCGCGTGCCGGGCCAGCACCTGCGAGACCTCGCGCACGATGCCGATGCGGTCGTGGCCGACCAGCGACAGCTTGAGGCGGCGTCCCGCCACGGCTGACTTTTGCGCGGTGGAGGTTTCAGCGCTCACCTTGAGGCCGGACAGTCCGACAAGCGCGGCCTTGAGGGCTTCGACATTCCCCGTTGGTACCGCCACGTTCACGATCCCGGCGAACTTGCCGGCCAGGTGCGACATCGACGATTCCAGCCAGTTGCCCTGATGGGCGGAGATGGCGGCAGACAATTCGCCAACGAGGCCCGGTCGGTCGTCGCCGATGACGGTGAGAATCAGGAACTGGTCAGCCATTTGCGTAGTCCTCCAGCGGCGGGCAGGCGCAGAACAGGTTGCGGTCGCCGTAGACGTCGTCAATGCGGTTCACGAAAGGCCAGAACTTGTTTTCGGCCACCCAGGGCAGCGGGAAGCAGGCCTGCTGGCGGGTATAGGGTCTGGTCCAGTCGACATCGGCGAGGTCGGCCGCCGTGTGTGGCGCGTGCTTGAGCGGGTTGTCGTCTGCCGGCCATTCGCCTCGCTCGATCAGGCGGATCTCTTCGCGGATGGCGATCATCGCGGCGATGAAGCGGTCGAGTTCGGCCTTCGATTCTGACTCGGTCGGCTCGACCATCAGCGTGCCGGCGACCGGGAAACTGACCGTCGGTGCGTGGAAGCCATAGTCCATCAGGCGCTTGGCGATGTCGATTTCGGCGATACCGGTGGCTGCCTTGATGGTGCGGATGTCGAGAATGCACTCGTGGGCAACGCGGCCGTGGCTACCGGTGTAGAGCACCGGATAGTGCTCCTTCAAGCGCGCGGCGACGTAGTTGGCATTGAGGATGGCGATCTTCGTCGCCAGCGTCAGCCCGGTGCCGCCGAGCATGGCGATGTACATCCATGAAATCGGCAGGATCGAGGCGGAGCCCCAGGGCGCCGCCGATACTGCGCCCTGGCCAGCGTTGGGACCGGCGACGCTTTGCACCGCGTGATTGGGGGCAAAGGGTGCGAGATGCGCCTTCAGACCGATCGGCCCCATGCCCGGGCCGCCGCCGCCATGCGGGATGGCGAAGGTCTTGTGCAGGTTCATGTGCGAAACGTCGGCGCCGATGGCGGCCGGCGAAGTGAGACCGACCTGGGCGTTGAGGTTGGCGCCATCCATGTAAACCTGGCCGCCGTGGGCATGAACGGTGGCGCAGATGTCCTTCACGGCTTCCTCGAAGACGCCGTGGGTGGAGGGGTAGGTAATCATCAGGCAGCAGAGGTTCGCGGCGTGCTGCCCGGCCTTGGCCTTGAGGTCGGCGACGTCGATGTTGCCGCTGTCGTCGCAGTCCACCACCACCACCGAGAGGCCGCACATCTGCGCCGTTGCCGGGTTGGTGCCGTGAGCCGATTTCGGGATCAGGCAGACGTTGCGGTGGCCCTGGCCCTGCGCCGCCTGGTAGCGACGGATGGTGACGAGGCCTGCGTATTCGCCCTGCGCGCCCGAGTTCGGCTGCATGCAGATGGCGTCGAAGCCGGTGATGATCTTGAGCCACGCTTCCAGTCCGGCGATCATATCCAAGCTGCCCGCGCACTGGTCCAGCGGCGCGAATGGGTGCAGGTCGGCAAACTCCGGCCAAGTGATCGGGATCATCTCGCTGGTGGCGTTCAGCTTCATGGTGCAGGAACCGAGCGAGATCATGGCATGGTCCATTGCCAGGTCGCGGTTCTGCAACTTCTTGAGGTAACGCAGCATCTCGTGCTCGGTGTGGTGCGAGTTGAACACGGGGTGCGTCAGGATGGCATCGGCACGAAGCAGGCTGGCAATCGGGCTTGCGGCGGCGGCCCTGGCGTCGAGCGCGGCAATGTCGGCTGTCCTGCCCGTCAAGGCAAGCAGCAGGGCAGCGACGTCTTCGCGGGTGGTCTTTTCGTTCAGCGAAATGGCGCGCACGGTGTCGGACACGCGGCGCAGGTTATAGCCGGAGACATCCTTCGTTGTCTCGACGCGCAGGGTGTCGAACCAGCACTGCGTCAACACCTTGGCGCCTGCCGCCTTAAGCCCCTCGGTGAGGATGCCGGTCAGTCGGTGAATGCGGCCGGCGATGGTGCGCAGTCCCTCGGGACCGTGATAGACGGCGTACATGCCGGCCATGTTGGCCAGCAGCACTTGCGAGGTGCAGATGTTGGAGTTGGCCTTCTCGCGGCGGATGTGCTGCTCGCGGGTTTGCAGGGCCATCCGGAGTGCCTTCTTGCCGCGAGCGTCGACCGAGACGCCGATGATGCGGCCCGGAACCGAGCGCTTGTGCTCGTCCTTGCAGGCGAAGAAGGCGGCATGCGGGCCGCCGAAGCCCATGGGGATACCGAAGCGCTGGGATGAGCCGAGGGCAATATCGGCGCCCATGGCGCCGGGCGACTTCAGCAGCACCAGCGCCATCAGGTCGGTCGCGACCGCCGTTACGCCACCGCTGACTTTCAGGGCGGCGATGATGTCGGTGAGGTCGCTGCACTCGCCACTATCGTTCGGGTACTGGAGCAGGGCGCCGAAAACTTCGTGCTTTGCGGCAGCCTTGGCCGGGCCGAAGACCAGATCGTAGCCGAAGAAGCCGGCGCGGGTCTTCACGACGTCGATGGTCTGCGGGAAGCAGTCCTCGTCGACAAAGAAGGCGTTCGATTTCGACTTGGAGATGCGCCGCGCCATGGTCATCGCTTCGGCAGCAGCCGTGGCCTCGTCGAGCAGCGAGGCATTGGCCAGTTCCATGCCCGTCAGGTCGATCACCATCTGCTGGTAGTTCAGCAGCGCCTCCAGCCGGCCTTGGGCGATTTCGGCCTGGTAGGGTGTGTAAGCCGTGTACCAGCCCGGGTTCTCCAGCACGTTGCGGACGATGACCTTGGGCGTCAGGGTGTCGTGATAGCCCATGCCGATCAATGACTTGGCAATGATGTTCCTGCCGGCGACGGCCTTGAGCTTCGCCAGCGCCTCGTGTTCGCGCATGGGTCCCGGCAGGCCCAGTGGCGCAGGCAGCCTGATGGCGGCGGGGACGGTTTCCCCGATCAACTGGTCGAGGCTGGCGGCACCGACGGCGGCCAGCATGGCGGCCATCTCGTAGCCGTCGTGGCCGAGATGACGGCCGACGAATTCATCGTGCTGCTCCAGCGCAGCGAGGGGGAGGGCGGACATGGACGGTTCAGTTGTCGTCGGCGACTTTTTCATAGGCGGCAGCGTCGAGCAGACCACCGATTTCAGCCGGGTTGGCGGGCTTCAGTTTGAACAGCCAGGCTGCGTAGGCATCCTGATTGACGCTCTCGGGGGCGTCAATGGCCGCATCGTTGCGGGCGACGACTTCGCCGGCGATGGGGGCATAGATGTCCGAGGCGGCCTTGACGGACTCGACCACCGCGCATTCCTCGCCGGCTTTGACCGTACGGCCAGCCTCCGGGAGTTCGAGGAAGACGATGTCGCCCAGCGCTTCCTGGGCGTGATCGGTGATACCGACGGTGACGGTACCGTCGGCTTCCTGCTTCAGCCACTCGTGGGACTTGGTGTATTTGAGGTCGGCGGGGATGCTCATCGGGATTCTCCTTGTCAGATCTGGGGTTTGCCGTGGCGGACAAAATTTGGTTTGACAACCTTGGCCTTGAGGCGCTTGTCGCGGATTTCCACTTCGACTTCATCGCCGATATTGACGCCCAATGGAATGCGGGCAAGGGCGATGGAGCGCTGCAATGTAGGTGAGAAACTACCTGAAGTTGTTTCTCCAGTGCCTTGTTTAGTAATAACTTGTTGATGCGATCTCAGCACGCCGCGATCTTCCAAGATCAAACCGACAAACTGGCGGGTCGGGTGGCGTGCCGCCAAGGCTGACTTTCCGATGAAGTCGCGCTCGGCGTCCTTCATGTCGATGGTCCATGTCAGCCCGGATTCAAGCGGATTCTGCGTTTCGTCCATGTCCTGGCCGTAGAGGTTCATGCCGGCTTCCAGGCGCAGGGTATCGCGGGCGCCGAGGCCGATAGGCGCCACGCCGGCGGCCAGCAGCTTTACCCAAGCGGCCGGAGCAGCGGCGGCGGGCAGGGTGATTTCGAAGCCATCCTCGCCGGTGTAGCCGGTGCGGGCGATCAGCCAGTCGTTCCATTCCGCGGCCTGGAAGACGATCAGGCCTTCGCTGGCCGCCTTCGTCTCCGGGAATGCCGCCCAGAACTTTTCGCGGGCACTCGGCCCCTGAACGGCAATCATCGCCAGTTCCGGTCGGCCAGTGACCGAGACATTGAAACCTTCGGTCTGCTTGAGCATCCAGGCCAGGTCCTTGTCGGCGGTGCCGGCGTTGACGACGATGCGGTAGCGGGTCGGGCTGAAGAAATAGACGATCAGGTCATCGATGACGCCGCTGTCCTCTTTGAGTAGGCATGAGTAGAGCGCCTTGCCGGGCAGGGTCAGCTTGGCGACATCGTTGGCGATCAGCCGGCGCAGCCAGGCTTGGGCGTCGCAGCCGGCCACATCCACCGCCCGCATGTGCGAGACGTCGAACATGCCGGCGTCGCTGCGGACGATATGGTGCTCTTCGAGTTGGGAGCCGTAGTGAATGGGCATGTCCCAGCCGGCGAAGTCGACCATCTTGGCTCCGGCAGCGACGTGGGCATCGTACAGAGGGGTGCGTTTGTTCATGGCGAGGGGAAACCCGAAAGGGAAGCGTCGGCATTTTAGGGCATGGCAAGGGGCTTTGCTAAAATCGGCCAATGAAACCCCTGAATGCCGACCTCCATTGCCATTCTTCCGTCTCCGACGGCCTGCTGGCGCCAGCGGACCTGGTGCGCCGAGCCCATGGCAATGGCGTCGAGTTGCTGGCGCTGACCGATCATGACGAGATCGGCGGCCTGAACGAGGCAGCCGCCGAAGCGGCCAATCTGGGCTTGCGTTTCGCCAGCGGGGTCGAGATTTCAGTCTCATGGGGCGACGATCAGACGGTCCATATCGTGGCGCTGGGTTTCGATCCGACCCATACGCCACTGGTGGATGGGTTGGCGCAGGTTCGGGGTGGCCGCGACTCGCGGGCGATGCGCATGGCGGCCGAACTGGACAAGGTGGGCATCCACGGTGCCTACGCGGGCGCACTGAAATACGCCGGCAATCCGGCGTTGATCAGCCGGTCCCACTTTGCCCGTTATATCGTCGAGCTTGGCCATGCCAAAGACGTGAAATCGGTATTCGACTGGTGGCTGGCCAAGGGCAAACCGGGCTATGTCAGCCATCCGTGGGCGACGATGGCGGATGCCCTGGCCTGGATATCGGGCGCCGGCGGGGTCGCCGTGGTGGCTCATCCCGGCCGTTACCGGTTGTCGGCAGCCGAAATGGCACAAATGCTTTCTGCGTTCAAAGACTTGGGCGGTATCGGCATCGAGGTCATGTCCGGCTCCCACAACGAGGAGCATGTGCGCGAATACGCCCATCTGGCCCGCCATTACGGCTTCCTGGCATCGCGCGGCTCGGATTTCCATGGACCCGGCGAGAGCTGGGTCGATCTCGGTCGGCTGCCCGACCTGCCTGCGGACCTGGTGCCCGTTTGGACACGACTGAACTGACATGGCCGAGCTGCTGGCAATTCATCCCCTAGACCCGCAACCCAGGCTGATCAGACAGGCGGCAGAGATCATCCGTGGCGGCGGCCTGGCGGCATTCCCCACCGATTCCGCCTATGCATTGGGCGGGCATCTCGGTGACGCGGCGCTGCTCGACCGCATCCGGCACATCCGTGGCGTGGACGAGCGCCATCATTTCACCTTGATGTGCCGCGATCTGTCGGAGATCGCCACTTACGCCAAGGTCGATAATGCCCAGTACCGTTTGCTCAAGGCGAACACGCCGGGCAGTTATACCTTCATCCTCGAGGGCACCAAGGAACTGCCGCGCCGGGTGCTGCATCCGAAGCGCAAAACCATCGGCCTGCGGGTACCCGATCATCCGCTGGTGCTCGCCCTGTTGGCGGAACTGGATGAGCCGCTGCTGAGTTCGACCCTGATGCTGCCAGGCGATGAAACCCCATTGTGCGATGCCGAGACCATCGAAGCGCGTATTGGCGGCCTGCTCGACCTGATCATCGATTGCGGCCCCTGTGGTGCGCAGGCGACGACGGTGGTCAATCTGACCGGCGGCGTACCCGAGTTGGTGCGGGCTGGGCGAGGCTCTTTGGCCCCGTTCGGCTTGGAGTAGAATCCGCCGCTCTCATGAATGCCATTCAGACGCTGGCGATTTCCGCCCTGCCGGTCATATTCGCCATCACGCTGCACGAGGCGGCGCACGGCTATGCGGCGCGCCATTTTGGCGACCTGACGGCCTGGCAGGCGGGGCGAATCAGCCTGAATCCGTTGCGCCATGTCGATCTGGTCGGCACGGTCATCGTCCCGGCGGTGATCTTGTTGTTGAGCGCCGGCAATTTCCTGTTCGGGTGGGCGAAACCAGTCCCCGTCGATTTTGGCCGCCTGCGCAATCCCAAGAAGGACATGTTCTGGGTCGCGGCGGCGGGGCCGGGCGTCAATCTGCTCATGGCGCTGGGCTGGGGCCTGTTGCTGAAGATGACCGTGACCATGCCGCCTCATGGCTACACGCAAGCAATGGCAGAAATGGCGCGGGTTGGCATCAACATCAATGGCGTGCTGATGGTGCTGAACCTGTTACCGCTGCCGCCACTCGACGGCGGTCGGATCGCGGTCAGCCTGCTGCCCCACCGGTTGGCGTACAGATTCGCCCAGCTGGAACCTTACGGCATGGTGATACTCCTGGCGCTTCTCTTCACGGGAGTGCTGGAAAGAATACTCGGGCCCCTGCTCGGCGTGTTTCTGATGCTGATGAAGTCATTCCTGAATCTTTGACCATGTACGCTGAAAAAGTCCTCTCCGGCATGCGGCCGACCGGTCGCCTCCATCTTGGCCACTACCATGGCGTGTTGGCCAACTGGATCAGGCTTCAGCACGAGTATCCATGCCTGTTCTTCGTCGCCGACTGGCACGCCCTGACCACCGCCTATGACGAGCCGGGCACCATCGGCCAGAACACCTGGGACATGATCGTCGACTGGCTGGCGGCCGGGGTCGATCCAGCGCAGGCGACGCTCTTCATACAATCGCGCGTGCCCGAGCACGCCGAGCTCCACCTGCTACTGTCGATGATGACACCGCTCGGCTGGCTCGAGCGGGTGCCGACCTACAAGGATCAGCAGGAAAAGCTGACGCACAAGGATCTGACCACCTACGGCTTCCTCGGCTATCCGCTGTTGCAGGCAGCCGACATCCTGATCTACCGCGCCGACAAGGTGCCCGTGGGCGAGGATCAGGTGCCGCACATCGAATTCACGCGCGAAATCGCCCGTCGCTTCAACCATCTCTACGGTCGCGAGCCGGGTTTCGAGGACAAGGCGAAAGAATCGGTCAAGAAGCTCGGCAGCAAGCGCGCCAAGCACTACGAGGAGTTGCGCGGACGTTATCAGGAAAAGGGCGAGGACGAGGCGCTGGAACAGGCCAAAGCCCTGCTCAACGAGGCACAGAATCTTTCGCACGGCGATAAGGAGCGGCTGTTCGGCTACCTCGAGGGGGGTGGCAAGATGATCCTCGTCGAACCCGACGCGCTGCTGACGGCGGCGTCGCGCATGCCAGGTCTCGACGGCCAGAAGATGTCCAAGTCCTACGGCAACACCATCGCCCTGCGCGAGGATGAGGAGTCGATCCGCAAGAAAATCCGCACAATGCAGACCGACCCCCAGCGCGTGCGCCGTACCGACCCAGGCGATCCGGAGAAGTGCCCGGTCTGGCAGTTCCACCTGATCTATTCGAACGACGAGGTGAAATCCTGGGTGCAGCAGGGTTGCCGCTCCGCCGGCATCGGCTGCATCGAGTGCAAGCAGCCCGTTATCGACGCTGTGCTCAAAGAGCAGGAGCCGATGCGCGAGCGGGCGCGCATGTACGAGGACGACCCGCAACTGGTCAGGAACATCATTGCCGATGGTTGCGAGAAGGCCAGGAAGCTGGCCCAGGAAACCATGCGCGACGTGCGCGAAGCGATCGGCTTGAGCCACACATGAGCGACCTCGCCGTAGCGACGGAGTCGCATCTGCCCAAGGTCTACGGGGAAACGCTGGCGACCCTGCCGCGCGATCTCTACATTCCACCGGACGCCCTGGAAATTTACCTCGATGCCTTCGAGGGGCCGCTCGACCTGCTGCTGTACTTGATCCGCAAGGCAAACATCAACATCATCGACATCCCGATGGCGCCGCTGACCAGGCAGTACCTCGAGTACGTGGATGCCATGCACAGGCGTAATCTCGAACTGGCGGCGGAATACCTGCTGATGGCGGCCATGCTTCTGGAAATCAAGTCGCGCATGCTGCTGCCGCGGCCACCCAAGGTGGACAGCGGCGAATCGGAAGACCCGCGGGCAGAACTGGTCAGGCGCTTGCTGGAGTACGAACGGATGAAGTTGGCGGCATCCAAGATCGACGAACTGCCACAGGCCAACCGCGACTATGAATGGGTCAGCGTCTGGGTCAATGAACAGGTGGCAGAACGGCTGCCCGAAGTTTCGCTGCACGATCTCCAAGTCGCGTGGCTGTCGCTAATGAAGCAGGCCAAGATCCATGCCCACCACAAGGTTCGTCGCGAGGAACTGTCGGTGCGTGAATACATGGGTTCGATCCTGCGGCGACTGCAAGGACGTGGCTACGTCGTTTTCGAGGACCTGTTCGACACCGCAGCCGGTGTCGCCAGCCTGGTGGTAAGCTTTCTCGCGGTTCTCGAGCTGGCACGCGAGAAGCTTGTCGAGATCACCCAAAGCGAGGCCCTGGCGCCCATTTACGTGAAGTCCGCCGCTACCGATGATTCCGCTTTACAAGCCTGAAGATTTCAAGATCGTGCTCGAGACGGCGCTGCTGTCGGCCGGCGAGCCGATGCCGCTGGCCGAACTGAAGAAACTGTTCGACCAGGAATTCGACGACGACACTTGGCGCACCTTGCTGGATGACTTGCGCCGTGACTGGGCGAACCGCGGGGTCGAACTGGTGCAACTGGCGACCGGCTGGCGTTTCCAGACGCGACCGGAATACCAGGATTTTCTCGACCGGCTGAAGAACGAAAAGCCGCCGCGCTATTCGCGGGCGGCCATGGAAACGCTGGCCATCATCGCCTACCGGCAGCCTGTGAGCAGGGGCGACATCGAGGACATACGCGGCGTCGCAGTGTCGCCCAATGTGCTCAAGACGCTGGAAGCGCGCGGCTGGATCGACATCGTCGGCCATCGCGACGCACCGGGCCGGCCGGCACTTTACGCGACGACCAAGAAGTTTCTCGACGACTTGGGCCTGCGCAGCTTGTCCGAGTTGCCGCCATTGACCGAAATTGAACGGGTAATGAACCTTGCAGAACCGATCATCGAAATCTCCCCGCCGCAAGAACAGCCCGCTGAGGCCACCGAGCAAGCCTAGGGTGGTGCTTGGGGACAGCAGGGCGACTCAGCCTGCTACCCAGCATGCGGCACCTGAAACGCCGACCGTCAAGCTGCAAAAAGCACTCGCCGATGCCGGCCACGGCTCGCGGCGGGAGCTTGAGGAGTGGATCGCGGCCGGCCGCGTCAGCGTCAATGGCGAGCCGGCTCATGTCGGCCAGCGCATCGGCCCCGAGGACAAGGTACGCGTCAATGGCAAGCTGGTGCAGTTGAAGTTCGGCGACTCGCGCCTGCCGCGCGTGCTGCTCTACCACAAGCCGGAAGGGGAAATCGTTTCCCGCGACGACCCCGAAGGACGGCCGACCGTCTTCGAGAAGCTGCCACGTATCAACAACGGCCGCTGGATCGCGATCGGCCGGCTCGACTTCAACTCATGCGGGCTGATGCTCTTCACCAGCAGCGGTGAACTGGCTAACCGGCTGATGCACCCTCGCTACGAACTCGAACGCGAATACGCGGTGCGGGTTCTTGGCGAGCCGAGCGTCGAGGCAGTGGCGCAGCTCAAGGCAGGCATTGAGCTCGAGGATGGCCTGGCCCGCTTCAATCGCTTTGTGGAAGCGGGTGGTGAGGGCGCCAACCGCTGGTACACGGTTACCCTTTCGGAAGGCCGCAACCGCGAGGTTCGGCGCATGTTCGAGGCTGTCGGTCTAACGGTGAGCCGGTTGATGCGCGTCCGTTACGGGCCGGTGCAGTTGCCGCCCGGCCTCAAGCGGGGCCTGTGGAGGGAGTTGGATTCGCTGGAAGTTGGTGTGCTCCTGAAAGCCCTCAAGCCACCGAAAAAGCTAGAAAAATCCGAAACCTGATTGCCGTGGCGGCCATGATCCTGCTATAATCCGCTGGTTTTTCGAGCACCGTTCCCGGCGAGGGTCGGGCGGCAAAAAAATGGGCAGCATTGCCCATTTTTTATTTGTGTCGTCAGGATGGCAGGTGGGATGCAACTGGTTGAATTGATTACGCAGGCGGTTAGCGGACTCGGGTACGAACTCGTCGATTTCGAGACGAGCCCCCGCGCCCGGCTGCTGCGCGTGTTCGTCGATCGGCTGCCGGGCCAAGGCAGTGTCAGTATCGACGATTGCACTGCCGTCAGCAATCACCTGACCCGCCTGTTTGCCGTCGAGAACGTTGATTACGACAGGCTGGAGGTTTCCTCTCCCGGCCTCGATCGTCCGCTGAAGAAGCTTGCCGACTGGCAACGCTATGCCGGTGAGGACGTGCAGTTGAAACTGCGCGTGCCGGTGGGCAACCAGCGCAACTTCGGTGGCCAGATTGTCGGCCTGAGCGGAGAGCAGGTGGTGGTGAAGATCGAGGGCGAGGATCGGGTATTTCCGCTTGAGGGGATCGAGAAGGCCCGCTTGGTGCCGAAGTTCTGAACTGAATAGCTGGAGGACTTACGAATGAGCCGCGAAATGCTGATGTTGGTGGATGCCCTGGCGAGGGAGAAGAACGTGAACAAGGACATCGTGTTCGCGGCGCTCGAACTCGCGCTGGCTTCGGCCACCAAGAAGCGTATCCACGAAGAAGCCGACGTGCGGGTCGAAATCGACCGTGAAACCGGCGCCTTCGAATCTTTTCGCCGCTGGCTGGTGGTGCCCGATGAGGAAGTGGAAATTCCGGAGCAGCAAATCGGCCTAGTCGACGCTCAGGAGCAACTGGCCGACGTCGCGCTGGGCGACTATATCGAGGAGACGCTGGAGCCCATCGATTTCGGTCGCATCGGCGCCCAGGCGGCCAAACAGGTGATCCTGCAGAAGATTCGCGACGCCGAGCGCGAGCAGGTGCTGAACGACTTTCTTGAGCGCAAGGAGCACCTGGTTACCGGCACCGTCAAGCGCATGGAAAAGGGCAACGCCATCATCGAGGCGGGCCGTATCGAAGCGCTGTTGCCGCGCGACCAAATGATCCCGAAGGAAAATCTGCGTCCCGGCGACCGTGTCCGCGCCTGGCTGAAGAAGATCGACCGCGCTGCTCGTGGCCCGCAGTTGATCCTCTCCCGGACGGCGCCCGAATTCATCATGAAGCTGTTCGAACTGGAAGTGCCCGAGATCGAGGACGGCCTGCTCGAAATCAAAGCGGCTGCCCGCGATCCGGGCGTGCGCGCCAAGATTGGCGTCAAGTCGAACGATCCGCGCGTTGATCCGATCGGCACCTGCGTCGGCATGCGCGGTTCGCGCGTCACCGCCGTCACCAACGAGTTGGCGGGTGAGCGGGTGGACATCATCCTCTGGTCGCAGGATCCGGCCCAATTCGTCATCGGTGCGCTGGCGCCGGCCGAGGTCAGTTCCATTGTCGTCGATGAGGAAAAGCACGCCATGGACGTGGTGGTCGATGAGGACAACCTTGCCATCGCCATCGGCCGCGGCGGCCAGAAC
Source organism: Rhodocyclaceae bacterium (assembly GCA_035654135.1). Classification (GTDB taxonomy): domain Bacteria; phylum Pseudomonadota; class Gammaproteobacteria; order Burkholderiales; family Rhodocyclaceae; genus Fen-999. Next base: position 6,052 of record DASRXN010000155.1, on the reverse strand, counting down.
GTGCGCCTGGCGTCCGAATTGACCGGCTGGACGATCAACCTGATGACGGTCGAGGAGTCGCACCAGAAACAGGAGACCGAAACCGCGAGCATCCGTCAGCTGTTCATGGCAAAGCTGGATGTGGACGAGGAAGTGGCCGACATCCTGATCCAGGAAGGCTTTTCGACGCTGGAAGAGATTGCTTACGTGCCACTGTCGGAAATGCTCGAGATCGAGGCATTCGATGAAGCGACGGTCAATGAACTCCGCGATCGGGCGCGTAACGTGCTCCTGACCGAGGCCATCGTCGACGAGGAGCATCTGGACAAGGTTGCCGATGACATGATGGAACTTGAGGGCATGGACAAGTCGCTGGCCGCTAGGCTGGCCAAGAATGGCGTCTGCACCCGAGACGATCTGGCCGACCTGGCCGTCGACGAACTGACGGAAATGACCGGCATCGACGACGAACGCGCCAAGGCGCTGATTACCACGGCCCGCGCCCACTGGTTCGCGGAAGAGTAGTGATGGAGGAGGCCGCAAGATGGCACAGATGAATGTCTCGCAATTTGCCGCCGAGCTGAAAATGCCGGCCACGGCGCTGTTGGAGCAACTGGCCAAGGCCGGGGTGTCCAAGCAGGCGTCCAATGACGCTCTCAGCGAGCAGGACAAGGCGCGTCTGCTCGACTACCTGCGCAAGGCCCACGGCGAGACCGCGCCCAAGGCCAAGATTACGCTGACGCGCAAGCAGACGTCCGAAATCAAGGCCGCCGATTCGTCCGGCAAGGCCCGCACCATTCAGGTCGAAGTGCGCAAGAAACGCGTTTTCGTCAAGCGTGATGCGGAACTGGCGGCGGAAGCCGCTGCGCCGGTACCCGCGATGGTGGTCGAGGCGCCGGCGCCTGTCATCGACCAGGAACAGTCCGATCTGCGCGCGGCCGAGGCAAAGCGGCAGGCCGAACTTGCAGCGCTGCAGGCTGCCGAGGTGAAGGAGAAGCAGGAACGCGAGGCACGTGCCAAGGCCGAGGCCGAGGCACGTCTGGCCCAGCAGCAGGCCGAAATCGCCCAGAAGGCTGCCGAGCAGGCGAAAGGCGAAGCTGGCGTCAGCGGCACCCTGCACAAGCCGGCGGCCAAGCCGGGTGAGGAAGCCAAGAAGCCGGGCGCCAAGAAGGCTCCGGGTACCGCTTGGAAGGATGATGCCGCGAAGAAGCGCGGCATCAAGACGCGCGGCGATACCGCCGGCGGTGCCGGTGGCTGGCGCGGTGGCCCCCGTGGTCGCCATGGTGGCGGTCGCCATCACGAGGAAGCTACGGCGGCGGCACAACCGGTCGAAGCTATCGTCCGTGAGGTGCATATTCCCGAGACTGTCAGCGTCGCCGACTTGGCCCACAAGATGTCGGTCAAGGCGACCGAGGTCATCAAGGTGCTGATGAAGATGGGCATGATGGTGACCATCAACCAGCATCTCGACCAGGAAACGGCCATGATCGTGGTCGAGGAAATGGGTCACAAGGCCATTGCCGCCAAGCTCGACGATCCTGATGCTTTCCTCGCCGACGTTGTCGAACACAAGGATGTCGAGGCTCTGCCGCGCGCACCCGTGGTGACCGTCATGGGCCACGTAGACCATGGCAAAACCTCGCTGCTCGACTACATTCGGCGCGCCAAGGTGGCTGCCGGCGAGGCGGGCGGCATCACCCAGCATATCGGCGCCTACCACGTGGAAACGCCGCGTGGCGTGGTCACCTTCCTCGACACGCCGGGCCACGAGGCCTTCACGGCAATGCGGGCGCGCGGCGCCAAGGCGACTGACATCGTCATTCTGGTCGTGGCTGCCGACGACGGCGTCATGCCGCAGACCAAGGAAGCCATTCACCACGCCAAGGCCGCCAACGTGCCACTGGTAGTGGCGGTGAACAAGATCGACAAGCCAGGGGCAAATCCGGATCGCGTCAGGCAGGAACTGATCACCGAAGGCGTGGTGCCCGAGGAATACGGTGGCGACACGCCCTTCGTGCAGGTTTCGGCGAAGACGGGGCAAGGCATCGACGATCTGCTGGAGCGCTTGCTTCTCCAGGCTGAGGTGCTTGAGCTGAAGACACCCAAGGATGTGCCGGCGAAGGGTCTGATCATCGAAGCGCGCCTGGACAAGGGCAAGGGACCGGTGGCTACCATGCTCGTGCTGTCCGGCACACTGAAGCGCGGCGATGTGCTTCTGGCGGGGCAGGTATTCGGTCGCGTGCGGGCCATGCTCGACGAGAACGGCAAGCCGGTCGATGAGGCTGGCCCCTCGATTCCGGTCGAGATTCAGGGCCTTTCCGATGTGCCGGGTGCCGGCGACGAGGCGATGGCGATCGCCGACGAGCGCAAGGCGCGCGAAATCGCCCTGTTCCGGCAGGGCAAGTTCCGCGACGTGCGCTTGGCCAAACAACAGGCGGCCAAGCTGGAGAACATGTTCGAGCAGATGGGCGAGGGCGAGGCCAAGCATCTGGCTCTGATCATCAAGGCCGACGTGCAGGGCTCGCAGGAAGCGCTGGTGCATGCGCTGACCAAGCTTTCCACCGGCGAGGTCAAAGTCGATGTCATTCACGGCGCGGTCGGCGGCATCACCGAGTCGGACGTCAACCTGGCCGAGGCCTCGAAGGCTGTCATCATCGGCTTCAACACCAGGGCCGATGCCGGCGCGCGCAAGGCGGCGGAGAATTTCGGCGTCGATATCCGCTACTACAACATCATTTACGATGCGGTAGACGAGGTGAGGGCCGCCATGTCGGGCATGCTGTCGCCGGAGAAGAAGGAAAGCGTAATCGGCCAGGTGGAGATCCGCCAGGTGTTCCGCATTTCCAAGGTCGGCGCCGTTGCCGGTTGCATGGTGACGTCTGGTATCGTCAAGCGCAATGCCTCGGTGCGCGTGTTGCGCGACAACGTGGTCATCCACACCGGCGAACTGGAATCGCTGAAGCGCTTCAAGGACGACGTACGCGAGGTCAAGGAAGGCTTCGAGTGCGGTCTCAACCTGAAGAACTTCAACGACATCAAGGAAGGCGACCTGCTGGAGGTCTTCGAGATCCAGGAAGTCGCGCGGACACTGTAGAGTATGGCCAAGGAGTTTTCCCGATCCAGCCGGGTTTCGGAACAGATTCACCGCGAACTGTCCGACCTGATCCGGCTGGAACTCAAGGATCCAAGGCTTAGCCCGAAGATGAGCCTGGTGACGTTGACCGACGTCGAGGTAACGCCAGACTATGCCCACGCCAAGGTTTTCTACACTTCGCTGGCTGGCGACGAGCACAGGCAGGAGATCGAGCAGGGCCTTAAACACTCGGCCGGCTTCCTGCGCCGCGAACTGGGTCGGCGCATCCGCATCCACCATATCCCCGAACTGCATTTCGTCTATGACGCTTCGGTCGAGCGCGGTACGCGGCTCGCACACCTGATCGACGAGACCGTCAAGGCCGACGAAAGCCGCCACGACAAGTGAACAAGCCCCGCAGCGCCCCCCGGCGCCGGGTCGATGGCGTGCTTCTGCTCGACAAGCCGACCGGCATCACCTCCAACGCCGCGCTGCAGAAAGCCCGCTGGTTGTTCAACGCCGCCAAGGCCGGCCACACCGGCACGCTCGATCCTCTGGCTACCGGTCTCTTGCCGCTCTGTTTCGGCGAAGCCACCAAGTTCGCCGGAGAGCTGCTGGATGCTGACAAGGCTTATCGCGCTACCCTGAAACTTGGGATCACCACCGATACTGCCGATGCCGAAGGGCGTGTGTTGGCAACCCGCCCAGTGGCCGTAACGGAACAGCAGTGGCGTGTCGCCATGGCTGATTTTTGCGGTGAGATTGATCAGGTTCCGCCCATGCATTCGGCGCTGAAGCGCGACGGCAAGCCGCTCTACGAATACGCCCGCCAGGGCATCGAACTGCCCCGCAAAGCGCGTCGCATAAGCATTAATCGACTTGAATTGGTCTCGTTATCGGACGATGAGGCAGTCATTGAAGTCGATTGCAGCAAGGGCACCTACGTGCGTACCCTGGTGGCCGACATCGGTGAGCAACTCGGTTGTGGCGCCCACTTGACGGCGTTGCGGCGGACCCGCATTGGTAGCCTGGACCTGTCCCGTGCCATTACGCTGACCGAACTGGAAGCGCTGACGTTTGAAGCCAGGGATGCCCGCTTGTCAGCGGCAGATGCCTTGCTGGAAGCCATTCCGGCTGCCACATTCGACGCATTGGAAGCCAGCCGGATCCTCCATGGCCAAGGGATCCGGCGGGCCGGAATGGCCGGACAACGCTATCGGTTGTACGGAGTGGATGGCAGCTTCCTCGGCTTGGGCGAACTCTCACCGGACGGCTGGCTCAATCCGCGCCGGCTGGTCGCGGCCAGTTAGTCAGTCGCGGCGGAAAAACGCTGAAAATTGTTGAGTTTAGCTGCGGCGCGCGGCTATAATGCCGGCCTTCGTTCTCGGCTGAACGAACGTGGGTGCAGGGCTCTATCAAACCGGGGCGGCGCCTGTTTTTTCCACATGCGTTTGAGAGACAAATAAATGGCAATCACTACTTCCGACAAGGCGAAAATCGTCGCCGATTTCCAGCGTGCCCAAGGTGACACCGGTTCCCCCGAGGTGCAGGTCGCTTTGCTGACCGCCCGCATCAATGACTTGACCGGACACTTCAAGGAACACGTCAAGGATCACCATTCCCGTCGCGGCCTGCTGAAGATGGTCAGCCAGCGGCGCACGATGCTGGACTACCTGAAGCGCACCAACGCCGAAAGCTACCGCGCGCTGATCGAGCGTCTCGGCCTGCGCAAGTAAGCGTCCGGAACCGATAGCGATGCCGGCGGGGCTCATTTGTTTGCGGGCATCATCGAATACACCGGCGCGGCCATGACAACCGCGCCGGTTTTGCTTTTCTGAAAGGATATTTCGTGCTGACACCGATCAAGAAGACCTTCGCCTATGGCGCCCACACGATCACGATGGAGACCGGCGAGATCGCCCGTCAGGCCAGTGGTGCCGTACTGGTGAACATGGACGACACCGTCATCCTCGCCACCGTCGTGGCCAAGGATGAGGCCAAGGCCGGGCAGGACTTTTTTCCGCTTACCGTCGATTACGTCGAGAAGGTTTATGCCGCCGGCCGCATTCCCGGCGGTTTCTTCAAGCGCGAGGGACGTCCTTCGGAGAAGGAAACCCTGACTTCCCGCCTGATCGACCGGCCGATTCGCCCGCTGTTCCCGGACGGTTTCTACAACGAAGTCCAGGTCATCATCCACGTGCTGTCGAGCAATCCCGAGATCGATCCGGATATCCCGGCGATGATCGGCGCCTCTGCCGCACTGGCCATTTCCGGCATTCCCTTCGATGGTCCGATCGGTGCCGCCCGCGTCGGCTACATCAACGGCCAGTATGTGCTGTGCCCGACCCTGAGCCAACTGCCGGAAAGCCAGCTCAATCTGGTAGTCGCTGGTACCGCTGGTGCAGTGCTGATGGTTGAATCCGAGGCCCAGCAGCTTTCCGAGGAAGTGATGCTCGGCGCCGTGGTGTTCGGTCATGACCAGATGCAGGCTGCCATCACCGCCATCAACGAGCTGATCGAAGTGGCCGGCAAGCCCGAGTGGAACTGGCAGGCACCGGCGAAGGACACGGCGCTGATCGCCCGCGTCGCCGAACTGGCCGAAGCCGACCTGCGCGACGCCTATCGCGTGACCAGCAAGCAGGCGCGCACCCAGAAATGCCGCGAAGTGGCGAAGAAGACCATCGACGCACTTTGCGCAGGCGAAGGCGCTCCGGATGCCACCCATGTCGGCAACCTGATTTTCGAACTGGAGGCGAAGATCGTCCGCACCCAGATTCTCAACGGCGAGCCTCGCATCGACGGCCGCGATACCCGTACCGTGCGTCCTATCACCGTCCGTACCGGCGTGTTGCCGCGTACTCACGGCTCGGCGCTGTTTACACGCGGCGAAACCCAGGCCCTGGTTGTTGCCACGCTGGGTACCGGCCGCGACGAGCAGATCATCGACGCGCTGCAAGGCGAGTACCGTGACCGCTTCATGCTCCACTACAACATGCCGCC
>DASRXN010000154.1:0-3556 GCA_035654135.1 Rhodocyclaceae bacterium | reverse complement strand
TGGCTGATATCGGTCACTTTTCATCCTCCGTTCCGGAACGCTTGAAGTATCGGTATAGCACCAGCACGGCAAGTGCCAGCAATAGCAAAGGGCCTCCCCAGAGCAGGAAAGTCGCCAGCTTGAAGGGTGGTCGGTAAAGGACAAAATCGCCATAGCGCGCAACCATGAAATCGACGATTTCCTTGTCGGTCTTGCCGGCGGCGATCATCTCGAGAATTTCGTTGCGCAGATCGGTGGCCAGATCGGAATGCGAGTCGGCGATCGACTGGTTCTGGCAGACCAGACAGCGCAAATCCGAAGCCAGCGCATTCAGGCGGGCATCGGTGGCCGGGTCACTGTACAGCGCCTGCGCCTCGCCGGCACAGACGGTTGCCGCGAACATCATCAGAATGGCGGCAAGCAGGACTTTCACGCGGTGCCCTCTGCGCGGCGATAGCGGCGGTCGGCCGCGGCCAGCGCACCGCCAAACGCCATCATCAAGCAGCCAAGCCATATCCAGACGACATACGGCTTGACCTGCAGGCGCACACCCCAGACGTTATCCGCCAGCGGTTCGCCGAGGGCGACGTAGATGTCGCGCCGAAGGCTTGAGTCGATGGCACTCTCGGTCATGGGCAGCTGCTGGACCTGATAAACCCGCTTTTCGGGGAACAGGTGCCAGGTGCGTCCCTCGCGAGCAACCTCGAAGTCCGCCCGCGTGGTGACATAGTTGGGGCCCTGCATGTCGTCGAGGGCGTTCAAACGAAAGCTGTAGCCTGACAAGCTGGCGGTGTCGCCGACGGCCATGCGCAGTTCTTCCACCGATTCGTAACTCTTGACCGTGGTAACGCCAAAGATGAAGGCGGCTAGTCCGAAGTGTGCCAGCAACATGCCGATGGTCGACAACGACGGACGACGCTTTTCCGTGATCAGTTGCCATGCCTGGTTGGCGGAAGTCATCCCGACCCAGGCGCAAAGAACATAGCCCGCGAAAGTCAGTGGTCGCCAGGCGCCGAGCAACCATGACAGAGCCAATCCGACAGGCAAGGCCAGAACCGCTGGCGACATGACCTGTCTTGTCAGGGTCGCAGGCGACACGCTCTGCCATCGCGCCATGGCGCCGACGCCGGCGAGGAGCATCACCGGCACCATCATGGGCGCAAACACGGTCTCGAAGTAGGGTGGGCCGACGGATATCTTGCCTTGCCCCAATGCATCGAGAATCAGCGGGTACAGCGTACCGAGTAGCACGCTGCCGGCGGCGACCAGCAGCAACACGTTGCCAATCAGCAGCAATCCTTCGCGGGAGAACAGTGACAGGCGCCGCCGGCTGACCAGTAGCGGCGCCCGCCAGGCGAACAGGCTCATGGCCGTGATGGTTACGACCGCCAGGAGGGCGAGGATGAACACGCCGCGCCTAGGATCGGTGGCGAAAGCATGTACCGAGGTCAGCACGCCGGAGCGGACCATGAAAGTGCCAAGCAACGAAAGCGCGAAAGCAAGAATGGCCAGCAGCAGCGTCCATGCTTTCAGTTCGCCTCGCCTGTCGCTGACGGCGAGGGAATGCAGCAGGGCGGTACCGACCAGCCAGGGCATGAACGAGGCGTTCTCCACCGGGTCCCAGAACCACCAGCCGCCCCAGCCGAGTTCGTAGTAGGCCCAGTAACTGCCGAGGGCGATGCCCAAGGTGAGAAAGCACCATGCGGCGATGGTCCAGGGCCGGGTCCAGCGGGCCCAGGCGGCATCGAAACGGCCTTCGAGCAGGGCGGCAACAGCGAAGGCGAAGACGACGGAAAATCCGACATAGCCGAAGTACAGCAGAGGCGGGTGGATCACCATGCCCGGATCCTGCAGCAGGGGATTGAGATCCCGGCCGTCGGGCGCCGGCGGTATCAGGCGCTCGAATGGATTCGAGGTGAACAGAATGAAGGCGATCAGACCGGCGGCAATCGCGCCCATGACGGCCAGCACCCGCGCCAGCAACGACGGTGGCAGCTTGCCACCGAAGAGGGCTACGGCCGCCGACCAGATACCGAGGACCAGCACCCACAGAAGTATCGAGCCCTCGTGCCCGCCCCAGACTGCGGTCAGCCGGTAGACGAGGGGCAGCGCCGAGTTGCTATGGCCCGCGACGTAAAGCACGGAGAAATCGTTACGGAAGAAGCTCCACATCAGGCCAAAGAAGGCGACGGCAATCAGCGCGCCCTGCAGGTAGGCTGCGATGCGGCCATAGGCCATCATTGCGCCATTGCCGCGGGCGACGCCGACCAGCGGCAGCGTCGCCTGGGACAGGGCGACGCAAAGCGACAGGATCAGGGCGAAATGGGCGACTTCCGGAATCACGGAGTAAGGGTTACTTCTGGCAAACCGAAGGAAAAGCGGAAACGGCGATTACCTGAGATCAACGCGGTAACCGAGGAAGATGTACTTGCGGTTCGAACGCTCGGTCCTGAGCGGACCGTCGACACGGACATCTTCGGCACCGACTTCGCCTTCGAGCGATACCCACTTCCATCGATACGAAACCTTGAAGGAAGGCGAAATTCTCACCTGCTTCTGGTCCTGGTCGTCCTTTTGCGTGTAGTAGCGTAAGTTACCGTCCAGGCGCCAGGCATCGTCGTAGAGGAAGACGTAGTTTCCGCCCAGTGCCTCGCCCCTGTAGTTCGACCCGAGAATGTAGCTGCCGTTGAGGACGCCGACATCGTTGGCGGCCCACAGGTTGTTACCGATGGCCTGGACGCTGAAAACGTGGTTGGTACCCGAGCCTGGCATCGCCGGTACGGTGGCGGTGGCCTGCGTGCTCGAGATGGCGGCTGCGCGGTAATCCGCGCCAAGTAGCCAGCGAGGCGAGTAGGGATGCGTGAGACCGACGGCGAGCATGTCCGACGTCGCGGTCAGCGCCTTGGCGTCGGCGCGCACCTGTTCAAGGCCCAGGGTGGCAATCGCATCCTTGATCGACAGACCGGGAATACCCGGAAGTGCGTTGGTCAGGCCGTAGGGCGGCGCCTTTCGATGGTCGTAGTATGTAAAGTAATTGGTACCGATGTCGGCGCGGTAATTTCCTTGGAACATCAGGATGTTGAGCCCCTTGTAGGCGACATCGTAATCGACCATTCCGTAGAGCGTCGTATTCGGATCGAAATACCGTGTTTCGAGTCCAACCGCTTCGCGATTGACCACACCTTCCATGTTCTGTTTCAGGAAATAGGTGCTTAAACCGATCTCGCCAAACTGGGGTTGCATATCCACGCTGACGCCATAGAAGTCCTTCTTGTACGGCGACATGAATTCGACCGGATAACCGGCGACGCCGTTGACCCGCCAGCGATCATTGACGTTGTAACCGACGTTGAGGCCGTCGAAGCGCTCGAGCACTCCGCCGCCGGTCGGCGTCTGGCGGCCGGCACGGATAAAATAGCCGAGGCGACGGTCTGTCTGTTCGACATAGGCCGAGTAAAGTCGGTTCACGTCTTTCTGATTCGCCAGAAAGTTCTTGGTGTCAGTGTCGCGGACAACGATGCGGGTATCGGTTATGCCATCACGGCGCCTGGCGTTGAGGTCCAGCGTCGTGATGAGG
>DASRXN010000153.1:0-3074 GCA_035654135.1 Rhodocyclaceae bacterium | reverse complement strand
CAAGAGCCGAGATGCCGCGGAGCAGGCGAAGGCGAAGATTCGGAAAATCGGCGTCGACGGTACGGTTGCGCAGAAGTAAGTGACGGTTTTCGACTACGCGGTGCTGGGCGTAATTGCCGCCTCGTCGCTGTTGGGGCTGTGGCGCGGCGTGGTGGGCGAAGTGCTGGCGCTGGCGGCTTGGGTGGCGGCGTTCCTGGCGGCAAGGGCCTGGGCAGGACTGGCCGGCGGCTGGTTCGCCGGTGTGGTAGCCGAGCCGGCCTTGCGCTACGCTGTGGGCTTCGTCGTCGTGATCGTGGGCGTGCTGGTGTTGTTTGCCGTCGCCCGATGGCTATTGTCGACGCTGTTGCGGGCGGTTGGCCTGGGTTTGGTCGATCGTCTGCTGGGGGCCGGATTCGGGATCGCCCGGGGCGCCCTGATCGTTCTGGCGGTGGTGCTGGTGGCAGGGATGACCGCGCTGCCGAAAAGTCAGTGGTGGCGGGACGCCTCGCTGGCGCCGGCGCTGGAGACGGCGGTGATCGCCGCCAAGCCGTGGCTGCCGGCGGAAGTGGCAAAGAGGATTCGTTACAGGTAGGGTGGTGTAAACATGTGCGGCATATTGGGCGTGGTTGCGACCACGGCGGTAAATCAGCTCCTCTACGATGGCCTGCAGGTGCTTCAGCACCGCGGCCAGGACGCCGCCGGCATCGCTACCGAAGAGGACGGGCGTTTCCACATGCACAAGGGTCCCGGCCTGGTGCGCGACGTGTTTCGCACCCGCAACATGCGCAACCTGCCGGGCAACTGGGGCATCGGTCATTGCCGCTATCCCACCGCCGGTTCCGCCTACAACGCCGCCGAGGCCCAGCCCTTCTACGTCAATTCGCCCTTCGGTCTGATTCTGGCGCACAACGGCAATCTGACCAATGCGGACCAACTGAAGCGCGACATGTTCCTGCAGGACCTGCGCCACATGAACACCAACTCCGATTCGGAGGTGCTGCTCAATGTGCTGGCGCATGAGCTGCAGGCAGCATCCACGAAGTACCAGGTCGACGCGGAAACCATCTTCAAGGCAGTCGCCGGCGTGCATCGCCGCGTAAAGGGGGCCTACGCCGTGGTGGCGATGATCGCCGGCTACGGCCTGCTGGCCTTCCGCGATCCCTACGGCATCCGGCCGCTGGTGATCGGCAAGAACGAGACACCCGCGGGAACCGAATATCTGGTGGCCTCGGAGAGTGTCGCCGTCGACACCCTGGGCTTCAAGTTCCTGCGCGACGTCGAGCCTGGCGAGGCGGTGCTGATCGACCGCCAGGGCAACTTCGTCAGCCGCCAGTGCGCCGAGCGCACCATGCATGCTCCGTGCATGTTCGAGTATGTCTATCTGGCCCGCCCGGACTCGCTGATGGATGGCATTTCGGTCTACGAAACGCGCGTCAAGATGGGCGAGTTTCTCGCCGACAAGATCCAGCACACCATGCCGCATCTGGCCATCGATTCGGTGATCCCCATTCCCGATTCCAGCCGGCACGCGGCGATGGAGTTGGCCACCCGGCTCAACCTTCCCTACCGCGAGGGCTTCGTCAAGAACCGCTACATCGGCCGCACCTTCATTATGCCCGGCCAGGCCGTGCGCCGGAAATCCGTGCGCCAGAAGCTCAACGCCATCGCCCAGGAATTCCGCGGCAAGAACGTGCTGCTGGTGGACGACTCCATCGTGCGCGGCACCACCAGCCGGGAAATCATCATGATGGCGCGCGAGGCCGGCGCCAAGAAGGTTTACTTCGCCTCCGCCAGCCCGCCGGTGCGCTTCCCGAATGTATATGGCATCGACATGCCGACCCGTTCTGAACTGATCGCCGCCTTCCGTACCGACGATGAAATCTGCCGCGAGATCGGCGCCGATGCGCTGATCTACCAGGATCTCGACGCGCTGAAGGCGGCCGTGCGCGCCATCAATCCCGCCATTACCCATTTCGACTGCTCCTGCTTCGACGGTCAGTACATCACCGGCGACGTGTCGGCCGAGTACCTGGCGAGTATCGAGTTGGCACGCGACAAGCCATCCAGGGGTTTGCACGACGACAGCGACGGCGCCCAGCTCGACCTCAATCTCATTCCTGCCAATGACTGACAAGTACCGACTCGACACCCTGGCTGTTCGCACCGGGCAGGAGCGCAGTCAGTTCGGCGAGCATGCCGAGGCGCTTTATCTGACGTCCAGTTTCGTCTTCAAGAATGCGGCCCAGGCGGCGGCGCGCTTCTCGGGCGAGGCGGAGGGCATGGTGTACGCCCGCTTCTCCAACCCGACGGTGGCCGTCATGCAAGAGCGCCTCGCCGCCCTCGAAGGCGCCGAGGGTTGCATCGCCACGGCCAGCGGCATGGCGGCGATCCTGTCGATGGTGATGGCGCTGCTCAAGGCCGGCGATCACGTCGTCACCTCGCGCAGCCTGTTCGGCGCCACGCAGCAGCTGTTCGGCAATATCCTGCCGCGCTTCGGCATCGAGACCACTTTCGTTGCCGGCACGCGACCGGAAAGCTTTCGTGCCTCCCTGAAGCCGAACACGAAACTCGTGTTCATCGAAACGCCGTCCAATCCACTCACCGAGGTTTTCGACATCGCCGCCCTCGCCCAGGTGGCGCATGGCGGTGGCGCGCTGCTGGCGGTGGACAACTGCTTCTGCACACCGATACTCCAGCGGCCGCTGCAACTCGGCGCCGACCTCGTGATCCATTCGGCAACCAAGTATCTCGACGGTCAGGGACGGGTGCTGGGTGGCGCCGTGTGCGGGCCGAAGGTGCTCACCGAGGAAGTGTTCAAGTTCCTGCGCACTGCCGGTCCGACGCTGTCGCCGTTCAACGCCTGGGTCATCCTCAAAGGACTGGAGACGCTGAAGATCCGCATGCAGGCGCAATCGGCCAGCGCTCTCGAGCTGGCGCGGTGGCTTGAGGCGCAGCCCAAGGTCGAACGAGTGTTCTATCCCGGCCTGCCATCACATCCCCAGCACGAACTCGCCACGCGCCAGCAGGCCAGCGGCGGCGCCATCCTCTCCTTCGAGGTGAAGGGCGGCCGCGCCGAGGCATGGCGCGTCGTCGAC
>DASRXN010000152.1:0-19553 GCA_035654135.1 Rhodocyclaceae bacterium | reverse complement strand
CCTCCGTAGTTGGACTGATATTACTAAAGGAATAATAAACTCAATCAGCAGCCGTCGACGACGACGCTGGCTTCCGCGCCGACGACAGTGCCCCCCTGGAGACTTGCCTCCAGATACGTCACGCGACAATTCGGCGCGCTGCCACCACTGACTTCAAACACGCGACTGGGCACGGCCAGCCCCAGGCTGTTGGTGTCGATGCCGTTCCTGGCCGTCAAGCCATCGGCCGCGAGGTTGATGTCCGCTGCCACATCGATACCGTCGGCGCTCGCCGCCGGGAAATGATCGACGATTCGTACCGGGTGGCCGTCCATGACAACCACGGGTGGCACGCTGCGGCAATCGTTGCCTGTCGGAGGCGCGCTGCTGGCGAGATCGAGCTCGCAGCGGGCGCGGGCCAGGGCCATCGCCGAGCGCAGCGCGCCATGGATCGCCCTGGCCTTGGCGGCGCGGGCGTCGTGCTGGGCATCGATCAGGCGCGGCAGCGCCACCGCCGCCAGTATCGCGATGATGGCGATGACGACGATCAGTTCCATCAGCGTAAAACCGGATTGGCGTGTGAATTTAGTCTTCATTTCTTCATCGCCACCTTGCCCAGATCCCAGATCGGCAGGAAGATGCCCAGCGCCAGCACCAGCACCAGCACGCCGAGCAGGACGATGAGGATGGGCTCGATCTGCTGCGACAGCGTCTTGAGTTCATACTCAACCTCGCTCTGGTACATGCCGGCGATTTCTTCCATCATCTCGTCGATGGTGCCGGACTCCTCGCCGACGGCGATCATTTGCAACACCATAGGCGTAAAGGCGCCGGTGCCGATGGCCGAGCGCAGGATCGTTTCGCCGCGCTCGACACCGTCGCGCATGTGCTCGACCTTCTCGACAATGAAGGCGTTATCGACGGTCTGCGCCACCGTGGTCAGCGCCTGGATCAGGGGCACGCCGGAGCGCAGGGCGAGGGCGAAACTGCGCGCAAAGCGAGCCAGCGTCGCCTTGCGGATGATCTTGCCGGCGACCGGGATGCGCAACTTCGTCTTGTCCCACAGGTAGCGGCCACGCGGTGTGCCTATCCAGGCCCGGAAAGCGAACGCCGCCACGATCACCCCGCCGACGATGAAATGCCACCAGGCGACGGTGAATTCCGAGAAACCGATCAGCACGCGCGTCACCGCCGGCAACTCGGCGTTGAAGCCCTGGAACACCTTGGCGAAGGTGGGGATGACCCAGACATTGACGACGAACAGGGCAACCGCCATGGCGATGACGACGAAGCTCGGATAGCGCAGGGCGGATTTGACCTGCTCGCGCATGAAGCGCTCGAACTCCATGTGATCGAACAGGCGCAGGAAGATTTCTTCCAGGCGGCCGGTCATTTCGCCGACGCGTACCATCGAGAGGTAGAAGTTCGAGAACGCCGTCGGATGGCGCGCCAGGGAGACGGACAGTTCGCGGCCGCTATCGAGACTTTGACGCACGTCGCCGAGCATCGTCTTCATGGCGCCGTTCTGGCTGGACTCCTGCAAGCCCGCCAGGGCGCGCATGATCGGCACACCGGCCTTCAGCAGGGTGTAAAGCTGGCGAGTGAACAGGAGGATGTCGACGTGGCCGATCTTTTCAGCAAACAGTGCAATGGCACCGCCGGTATCGGCAGCAGTCTTCTTTTCCACAGCCCCGGCAGGCGCCGGCTTGATTTCGAGCGGCGTTACGCCGCTGCCGAACAGCATGTCGGCGACGGCGGCGGCGGTGTTGCCTTCGAGCACGCCCTGGACGGACTCCCCTGTGGAATTGCGACCGCGATAGGCGAAGGCGGACAAGGTCTATTCCTCGTCGATCTGGCTGGAAATGCGCATGGCCTCTTCCACGGTGGTCCTACCCTCGGTCACCATCCGGACGGCATCCCGTCGCAGCGTGTTGCCGGCCATCTGCTCGCGGCCGATCCTAATGAACTCGTTGGGATCGCCATGATTCACCGCTTCCACCAGCGCATTGGTCATTTCCAGGAATTCGTAAATGGCCTGGCGCCCCTGGTAGCCGGTGTTGGCGCAATGCGCGCAGCCGCGGCCCTGCTGATAGCGGAACCCATCCACCCGATCGCCGAGTTCGTAGCGCAGCCATTCGTGCTCGTGCGGCGCCAGCGTGTGCGGCTCGGCACAGTTGCCGCAGATCACCCGGATCAACCGCTGGGCCAGCACCAGCTGGATCGACAGCGCCACCATGTAGCGGGGCACGCCCATGTCGAGCAGGCGGATCGGCGTCGATAGCGCATCGTTAGTGTGCAGCGTCGACAGCACCATGTGGCCGGTCATCGCCGCGCGCATGCCGATTTCGGCGGTTTCCTGGTCGCGCATTTCGCCCACCAGGATGATGTCCGGGTCCTGGCGCAGGGTGCTGCGCAACACACGGGAAAAGCTGAGGTCGATCTTCTCGTGCACCTGCACCTGATTGAGGCCGGGCAGCCTGTATTCGACCGGATCCTCGACGGTGATGATCTTCTTTTCCGGCGTGTTGAGTTCGTTCAGCGCCGCGTACAGCGTGGTCGTCTTGCCGGAACCCGTGGGGCCGGTCACCAGCACGATGCCCGAAGGCCGATGGATGGCAGTACGAAAACGATCGAGCACCCGTGGCGGCATGTTCAATCGGGCCAGATCCATCAGCGTCGCGTTCTGCACCAGCAGACGCATGACCACCGATTCGCCGAACTGGGTCGGCATGGTGGAAATCCGCACATCGACCGGCGTGCTGCGCAACTGGATGGCGAAGCGGCCATCCTGCGGCAGGCGCTTCTCCGAAATGTCCAGGCCCGACATCAGCTTCAGCCGCAACACGAGCGCCGTGGCAATCTTGGCATCCGCCTCGGTCTGCACGTGCAGCACGCCGTCGATGCGGAAGCGGATGATCAGCGATTTTTCCTGCGGTTCGACGTGGATGTCCGAGGCCCGCATCTTCAGGGCTTCCTCGAACACCGTATTGAGCAGCTTGACCACCGGTGCGTCCTCGGCGCCCGGCGTCAGGCCGAGCACCGAGCCGAACTCGACCGGCAGATCGCCCATTTCCTGAGTCAGTTCCTTGGCGAGCCCGGTAATTTCCTCGGTGCGACGATAGACGCGGTCGAGCAGTGGAACGAGCTGGCTTTCGATGACGACGACCAGCTCGATGTCCCGCTTGACGAGGCGCGACACCTCGTCGTAGGCCGTGATATCGGTCGGGTCGGCAAAACCGACCCGCAGCAGGCCAGCCTGCTCGTCGAGCACGATGGCGCGGAAGCGGCGCGCCGGCGCCTCGGGCAGGAGCTTGATCAGTTCCGGTCGCAACTGGAAGTTGCGCAGATCGACGAACTCCGCCCGCAACTGGCGGGCGAGTGCCTTGGCAATGCCATCCTCGGTGACATAGTTGCTGTCGACGAAGATGCGACCGAGCTTGCGGCCGCTACGCTTCTGCTCGGCGAGCGCCAGCGCGAGCTGCTCGTCGCTGAGCAGCCCCTGCTGAATCAACAAATCACCAAGACGGATGCGTTGCGGCGGCCGACTCATCTCCGATATCCGAAAAGTCCCAACGCGAAGGAAAACACGGGACATTTGTTGCAATACCGTGATTTATCGGCAGAAAACAGCATCAATTTAGCCGAACGGGCAGAAAAGGCTGCCGGCGCCTCAGCGCGCCTGTTCGGCCACCAGCAGTTTTCCCTGCGCCCAGGTACGCAGATGGCTGAGAGAACCGGTCAGATTCCCCCAGTCTTCCGCCAGTTGGCCCTTCAGTTTGTCGTGCTGCTCCGCTTCCGCCCGCAGATAGTGCTGAATCTGCTCCTGGATGAGCTGCTTGGCGCGGTCCTCGGCAGTCAGGGCGACGCGGCGCTGTGCGTCTCGACAGGCATAGTCTTCGGCGACGCGATATGGCAAAGCGACCATGGCCAGTCTCGACAGTTCGCGCAGCGTATCCGCTCGCTGGATCAGGGCTGCCTGCACTTCACAGCGCGAAACAAACCGCCGCGCCTCCAGGCGCAACATTGCCAGTTCTGCCGGATCGCTACGCGCCATGACCGTCACTTTGCCAATAGACTGGCCGGCATCCTAAACGAGAAACTGCAGCCAATGTTCCACATCATCCTGTTCGAGCCCGAGATCCCGCCCAACACCGGCAACGTCATCCGGCTGGCCGCCAATTCCGGCGCCACGCTGCACCTGATCAGGCCGCTTGGGTTCGACATCGACGACAAGTCGCTGCGCCGCGCCGGCCTCGATTACGCAGAATTCGCCACCATGAAAGTGCATGACAGCTGGCATGAATGCCGGGCGTCGCTGGCGGCCAATCGTCTGTTCGCCGTCAGCACCAGAGGCGAAATCCGTCACGACGGGCCGCGATTCCAGCCGGGGGATGGCTTCGTCTTCGGGCCGGAATCGCGCGGCCTGCCGGCAGACATGCTGGCCGAGTTTCCACCCGAACGGCGGCTGCGCCTGCCGATGGTGCCAGGGAATCGAAGCCTCAACCTGTCGAATTCGGTCGCCGTGGTGGTGTTCGAAGCCTGGCGGCAACAGGGTTTCGCTGGCGGGCAATAGCGAACGGCTATTCTGCCTTGGTGTCGCGACCCATGAGGAGGGCGACCACGTCGGCAGCCTTGATGCGGCCGTCGAGTACGGCGCAGATTGCTTCCGTGATGGGCATCTCGACGCCAAGGCTCGCCGCCCGGCGCGTAACCTCGTGGGTCGTCAAAACGCCCTCGGCGACGTGACCCAGTTCCCGCTGAAAGGCATCGAGCGACTGGCCGGAAGCGAGCGCCAAGCCGACGCGCCGGTTGCGCGAGAGATCGCCCGTGCAGGTGAGAATCAGGTCGCCGAGACCGGCCAGCCCCATGAAGGTTTCCCGTTTCGCGCCGAGTGCAACGCCAAAGCGGGTGATCTCGGCCAGACCGCGGGTCATCAGGGCGGCACGGGCGTTGAGGCCCAGGCCAAGTCCGTCGCAAATGCCGGTGGCAATCGCCAGCACGTTCTTCACCGCACCGCCGACCTCGGCACCGATGATATCGTCGTTCGCGTACAGGCGCAGGCGGGGTGTATGCAAAGCCTCGGCCATGTGGGTGGCAAAATCGATATCTCTTGAAGCCAGCGTGATGGCAGTCGGCAGACCCTTGGCGACTTCCTCCGCAAAGCTGGGGCCGGTGAGTGCGCCGCAGGTTGCCGTCGGCGCCGTCTGGCCGACCACCTGGTGCGGCAGCAGACCGGTACCCGCTTCCAGTCCCTTGCAGACCCAGAGGAAGGGAAGGCCCGACTGCCGGAGCAGGCCGGCGGTTCCGCGCAGCCCGGCCATGGGCGTGGCGATGATGGCGAGGTCGCTGCCGTCGAGAATTGCCTCGGCGTCGCTGCTGACCAATAGACCATCGGGAAAGGCATGACCGGGCAGAAACTCAACGTTTTCCCGAGCCGCATTCATGGCCTCGGCATGCTCGACCTGCCAGGTCCACAGCCGAGCCGCATGGCGGCCGGAAAATGCCAAGGCCAGGGCCGTGCCCCAGGCGCCGGCACCAAGCACCGCAACCTTCATGGAATCACAGGCCCCAGACCTGGGTGGCCTTGACGAAGCCCTGCGCGCCGTCGCGATGCTTCACCCTGACCCAGCCGGCGGGCCCCGGCCCGACCAACTCCAGCAGTACGTCCCTTTCGGCTTCGAACACCGTGTGTGCATTGTCGTCGGCCTGTGCACGCACCTGGGCACGATCGACCTTGACCATCACATTGTGCTTCTCGGACAGCAGCCGTTTTTCGATCCAGGCCAGCTCTCCTTTGGCATCGCGCACCTTGACCCAGGCGTCGAGCGTGACGACGGCCTCGACTGGCGTGCCGCGAGCAATGGCGAACAGCGGCTTGGCCTGCTGGGACGGTGCATCGTAAAGCAGCGCCGGTTCGACGACGGAACGGTAGTCGAGCGCGGCGGCGGTACCCGCCACCAGCATGCCGGCCGCCAATGTCGCCAGGCGCCGCATGGCCTTACTGAACGGATACCTCATGGGGACGCTGCTCCGATTCCAACCTTTGCCGGTAGATCGACTCGAAATTGACCGGGGCCAGCAGCACGGGCGGGAAACCGGCGCGCACGACCGCGTCGGAAACCGACTCGCGTGCATAGGGAAAGAGAATGTTCGGGCATGCCACGGCGACGATGGGTTCGATCTCTTCCTGGGGAACATTCTGGATGACGAAGATGCCGGCTTGGGCCACTTCGATCAGGAACTGGGTCTTGTCGCCAATCTTGGCGGTGACGGTGACCGTCAGCACGACCTCGAAGGTGCCCTCGCCGACCGCCGTGCCTGACGAGCCCATTTGAACGGCGATCTGTGCCGAGTCGCGTTCGAGGAAGCACTGTGGCGCATTGGGTAGCTCGAGCGAAAGGTCCTTGACGTAGATCTTCTCGATGCTGAAAACCGGTTGCTGGTCGCTCATGACGGATCAAATAGTGGAGTGTCGAAGAGCGCCGATTCTACCCCAGGCTCGCCGGGCCAGCGGTTCAGGCAGCCAGCAACGGATCGAGCTTGCCCTGCCGGTCGAGGTCGTGCAGGTCGTCGCAGCCACCGACGTGGGTGTCGCCGATGAAAATCTGTGGCACGGTACGACGGCCGGTGCGGGCAGTCATTTCCTCACCGCGCTCCGGATCGAGATCGACACGGATCTTCTCGATTTCGGCCACGCCCTTGCGCTTCAGCAACTGTTCGGCGCGCACGCAGTAGGGGCAGACAGCGGTGCAGTACATGACGATGCGTAGCATACCGGTCTCAGCCTTTGGTGGTTACCGGCAGCCCGGCGCCCGTCCAGGCGCCAATGCCGCCGGAAAGGTTGAACACCCGCTCGAAACCGGCACGGTTCAGCGTCCCGCAGGCCGACGAGGAGCGATTGCCGCTGGCGCAGCAGACAATCACCGGCTTGCCCTTGAACTTTTCCAGTTCGCTCATGTGCTTCGCCAACTGCCCGAGCGCGACATGGCGGGCATTGGGAATGTGCCCGGAGGTCCATTCGTGGGTTTCGCGCACGTCGAGCACCAGCGCATCCTCACGGTTGATCAGCAGGGTCGCCTCGGTTACCGAGATGCCCTTGCCACCACCGCGCACGAACGAAGCGATCAACATGGCGCCGCTGACCACGGCCGCCATGACCCACATGATGTTTTGCTGCACGAAGTCCATCGATGCCTCTCAGTTCTTGAATCCGGGAACGCCGCAGAATACCTCGCGCATCAGCACGATCAACTGCAGCGTGCGTGGGTCGGCGACCCGGTAATACACGCGATTGGCATCCTTGCGGGTCTGCAGGACGCCCTTGTCGCGCAGGATGCCGAGGTGTTGCGAGATGTTGCTCTGCGAAGTGCCGACGGCATCGACGATGTCCTGCACGCAGACTTCCTGGTCTCCGACCACGCAGAGAATCTTGAGACGCAGCGGATGGGAGATCGCCTTCAGCGAACGGGCAGCCGTCTCGATCTGTTCCTTCTTTTCAATCAAGTCACGAATGGCAGTGCTGTCCATCCTCCGTCCCCCCTTTGGCATTCCGGACAATCTAAATATTATAGAATACTGTTTTTGCGCTGCGGCGATTGGTCTTATTATTCGCAGCCTTCGCCCCACCGGTCCTGCCAATATCCCATCATGTACAAGCTCGTCCTCCTCCGCCACGGAGAATCCGTCTGGAATAAGGAAAACCGCTTCACCGGCTGGACCGATGTCGGCCTGACCGAAAAAGGCCTCGCCGAAGCCGGGATGGCCGGAAGGCTGCTGAAGGAAAACGGTTTTGCCTTCGATGTCGCCTATACGTCGGTGCTGAAACGCGCCATCAAGACCCTCTGGCTGACACTGGAGGAAATGGACCGGATGTGGATTCCGGTTCACCACTCCTGGCGTCTCAATGAACGCCATTACGGCGCGCTCCAGGGCCTCAACAAGGCCGAGACTGCCGTCAAGTTCGGCGAAGACCAGGTCAAGATCTGGCGCCGCTCCTATGACACGCCGCCGCCGGCGCTGACCAACAATGATCCGCGCCTGGAAGCCGACAATCCCCGCTATGCCGGCCTGGCGCGCGGCGAGTTCCCCAAGACCGAGTGTCTCAAGGACACCGTCAATCGCTTCCTGCCCTACTGGCACGAAACCATCGCCCCCGCCGTCAAATCCGGCAAGAGCGTCATCGTTGCCGCCCACGGCAACAGCTTGCGGGCACTGATCAAATATCTGGACAACGTCTCCGATCAGGACATCGTCGGCCTCAACGTCCCCACCGGCCAGCCGCTCGTCTACGAGCTGGATGCCAACCTCAAGCCCATTAAGAGCTACTACTTGGGCGACGAGGAGGCGATCAAGAAGGCGATGGAAGCGGTTGCCAACCAGGGCAAGGCCAAGTAACGGCGCCATCATCGGTGCCTGCCTGGCAGCCCTGTTGCCCTGGGCCGCCATCGCTGCGCCGGCAGCGGCACAAAAAGCCGAACTCAAGGAACAGCAGGGCGAACTGCGGGGCCGCATCGAGGCCCTGCGCCGCGACCTGGCGAAAAGCGAGGAATCCCGCGCTTACGCTGCCGATCAGTTGCGCGAAACCGAATCGGCCATTTCCGATGTCAATCGAAAGTTGCGCCAACTCGCCGATCAGCGCACTACCGTGCAGGGCGAGATCAGGGAACTCGAAAGTCAGGCGCGGCGACTCGCCGAGCAAACCGAAGCGCAGCAGGGCCAACTCGCGCGCCTCCTCTACCGCCACCACACGCGTGGCGAAACCGATGCCCTGCACCTGCTGCTGGCCGGCCGCGATCCCAACCAGGCGGCTCTCGACTATCACTTCCTCAAACGTCTCTCGCAGGCCAAGGCCGAACTGATCGCCGATCTACGCGCCAAGGCCGGCGAGAAGAAGCGGCTGACCGCCGCCGCGCGCGAAAAGAACGCCGACCTGGTAGCGATCGAACTGAGGCAGCAGCAGGCCCGCACCGCGCTGATCGATCAGCAGAAGCAGCGCCATGTGCTACTGGCCCGCACGGCCGACAAGATCAAGGCGCAACGACGGGAAATCGGCACCCTGCAGAAGGACGAGAAGCGGCTGGCCCGATTGATCGAGGGGCTGAGCAGGATCGTCAAACGGCCGGTGAAGACACACCCTGGCAAACCGCGGACGCCGGCGTTGCAGAACGAGCGAACGCCGGATCCCGCGCAGGCGGTCGGCGCCTTCGCCGCGTTACGAGGCCGGTTGCACCTGCCCGTGCGAGGCGACATCGCCAGCCGCTTCGGCAAGCCGCGGCCGGAAGGCGGCACGACCTGGAAGGGGCTGTTCATCCGTGCAGCCGAAGGCGTCGAAGTAAAGGCCATCGCCGCCGGCCAGGTGGTCTATGCCGACTGGCTGCGCGGCTTCGGTAACCTGCTGGTCATCGACCATGGCGACGGCTTCCTGTCGGTCTATGGCAACAACCAGTCGGTGATCAAGGAAACAGGGCAGACTGTCAGGCCCGGCGAGGTCGTCGCCACTGTCGGCAACAGCGGCGGCAACCCGGAATCGGGTTTATACTTTGAACTCAGGCATCAGGGACAGGCGTTCGACCCGCTCCGCTGGGTAAGCCTGCGCTGACAGCCATCATCGATGGAGCATCCATGCGCAGCAAGTTGCAACAAGCCGGTCTCGTTTTCGTCGGCCTCGTCGCCGGCGTTCTGATCAGCGTCAATTACTCGGCTGTCGCCCAGAAGGACGCCGCGGCGCCCTTGCCGATAGAGGAACTGCGCACTTTCGCCGATGTTTTCGGCGCCATCAAGCAGGGCTATGTCGAGCCCATCGAGGACAAGAAGCTTATCACCTATGCGATCAGCGGCATGCTGTCGAATCTCGACCCGCATTCGGCCTATCTCGACGCCGACTCCTTCAAGGACCTGCAGGTCAGCACGCAGGGCGAATTCGGCGGCCTCGGCATCGAAGTCGGCATGGAAGACGGCTTCGTCAAGGTCGTCTCGCCCATCGAGGACACGCCCGCCGACCGCGCCGGCATCAAGGCCGGCGACCTGATTATCAAGCTCGACGACACGCCGGTGAAGGGCATGACGCTGGCCGATGCCGTCAAGAAGATGCGCGGCAAGCCGAAGACCTCCATCAAGCTGACCGTGGCCAGGAAGGGCGAAGGCAAGCCGCTTGAGTTTGTCATTGTGCGCGACAAGATCAAGGTGCAGAGCGTCAAGTCGAAGACTGTCGAGCCCGGCTACGCCTATCTGCGGGTCACCCAGTTCCAGGAGGAGACCGCCGCCGACGTGGCCCGCCACCTGGACAAATTGTTCAAGGAGAAGGACAAGGATGGCAAGCCGGAACCGGTCAAGGGCCTGGTGCTCGACTTGCGCAACGACCCGGGCGGCCTGCTCCACGGCGCCATCGGTGTCGCCGCCGCTTTCCTGCCGCCGAAGACGCTGATCACCTCTACCGACGGCCGCACCGAAGATGCCAAGCGCAAGTACATCGCCAGCACCGAAGACTATCTGCGCGGCCGCAAGGATGACTTCCTGAAGGATGTGCCAGCCGCAGCCAAGACGATTCCTCTCGTCGTGCTGGTCAACGGCGGCTCGGCTTCGGCCTCCGAGATCGTTGCCGGTGCGCTGCAGGATCACAAGCGTGCCGTCGTCATGGGTACCCAGACGTTCGGCAAGGGCTCCGTGCAAACCGTGTTGCCGCTGTCCAACAACACGGCCGTCAAGCTGACCACGGCGCGCTACTACACGCCGAACGGGCGTTCCATCCAGGCCAAGGGCATCGTTCCCGACGTCATCGTCGAAGAGACCGCCAACGGCGACAAGCACGAGCGCCTGCGCGAAGCTGACCTCGAGCGCCACCTGGACAACGACAAGGAGAAGCTGCCGCCCAAGGAAGTCGACAAGGCTCCGGTCAAGCCGCAGACCAAGAACGGCAAAGGCAAGGGTGCGCCCAAGGAAGACGACGAAGACGCCATCAAGACGCCGCCCTTCGAGATCGCCTCCAAGAACGACTACCAGCTTTCCCAGGCCATGAATCTGCTCAAGGCCTGGCAGATCATCCAGGCCAAATGAGACTGACTCCGGAACGCGCACGACTGATCAGGGACAGGGAACGGGGGCTGCACCGCCCCCACCCCCTCCTGCCGCAGACCGGCACGCGCAAACATCGCGAAATCCGTTTCGCCAAGCTGCCGCCGGGCCAGATCGAACGCGCCTACATGTTGCTCGCCCGCCTGGCCAGGCTGGACCTGGCGCCGGGCCTGCTGCCGCACAGCCTTTCGGTGTGGTACGAGGTCGAGGACTACACCATGGAGGGCCTGGAGACGGCGCTCCGCCATGAGGGCTTCCATCTGGAAAGCGGCCTCTACGCAAAACTGATCCGGGCCCTGGTCTATTACTCCGAGGACACCCAGCTGCGCAACATGCACGGCCCGCAGCGGCTGATCAAGAAGTCGCACGAGGTCTACTGCAAGGCCTGGGAACACCACCCGCACGGCGACCACGACGACACGCCGCCCGAACTACGCCTCGACCGCTGAGGTCGGGTGCCCGGCGTGGACGACTCGCAACTCCTCCGCTACAGCCGCCATATCCTGCTGCCGCAAGTCGGCGTCGAAGGTCAGGAGCGGCTTGTCGCCGCGCGCGTGCTGGTGGTCGGGGCCGGCGGTCTCGGTTCCCCGGCCGCCTACTACCTCGCCTCGGCGGGTGTCGGCACCGTCGTGCTCGCCGATGGCGACACGGTCGATCTCACCAATCTGCAGCGACAGATCCTGCATCGCGTCGAATCGGTCGGCCGGTCCAAGGCCGAATCGGGTCGGGAAACCCTGGCCGGCATCAACCCCGAATGTCGCGTTATTCCGCTCCAGGAACGCCTTGCTGGCTCGCGCCTGGATGAGGAGGTCGCCGGCGCCGATGTCGTGCTCGACTGCTCCGACAATTTCGCGACGCGTCACGCCATCAACCGTGCCTGCGTGAAATTCGGCAAACCGCTCGTTTCCGGTGCCGCCGTCCGCTTCGACGGTCAGGTGGCGGTGTTCGACAGCAGAGGCAGGGAGGCGCCCTGCTACCACTGCCTGTTTCCGGAAGCCGAGGACGCCGAGGAAGTACGCTGCGCGGTGATGGGCGTCTTTGCGCCATTGACCGGCATCATCGGCACGACGCAGGCCGCCGAGGCGCTCAAGCTGATCGTCGGCTGCGGCGAATCGCTGGCCGGTCGCCTGCTGCTGCTCGACGGCCTGGCGATGGAATGGCGGCAGATCCGCGTGCCGCGCGATCCGGCCTGTGCCGTCTGCTCGGCGTACCACCACGGCTGACTTTCGCCAGGCGGAGAGGAAAGGAACCACTATGCAGGCGCTTTCCGGAATCAGCAGCGTCGCCCATGTCATCCAGCTCGCGGTGGCGCCGGTGTTCCTGCTCACTGGTGTCGGCGCGATTTTGTCCGTGCTGGTCAACCGCCTGGGCCGGGTGGTGGATCGCTTTCGCGCGCTGGAATTAATTCTCTCCGAAGCGCACGAAGGCACGCGCGCGTCGGTACAGTCGGAAATGGCCATCCTGTCGCGCCGCGCGCGCATGATCCACTGGGCCATCGGCTTCTGCACCGGCAGCGCACTGCTGGTTTGTATTGTGATCGCCACGCTGTTCGTCGGCTCGATCACCGGCGTCGAAATGCCCGGCGTCATTGCGACGCTGTTCATCGCCGCCATGCTGGCGCTCGTCGCCGGACTGCTCTGTTTCCTGCGCGAAATTGCGCTCGCCACGGGCAGCATCCACGTGGTGCCACGCTGACGCCACGCAGCGCATGCCAACCCAATGGAAGAGGTTCGCGTCTGACTGGATGATCTTGCAGCGGGCCATGTAGTGGGCGGAAACGATTACGGCAATTCTGCTAGTGTGCGGGTTTGAATTTTCGAGGAGTTTGCGATGCGCCTCTCGGTCTTCTTCATGTGCCTGGCCGCCGCTGCATTGACCGCCTGTTCGGAAGACCATTCGTTGTCGGTGGCGGACAAGGCGAAATTCACGGCCGAATTGATCGCCGAGCGGCCCGAATGCGCCCAATACTGGAAGCAACTCTCCGCACCCGTCGCTGACGAGAACCTCATCAAGCAGACCTACCTGGCCGCCAAGGCCGCCTACTGCCTGAAACCCGACGTCTGATCGATCAGTCGGGTCTCGCCCGCAGGAAAAAGTCAGTCCCGACGATACGCCGATCGACGATACGCAAGCGTTGCACAGCACCCAAGTCGGTCAGTTCAGGCAAGTCGAACATCCCTCTCGCGACATCGCCCAGCAGGATCGGCGCCTGGTAGATCAGCAGTTCGTCGACCAGCCCCTCGCGCAGCAGCGAACCATTCAGACGCATGCCGCCCTCGACCAGCAGTTCATTGATGCCGCGCCGGCCGAGTTCCTGCAACATGGCTGCGAGGTCGACCTTGCCGGCGCTGTTGGGCATGACAACGACCTCGGCGCCAGGAGCGGTGCCTGCCACGGCGGCAAAGATCAGGGCGCCATCGCCGACCAGAATTTTCGCCGTCGCAGGCGTTGCCAGCCGGCTGTCGACCACGACTCGCAGCGGCTGGCGGGTGCAAGGCACATCACGTACCGTCAGGCTGGGGTCGTCATCACGGACGGTGCCGATGCCAGTCAGGATAGCGCAGGAGCGAGCACGCCAGGCTTGGGCATCGCGCCGTGCGTCCGGCCCGGTGATCCATTGCGACTTGCCGTTGTTGAGCGCTGTCTTGCCGTCAAGGCTGGCAGCCACCTTGAGACGCATCCAGGGGCGGCCGCGCGCCATGCGCGAGACGAAACCGATGTTGAGTTCCCGCGCTTCATTTTCCAGCAGGCCGCTGGCGACATCGACGCCTGCCAGGGACAGCCGCGCGATTCCTTCGCCCGCCACTAGCGGATTCGGGTCGCGCATGGCCGCTACGACGCGCACGATGCCGGCATCGATCAGCGCGTCGGCACAGGGCGGCGTACGGCCGTGATGGGAGCAAGGTTCGAGCGTGACATAGGCGGTGGCACCATGGGCAGCTGCGCCAGCCTGCCTCAGGGCATGGGCTTCGGCGTGTGGCTCGCCGGCACGCTCGTGCCAGCCCTCCCCGACAATCGCACCCTCTTTCACCAGCACGCAGCCGACGCGCGGATTGGGTGTCGTGGTATCGAGGCCGCGCGCCGCGAGTTGCAGGGCGCGTGCCATGAACTCGTGATCGGCTGCGGAGAAGATCATGTTGCCTTTGGCCGACGGACGCGGGGCTTCTTCACTTCGCGGATAGCATCCGAAAACTCGTCGAGATCCTCGAAATTGCGATAGACCGAGGCGAAGCGGATGTAGGCGATCTTGTCGAGCTTCTTCAGCTCGCGCATTACCAGTTCGCCGACACGGTCGGAGGCCACCTCGCGCTCGCCCAGGGTCACCAGCCGCTCCTCGATGCGGTCGATGGCGGCATCGACGCTCTCCGTGGTTACCGGCCGCTTTCTCAGGGCCAGCGTCATGCTGCCCTTGATCTTGTCACGATCATAATCGACGCGGCTGCCGTTCTTCTTCACCACCAGCGGCAGTTGCAACTCTACCCGCTCGTAGGTGGTGAAACGCTTGTCGCAGGCGAGGCAGCGACGCCGACGGCGAACGGTGTCGCCCTCCTCGTTCTCCCGGGTATCGACAACCTGGGTGTTCGGATCAGTGCAGTAGGGGCACTTCATGGCACCGCTCGCCGGCGAACTCGCTCAGGCACCGTACACGGGGAACTTCCGGCAGAGTGCCGTCACTTCGCCGCGCACCCGCTCCAGCACCGCCTCATCGGTCGGCGCATCGAGCACGTCGGCAATCAGGTCGGCCACTGCTTCCGCCTCGATTTCCGTGAAGCCGCGCGTGGTCATGGCCGGCGTGCCGATACGGATGCCCGAGGTGACGAAGGGCTTCTGCGGATCGTTGGGGATGGCGTTCTTGTTGACAGTGATGTGGGCGCGGCCGAGTGCGGCCTCGGCATCCTTGCCGGTGATGTTCTTGGCTTGCAGGTCGACCAGGAAGACATGGCTCTCGGTGCGGCCGGAGACGATGCGCAGGCCGCGATCCTTGAGCACCTTGGCCATGACGATGGCGTTTTCCATCACCTGCTCCTGATAGCCCTTGAACTCCTTGGTCATCGCCTCCTTGAAGGCGACCGCCTTGGCGGCGATCACGTGCTCGAGCGGACCACCCTGCAGGCCGGGGAAGATGGCCGAGTTGATGGCCTTTTCGTGCTCGGCTTTCATCAGGATCAAACCGCCGCGCGGGCCACGCAGCGTCTTGTGGGTGGTTGAAGTGACGACGTCGGCGTGAGGCACCGGATTCGGATAGAAGCCGGCAGCGACCAGGCCGGCGTAGTGGGCCATGTCCACCATGAAGACGGCGCCGACGGCCTTGGCTACCTTGGCGAAGCGCTCGAAGTCGATCTTCAGGGCGAAGGCCGAGGCGCCGGCGATGATCAGCTTGGGCTTGTGCTCATGGGCCAGCTTTTCCAGGGAAACATAGTCGATGTCTTCATGGGCGTCGAGGCCATAGGGCACGACATTGAACCACTTGCCCGACATGTTGAGCGCCATGCCGTGCGTCAGGTGGCCGCCAGCCGCGAGATTCATACCGATGATGGTGTCGCCCGGCTTCAGGAAGGCCATGAACACAGCCTGGTTGGCCTGGGAACCGGAATTCGGCTGCACATTGGCGCAATCCGCGCCGAAGAGCTTCTTGGCGCGGTCGATGGCGAGCTGCTCGACCACGTCGACATGCTCGCAGCCGCCGTAATAGCGCTTGCCCGGATAGCCCTCGGCGTACTTGTTGGTCAGCTGCGACCCCTGGGCCTCCATCACCGCCCAGGAAACATAGTTTTCCGAGGCAATCAGCTCGATGTGATCTTCCTGACGGCGGTTCTCGGCCTGGATGGCGGCCCAGAGATCGGCATCAACCTTGGCGAGGGTATTTTGTTTGGAGAACATGGCGGAGCTTTCGTGGCAAGGAGGAAAACGCCGATTTTATCATTCGGGGGATTCTTCCAGCGCCCGCTCCAGATGGCGCCGATCCGCCCAGGCCAGCAGGCGCCAGCCGTCCGCTCCAACCTCGAACCAGTTCAGGGCAGCATTGGGGATGGCGAAATCGCGCGGCGACGACAAATCGCGTCCGGTCGCCTGCCGGTAGCATATGTCGAGTACACCGCCGTGGGAAACCAACAGCAGCGTCTGGCCGGGATGAGCCGCCGCGAGGTCATTGACGGCCGCGACAATGCGCCCGGCGAACGCAGCCAGACTCTCGCCGGTCGTGAACTTGTATTCCGGATCACGCGCCAGGTAACGGACATGGCTATCGGGGTAGCGCTCGGCGATTTCCGCCGCAGTCAGCCCCTGCAATACGCCGTAGTGACGCTCGCGCAGGCCGGTGGCAGTTCGAACCTCAAGCCCGCGCGCGGCGGCCAGAGCTTGCGCCGTCTGCCAGGCGCGGTCGAGGTCGCTACTATAGGCTGCGTGGAAATCCTCCCCGACCAGCCCGGCAGCGGCTGCGCCGGCTTGCGCCCGACCGGCGGCATTGAGCGGCACATCGATGTGGCCCTGGATGCGCCGTTCGACGTTCCAGTCTGTTTCGCCGTGGCGGACGATGCAAATGCGGGTGACGATCATGATGGGTGTAGGGATGTGCCTGGGGTTGTGGATTTCCACATTCGCCTAGCCAGGCGGGGGCGATAGCGATTAAGCTGGGAAGCGTCAAAAAAGGGAAGCGGGATTCTACCCGCGCTCCCGACAGAGGAGGAGATCGCTCCATGCAAGGACTACTCAAGCTGTCCGGCGTCATCGACGGCGTCAATCTGCGTATCGGCAAGCTCGTCACCTGGCTGGTACTGCTGGTCGTCATCATCAGCGCCGGCAACGCCGTCATGCGCTTCAGCATCGACTGGAGTTCCAACGGTCTGCTGGAAATCCAGTGGTACCTGTTCTCCGCGATATTTCTGCTCAGCGCCGGCTATGTCCTGCTCAAGAACGAGCACATCCGCATTGACATCATTGCCGGCCATACATCAGCACGAACCCAAAACTGGATCGACGTGTTCGGCATCGTGGTGTTCATGATGCCCATGGTTCTGTTGACCATGTACCTTTCCTGGCCGGTTTTCACGCTGGCGTGGCATTCCAGCGAGATGTCGCCGAATCCGGGCGGCCTGATCCGCTGGCCGGTGCGGCTGCTGATGCCGGTCGGCTTCTTCCTGCTGACGCTGCAAGGGATTTCCGAACTGATCAAGCGCATCGCTTTCCTGACCGGCAAGGGTCCCAATCCCCTGGAAAAGATCAAGGCCCCGAGCGCGGAGGAAGAGCTAGCCGCGGAGATCAAGAAGCATCAGGTGGCGCCCGAAGTCGCCGACATCGTCGGCATGAACAAGGGCATGGTCGATGGCAAGAAAGGGGGCCAGCAATGAGCGCCTTTCTCGTTGCCAACATGGCGCCGATCATTTTCGCCTCGCTGGTGATCTTCCTGCTGCTCGGCTTCCCGGTGGCATTCTCGCTGGCTGCCAACGGCATCATCTTCGGCTGGCTTGGTATTGAACTGGGCCTGTTCCAGCCGACCTTCTTCCAGGCACTGCCGGAGCGGATCTTCGGCGGCATCATGAACAACGACACGCTGATGGCCATTCCCTTCTTCACCTTCATGGGGCTGATCCTGGAGCGATCGGGCATGGCCGAGGACCTGCTCGACTCGATCGGCCAGTTGTTCGGCCCGGTTCGCGGCGGCCTCGCCTATGCGGTCGTCCTGGTCGGCGCCATGCTGGCGGCCACCACTGGCGTTGTCGCAGCCTCGGTGATCTCGATGGGCCTGATCTCGCTGCCGATCATGCTGCGCTACGGCTACGACCGGCGACTGGCCTCGGGCGTCATCGCAGCCTCGGGCACGCTGGCCCAGATCATTCCGCCCTCGCTGGTGCTGATCATCATGGCCGACCAGCTCGGCAAGTCGGTCGGCGACATGTACAAGGGTGCATTCGTACCGGGCTTCATGCTCTCCGGTTTCTATATGCTTTACGTGCTCGGCTGCACCATTGTCAAGCCGCAATGGGCGCCGGCGCTGCCGCCGGAAGCACGCAAGTTCCGCGAGCCCAGTGGCAGGACCGGCGTGGTCTCGCTGCTGATCCTGACTGTAGTATCGGTCGTCGCCGCCTTCGCCTATGCCAGGTTCCGCCTGCCGGCCGACAACCCGCTCGACGAAACCATCGTCGTCTGCATGCTGGTCGGCATCGGCGTCGCCTTCGTCCTGTCCGTGGTCAACCGCATCACCCGGCTCGGCCTGCTCTCGGGCATGGCGGAGAAGGTTACTTTCGTGTTGATCCCGCCGCTGGCCCTGATCTTCCTCGTCCTCGGCACCATCTTCCTTGGCATTGCCACGCCCACGGAAGGCGGCGCCATGGGCGCCACCGGCGCCATCCTGATGGCCTTGGTACGCCGGCGCCTCTCGTGGTCCCTGCTCAAGCAGGCAATGGACAGCACCGCCAAGCTCACCACCTTCGTCGTCTTCATACTGGTCGGTGCCCGTGTGTTCAGCCTGACCTTCTACGGCGTCGATGGCCACAAGTGGGTCGAGCATCTGCTCACCGATCTGCCAGGCGGCCAGGTCGGCTTTCTGATCGTGGTGAACCTGCTGGTATTCGTGCTCGCCTTCTTTCTAGACTTCTTCGAGCTTTCTTTCATTGTCGTGCCGCTGCTCGGCCCGGTGGCTGAAAAACTTGGCATCGATCTCATCTGGTTCGGCGTGCTGCTGGGCATCAACATGCAGACCTCGTTCATGCATCCTCCCTTCGGCTTCGCACTGTTCTACCTGCGCTCGGTGGCGCCGACTTCGGCCTACAAGGATATCCATACCGGCGCGGTAACCCAGCCGGTAACGACCGGCCAGATCTACTGGGGTGCGATACCGTTCGTGCTCATCCAGCTGATCATGGTCAGCTTGGTGATCGCCTTCCCGCAGTTGGTGGGCCGCGATGCGCCCGATGCCAATGCCAGTGGCGCCGAGATCGACATCCAGCAGATGCTGCAGCAGGATGCCGACAAGGCCAACACACCGGTCACGCCGCCACCTGGGAACACGCAGCAACAGCAGGACGACGACGCCATCACCAAGGCGATTCGCGAAGCCGGCAAGGGGCAGTAGCTTCCGTTCGGCCGGAAAGCAAAAAGCCCCGCGGAATTCCGCGGGGCTTTTGTTTTCGAGCGCTGTACTGCCTACTTGATGTGCTGCTGCAGGAACTGATCCATCCTCAGTTCCGCGACGCTGAACCACTGGTTCTGCGTCTTCTGGTACTTGAGGTACTCGGTGTAGATCTTCTTGAAATGCGGGTTCTTGGCCGATTCGTCCGCGTAGAGATCGAGGGCGGACTTGTAGGCGGCATCCATGATCTCGGGGGAAAAGCTCTTCAGCTTGACGCCTTGCTGAACCAGACTGCGCAGCGCGATCGGATTCTTGTGGTCGTACTCGGCCATCATCGTCACATTGGCTTCGTACGCGGCGGCCTGGAAGGCCTCCTGATATTCCTTCGGCAGCTTGGCCCAGGCGTCCTTGTTGATGAAGAAGTGGATTACCGGAC
>DASRXN010000151.1:0-3278 GCA_035654135.1 Rhodocyclaceae bacterium | reverse complement strand
TCATCGTGATCTTCCTGCTGATCGACATGCAGCACGAGATGCTGTGGCGCGTGACGCTCGGCCTCGGCGCTGTGCCCGCGCTGATCATCCTGATCATGCGGCACGACGTGCCGGAGACGGCGGTCTGGTTGGTGCAGAAGGGGCGGAGCTATGGCCGAAACTGGGTGATGACGGGTTGAGAGAGGCGGCGTATCGAGATCCCATGGGTGGATGGTAGCCGGCATTTTTGGTGCAGAATGTGGTTGCCAATAACACACATGCTGAGGGACCATGCTTATGGCCGCACGATCCGAACAACCGACTACCATCCGCACTGATCTTAGCGCAATTTTCGTTTCCTTGGAGCTCAGTCGCTCGACCTGGTTGATCACGTCGTTGTCGCCGGGAAGCGGCGAGAAGATGTCAAAATATTCGATGTCGGCTGGCGACGTTTCGGGATTGTTCGCGTTATTTTCGAAGCTGCGCGAGAAAAGTCGTGCCAGGACCGGACAAGCCTATCCGATCGTGGCCATTCAAGAGGCCGGCCTGGACGGCTTCTGGATTCACCGGGTCCTTGAGAAGGAAGCTATTGAAAGTCACGTCGTGGATCCGGCCTCAATTGCGACGTCGCGCCGATCCAGGCGAGCAAAGACCGATCGTATCGATGGGGAGGCGTTGTTGCGGACCCTAATGGCATACAAGCGAGGAGAGCCGCGCGTGTGCTCCATGGCGCGAGTTCCTTTGCCTGAGGAAGAGGACAGACGCAGGATCACTCGCGAGCGCAAGGCTCTGATCATCGAACGTATCGCACACGTCAATCGCATCAAAGGTCTATTATTCTCGCAGGGGATCGCCAATTATAAGCCGCTGCGCAAGGATCGACGACAGCGGCTTGCCGATCTGCAAACTGGCGATGGACGTATGCTGCCAGCGCATATGAAGGCGCAGCTCTGCCGGGAGATCGATCGGCTCGAGCTCTTGCTAAAACAGATCAAAGCGGTTGAGGACGAGCGCGATGCGCTCATCGCTGCGGCACAATCTGCTGCAGCAACGCCGGAACCTGTCGCGATGCTGCTCGACCTCAAGGGCGTCGGCACCGAGTTCGCCGCCGTTTTGTGGTCTGAAGGGTTGTTTCGCCATTTTGACAATCGTCGTCAAGTTGCCGCTTACGCGGGGTTGACGCCGACGCCTTGGCAGAGCGGATCAATTGATCACGAGCAAGGGGTATCGAAAGCGGGTAACCCAAGGCTACGGACGACAATGATCCAAATGGCTTGGCTGTGGCTACGACATCAGCCTAATTCCACGTTGGCTCAGTGGTTCAACGAACGTGTTCGGCGCAATGGCGGTCGCTTGAAGAGGTCTACGATTGTAGCGCTCGCGCGCAAGCTACTCGTTGCACTCTGGAAGTATGTAACTGCGGGCATCATTATCGAAGGCGCCGTCCTGAAGAACAAGTAAACATCGGCTGCAGCTCAAACATCAACTTCTTCTAGAAATCTACCAGGACTCGATCTGTCTTGGCGGATTCAGGTCGGCGAACCGTACCCGCCTCTGGCGAAATGCCGTTTTTCGAGAGTGGTTTCGCCACCCTGAGCCCCGCCCGCGCGCAAGCGGGATATTGGTGCGGCCGCAATGAGCGGCGACCGAATGTGAGGTTGACCAGGCTCGGCAAACCAGCCGCGTCACGCAATCGGGCTCAGAACTTGAATGCCGTTTTGGAGAATTGCTCATGCTTTGCGATGAATGATCTTGACACGGCGCGCCCCCATGTGAGGCGGGTGTCGAGCCTGCCAGAACCTCAAGGAGAGCGATACGCCATGAACGAGACTACCAAGATTCTCCCGTTCCGTCAGCGGTCGGCGGTTGACGATCCACTGACAGAAATCCTGCGCAATGGCGCCCGTGATCTGCTCGCCAGGGCGGTCGAAATCGAACTGCAGGCGTTTCTGGAGACGACGGCGGAGCTGAAGCTGCCGGGTGGCCGCGCCCGTGTGGTCCGGCACGGCCATGGCCCTACGCGCAAGATTGCCACGGGGATCGGCGCAAGCGAGGTCGCCCGGCCCAAGGTGAGAGACCGCGGCGCCAGCTCAGCCGATCGGATCCGCTTCAGCTCGGCGATCCTGCCGCTGTGGGCGCGGCGGACGAAGAGCCTGGATGCCCTGCTGCCGATCCTTTACCTGCGCGGCATCTCGACCGGCGACTTCCAGGAGGCGCTGTCGGCGCTGCTCGGCAAGGACGCGCCGAACCTGTCGCCGTCGGTGATTGCACGCCTGACGGCCGACTGGCAGGCCGAGTACGAGCGTTGGCAGCGACGTGACCTGTCGGCGCGGCGCTACGTCTATCTGTGGGCCGATGGGGTTTATTTGCAGGCCCGGATGGAGGATCACAGCGAATGTATCCTGGTGCTGGTCGGCGCGACGCCGGAGGGCCGCAAGGAATTGGTCGGCTTCCAGGTCGGCGCCCGCGAGAGCGCCCAGAGTTGGCGTGAGCTCTTGATCGATGTGAAGCAGCGCGGCCTGCGGATCGCTCCCCAAGTGGCGGTCGGTGACGGCGCGCTGGGGTTCTGGAAGGCCCTCGACGAGGTCTTCCCTGGCACGCGCCACCAGCGGTGCTGGTGCCACAAAGTCAGCAACGTGCTCGACAAGGTCGCCAAATCCGTGCAGCGCGCGATGAAGAACGATCTGCGGAACGTCTATCTGGCGCCGAGCCGGGCGAAAGCCGAAACCGCGATCGACACCTTCGTCGAGAAATACCGTGCCAAATACGGACCTGCGGTCGAGTGCTTGATCAAGGATCGTGAGGCGCTGCTCGCGTTCTTCGACTTCCCTGCCGAGCATTGGGTTCATCTGCGCACCTCGAATCCGATCGAGAGCGTGTTCGCCACGGTGCGGCACCGGACGGTGCGAACGAAAGGATCGCTCTCGCCGAAAACCGCCAAGCTGATGGTGTTCAAGTTGATCGACGCCGCATCGAAGACCTGGCGCCGACTGAAAGGAACAAATCAGTTGCCGAAGGTCATCGCCGGTGTAAAGTTCACCGACGGCATCGAGGTCATTCCGACCGCTGAAAGCCACGCCGCCTGATCAGGCCGCGTCACCCAGAATCAGCCATAGCTCCCCCAACTCCCGCATCCCGACGCTAGTCGACGGCGACTACGTGCTGTGGGAATCCAATTCCATCATGCGCTATCTCAACCTCGCCTATGGCAAGGGATCGGCGATCTATCCGCAGGACGCGAAAGGCCGCGCCGCGGTCGATCGCTGGCTCGACTGGACGCTGTCGACGTTGCAGCCGGT
>DASRXN010000150.1:0-19867 GCA_035654135.1 Rhodocyclaceae bacterium | reverse complement strand
CGCAGGTTTCACGCCGTAAATTTCTGGCCAAAGCTGCAATTGGGGCGACGGGTGCCGCAATTACCGGATTTCCGATGATCGCGGTTGCCCAATCGCCGATCAGCATGCGCTGGCAGAGTACTTGGCCGACCAAGGATATTTTCCACGAATATGCACTGGACTTCGCCAAGAAGGTAAATGACATGACCGGCGGCCGCCTCAAGATCGAAGTACTGCCAGCCGGTGCAGTTGTCAAGGCTTTCGATCTGCTCGATGCGGTGGCGAAAGGCACGCTGGACGGAGGCCACGGCGTGGTAGCGTACTGGTATGGCAAGAATTCCGCCGTGGCGTTGTGGGGCTCGGGCCCGGCTTACGGCATGGACGCCAACATGGTACTCGCCTGGCATTACTATGGTGGTGGCCAGCAACTGCTTGAGGATATCTACAAGAGCCTCAACCTCGATGTGGTTTCATTCCTCTATGGACCGATGCCGACCCAACCGCTCGGTTGGTTCAAGAAGCCCATCACCAAGGCAGAGGATTTCAAGAATTTGAAGTATCGCACCGTCGGCTTGGCAGTGGAAATCTTCAAGGACATGGGTGCGGCGGTAAATCCACTACCTGGCGCCGAGATCGTGCCGGCACTCGACCGCGGTTTGATTGAGGCTGCGGAATTCAACAACGCCTCATCCGACAGATTGCTTGGCTTCCCGGATGTCGCAAAGGTTTGCATGCTGCAGAGCTTTCACCAATCCACCGAGCAGTTTGAGATCCTGTTCAACAAGAAGAGGTACGAGGCATTACCGGCGGAATTGAAGGAAATCATCCGTTACGCGGTGCAGGCGGCTTCGGCCGACATGTCTTGGAAGGCCATCGATCGCTATACAGCCGACTACTTCGAGATGTCAGAGAAGCAGAGTGTCAAGTTCTACAAGACGCCAGATTCCATCCTGCAGCGTGAACTGGAAGCCTGGGACCATGTGCTCGCCGCCAAGCGCGCCGAGAACCCGATGTTCAAGAAGATCGACGATTCGATGCGCGCATTCGCCGAGCGGGCCTGCCGCTGGCAGAACGATACCAATGTCGATTTCAAGATGGCCTACAACCACTATTTCGGCCGCAAGGCAGGCGGCAAGGCCTAAGCGACCCAGCCTTGTGATGCGTGCCCGTCCGGATCTGGCTTTCGGACGGGTCTTTCGGAGGGATCGCCATGAGAAAAGTCCTCCGCGCCGTCGACAGGCTGAGTACCTTCGTCGGCCATTTTTTCGCTTGGGCTATCGTTGGCCTGACCGGACTCATCACCATTGAGGTCTTTTTCCGCTATGTGTTAGACACGCCCCATGCCTGGGTGCTCGACGCCCAAATCATGCTTTATGGTGTGCTGTTCATGATGTCTGGCGCTTACACGCTGGCCGCCGCTGGCCATGTGCGTGGTGATGTGCTCTATGGCTTCTTCCCAGACCGGGTGCAGGCTGCTGTCGACTTGGTGCTCTATTTCGTCTTTTTCCTGCCTGGCATATTCGCCCTTACCTACGCCGGCTGGAGTTTTGCCACTGACTCGCTTGCAATCCACGAGCAGACATTCAGCCCCGAGCCGCTACCCCTATATCCATTCAAGTTTGTCATCCCAGTTGCGGGGTTCTTCCTGTTGCTGCAGGGACTGGTGGAAATCGCGCGCTGTGTCATCTGCCTGCGCGACGGCGCTTGGCCGTCCCGGGTCGAGGACGTTGAAGAAGTCGACGTCGAAAAACTCAAGGAAGTGGTGCATGTCAGCGACGAAGACATCGCCCGGCTCGATGAAATCATCGCCACCCGTGACGACAAGGAGCCACAGCCATGAGGAAGGAACTCTGGTTTGGCTTCATCTTGATTGCTGCCATCCTGATTCCCATCGCTCTCATGATGCCATGGGGCAATCTGACCAACGGGCACCTCGGGCTGCTGATGCTGGGGCTGATCGTGGTGGCCATCATGCTCGGGTTTCCGACGGCATTTACCCTGATGGGACTGGGCGTGTTCTTCACATGGATCGCATACCGCAGCGTGGATCCAGAGATTGCGGTCCGTCAGACTCTTGACCTGATGGTGCAGCGCGCCTACGGGGTGATGAGTAACGAGGTGCTGATCGCCATTCCGCTTTTCGTCTTCATGGGCTATTTGGTCGAACGGGCCAACCTGGTGGCGCAGCTCTTCAAGAGCATCCATCTGGTGCTGGCGAGGATACCCGGTTCGCTGGCTGTTGCCACGCTGATCACCTGCGCGATCTTTGCCACCGCAACGGGCATCGTCGGCGCCGTGGTGACGTTGATGGGCCTGTTGGCGTTTCCGGCCATGCTGCGCGCCGGCTACGATATCAAGCTGTCGGCTGGCGCAGTTACCGCCGGCGGCTGCCTGGGCATCCTCATCCCGCCTTCCGTGCTGCTGATCGTCTATGGAGCGACTGCCGGCGTCTCAGTGGTGCAGCTCTACGCCGGCGCATTCTTCCCCGGTCTGATGCTGGCCCTGCTTTACGTGCTTTACGTCATGCTGATGGCGGCCTGGAAGCCCCATCTGGCGCCTCCTTTACCTTTGGCCGAACGGGAGATCCCGCTGCCGGAAGCTAGCCGCACCATCGCCACTCGTTACGGTGAACGTTCGCTACCGGCGCTGGTTGCCGCATTTTGCAGCGGGCTGGCCGGTGTCCCGCCGCAGGCAGTGCGGCGGCACTTGTTGGTTGCCTTGCTGCCAGCACTCATGTGGTTCGGCGGGATGGGAGCAATCTACGCCGTGCTGACGACGCCACCCGAGCAAGTTGATGTCTCGAGCTTGGTGGAGATGGGTGTGTCGCCCGAGCAGCCGGCCAATTCGGCGAATGAGGAACAGGCCGCCAGCCCGGCGGCAGCGGTCGTACTGCCGATGGCACCCGAGCGTTTGCCGGCACCTCGTGTCTTCTGGGACATACTGGGGGTCGGCACTCTGCTGTTGCTGATCTTCTACTGGTATTTTGACTTCGTGCGGATGGAGGTCTTCCGCATGCTGCTGACGTCATTCTTTCCGCTGTTCCTGATGATCATGGCGGTGCTCGGCTCGATCGTGATGGGATTGGCGACTCCGACCGAAGCTGCGGCGGTCGGCGCCTTCGGGGGTTTCGTCCTGGCGGCGGCCTATCGGCAGCTCAACATGTCGGTGGTGAAGGATTCGGTCTTTCTCGCCGCCAAGACCTCGGCCATGGTCTGTTGGCTGTTCGTCGGCTCGTCGATCTTCTCGGCTGCTTTCGCTCTCCTAGGCGGTCAGGAGATCATAGAGCGCTGGGTGCTGTCGCTGGAAATGACGGCAGTGCAGTTCATGATGCTGGCGCAGTTCATCATCTTCATCCTCGGCTGGCCGCTGGAATGGACCGAAATCATCATCATCTTCATGCCGATCTTCATTCCGCTGTTGCCCCACTTTCACATCGATCCGCTCTTCTTCGGCCTCTTGGTGGCTTTAAATCTTCAAACCGCTTTCCTTTCGCCACCGGTAGCCATGGCTGCCTTCTACCTCAAGGGCGTATCACCGCCACACGTGACGCTGAACCAGATCTTCGCCGGTATGATGCCCTTCATGGGCATCCAGCTCGTGGCACTGATGCTGCTCTATTTGTTCCCGAACATCGGGCTGTGGCTGCCACACGTGCTCTACAAGTAGGGAAGAATCCAAGGTGACCGGACTCTTCGCGACTGCCTTCTGGGTGCCGCTGCTACAGATCATCGGCGCTGACATCGTACTGTCAGGCGACAACGCGGTGGTGATCGCACTGGCGACACGCTCTCTTCCCGCTCACCAGCAACGGATGGCGATCTTCTGGGGCACTTTCGCCGCCGTGGCAATGCGCGTTACCCTGACCGTTGTGGCGCTTGAACTTCTCAAACTGCCGGCACTCAGGCTGCTCGGCTCGCTATTGCTGTTGTGGATTGCCATCCAGCTTCTGTTGCCGGAAGAGGAAAGCGCCGCCGGCGAGGGTAAGTCGAGCGCCAGTCTCGGCACAGCGATTCGTACTATCCTCCTGGCCGATATGGTGATGAGCACGGACAATATCATCGCCATCGCCGCCATAGCCAAGGGGAGCATCCTCCTGTTGGCGATCGGCTTGGCCATAAGCATCCCGCTGGTGATTCTCACCAGCACTGTTCTTCTCAGGCTGATGGAGCGCTATCCCGTGATCATCACGCTCGGGGCTGCCCTGCTCGGCTATGTTGCCGGCGAGATGGCGGTAAGCGACCGGCTCGCCACACCTTGGATCGAGGCCAATGCGCCTTGGCTCCATGAAGCCCTGCCAATGCTGGGTGCCGTTGCCGTCGTGGCGGTCGGCGAGCTACTCGCGTCACGTACCGATGCGGAAAAAGCGATGCAACCGCTGGCCGGGGTGGCGGTCGAATCCATGGATGAAGCTGGAATTATGGCGCGCAAGGAGAGCGAGATGCATAAGCTGCTGTTGCCAATCGACGGTTCCGAGGGATCGATGCGGGCAGTGGAGCAGATGATCGCCATGCGCGACTGGTACAGAAAGCCGCTTGAAATCCACTTGCTGAATCTCCAGCACGTTTTGCACAGGGATGTCGGTCAGTTCGTCGGTGCTGCCAACATCCAGGACTATCATGAGGAACAGGGTCTTCGGGAACTCGCTGCTGCCTGTGCCAGGCTGGACCGGGCCGGCATTCTCTATCACTCGCACATTGTGAGCGGCGACGTTGGCGGCGAGGCCATTGCTCATTTTGCACGCGAACAGGGCGTCGACCAGATCATCATGTGTACCCACGGCCGCTCGTCGATTGGTGAATTTGTGCTTGGCTCCGTTGCCAAGGGCGTGATCCAGCACGGAATGGTGCCGGTTACCCTCGTGCGCTAAGGGTGAACTGAACAAGGGGAACATCTATGAACATCGGCTTCATCGGACTCGGCCTCATGGGCCGTCCCATGGCGCTGCATCTTTCCAAGGCTGGCCACACACTGCACCTGTGGGCGCGCCGGCCTGCTTCGCTCGAGCCTTTCAAGGACATCGACGCCCACGTCCATGTTTCCGCCGGCGAAGTGGCGAAGCACGCCGACGTTGTGGTCACCATGGTGGCCGATGCTCCGGACGTACGGGAGGTGACGCTGGGCGTGAATGGCATTGCCCCGAGCGGAGGCAAGGGCCTGATCGTTGTCGACATGAGCACCATCAACCCCAATTCGGCTCGTGAAATCGGCGCGGCGCTGGCTGCCAAAGGCATCGACTTCATGGATGCACCGGTATCCGGCGGAGAGATCGGTGCCATCAACGCCACGCTGACGATCATGGTCGGCGGCAAGGCGGTCGTATTCGAGCGGGTCAGGCCGCTGCTCGAAAAACTGGGCAAATCGGTAACGCTGATCGGCGATGTCGGCGCTGGCCAGGTGGCCAAGGCCTGCAACCAGATTCTGACCGGCGTCGGGGTTCTTGCCGTCGCCGAAGCCTTCAACTTCGCTGCGAAGAACGGGGTCGACGTGGCCAAGGTCCGTGAGACGCTGCTGGGCGGCTTCGCCTACTCGCGCATACTGGAGAACCACGGCCAGCGCATGCTGGACCGCAACTTCAAGCCGGGTTTCAAGGCGTGGATGCACCAGAAGGACCTGCGCATCGTCATGGAAGAGGCACATCGCCTCGGCCTGATGCTGCCGGCAGCGGCCGCCACGGCGCAGCTTTTCAATGCCATTG
Source organism: Rhodocyclaceae bacterium (assembly GCA_035654135.1). Taxonomy (GTDB): domain Bacteria; phylum Pseudomonadota; class Gammaproteobacteria; order Burkholderiales; family Rhodocyclaceae; genus Fen-999. The sequence continues at coordinate 14,193 of DASRXN010000150.1, read as the reverse complement.
TCGGCAACGGCATGGGCGACGAAGATTCCGTTGCCGCGCTGAAACTGCTGGAAGAAATTTCGGCCGGCAGCTAGCGAAAATTCCCGCGCCGGTTGCCCGGCGCGGGAACGTCGCTCCACTCCCTCTGTGTCGAGGGTTGTTAGATCAGTGAAACTGCTCCTCCTCCGTGGAGCCCGTCAGCGCTTTCACGCTTGACGAGCCGCCCTGGATCACGGTCGTGACGTCGTCGAAATAACCGGCGCCGACTTCCTGCTGGTGCGAGACGAAGGTGTAGCCCTGCTCGCGGGCAGCGAATTCCTTTTCCTGCACCATATTGACGTAGTGCTTCATGCCTTCGCCACGCGCATAGGCATGGGCAAACTGGAAAGTGTTGAACCAGTTGATGTGAATGCCGGCCAGCGTGATGAACTGGTACTTGTAGCCCATGGCCGAGAGTTCGTCCTGGAACTTGGCGATGGTCTTGTCGTCGAGGTTCTTCTTCCAGTTGAACGACGGCGAGCAGTTGTAGGACAGCAGCTTGCCGGGGCAGGAAGCCAGCACCGCCTGCGCGAACTCACGGGCGAAGCCGAGGTCGGGCGTGCCGGTCTCGCACCACACCAGATCGGCGTAGGGGGCATAGGCAATGCCTCGGCTGATGGCCTGCTCCAGGCCATTCTTGACGCGGTAGAAGCCCTCCTGAGTGCGCTCGCCGGTCAGGAAGGGCTTGTCGTTGGCATCGTGATCGGAGGTCAGCAGGTTGGCGGCTTCGGCGTCGGTGCGGGCCAGCACGATGGTCGGCACGCCCATGACGTCGGCGGCGAAACGTGCGGCGATCAACTTCTCGACCGCTTCGCTGGTCGGCACTAGTACCTTGCCGCCCATGTGGCCGCACTTCTTCACGGCCGCCAGCTGGTCTTCGAAGTGCACTCCGGCGGCGCCGGCGATGATCATGTTCTTCATCAGTTCGAAGGCGTTCAGCACACCGCCGAAACCGGCTTCCGCATCGGCGACGATGGGCAGGAAATAGTCGACGAACTCCTTGTCGCCGGGGTTGATGCCGCGCGACCACTGAATCTCGTCGGCGCGCTTGAAAGTATTGTTGATGCGGCGAACCATGGTCGGCACCGAGTCGTAGGCGTACAGCGACTGGTCCGGATACATGGTTTCGGAAGTATTGCCGTCGGCGGCAACCTGCCAGCCCGACAGATAGACGGCCTCCAGGCCCGCCTTGGCCTGCTGCATGGCCTGGCCGGCGGTGATGGCACCGAAGGCGTTGACGTAGCCCTTGGAGGCCTCGCCGTTAACCAGTCGCCAAAGTTTTTCGGCGCCGCGTTTAGCCAGCGTGTATTCGATCGGCACAGATCCGCGCAGACGGACGACGTCTTCTGCGCTGTAACCGCGCTTGACACTTTTCCAACGGGAATTTTCCGCCCAATCCTTTTCCAGGGCGGCGATTTGTGCTTTGCGATCGTTCATGGCTCTGTCCTTTTGGCAATCACGGGGTTGGAGGGGGGAACCGACTATGGAGCCAGTATAGGGGAAATGATGCGGAGCAACAAGTATCTTATATAAGATACTAGACAAAATGTTAATTCATTAAATCAACAACATGACATCGTTGTTTCGCTATCTGGGATGGTGTTCTTGCTGGTAAAACAAAAGTCAGTCGTGGTGGTACGCCGAACCGGTTATCCGGCCAAGGTCTGGTCGGCGACGAGAACTCCGTCGACATCGGCATAAAGCCATTCACCCGGCCTGAAGGTCACACCGCCAAAGCTGATCGGAATCTCGATCTCGCCAATGTTCTTCTTGTCGGTTTTTTGGGGGTGCGTCGCCAAGGCGAAAACACCGATATCCATTACACCGATGGCTGCTGCGTCTCGTATACAACCATAGACAACAATCCCGCTCCATCCGTTCCTGGCACCAAGCGCCGCCAGTTGGTCGCCAACCAATGCACGTCGTAGTGAGCCGCCGCCATCAATGACAAGAACGCGGCCTCGCCCTGGTTGCTCCAGCGCCTTGCGCACGAATGAATTGTCTTCGAAGAGCTTTAGAGTGGAGATTTGTCCGCCAAAGGCAGGCCTGCCACCGAAACTGCGAAACATGGGCGCAACGATGCGCAAGCTACCGGCACGGATCAGTTCTTCATGCTGGTCACAGAGGTCGGCGGTGGCAAAGGTCATGGCGGGCTCCGTTCAGCGCAACGGCACGTCGCCGGCATGAAACTGAAAAACGCCGGCCCTGCGGTCGTCGAAATAATGTCGCAGCGTCATGGTGATGGTGCGAAAGGCAATCTCGTCCCAAGGAATCTCGTTTTCCGCGAAGAGCCGTGCTTCAAGGGTTTCCTCGCCGGCCGAGAAGCCGAGATCGAGCAACTGGGCGCGGTAGACGACATGCACCTGGCTGACATGGGGGACGGAAATCACCGTGAACATGTCGCCAAGCTCGATGCGGGCATTTGCTTCCTCGCGCGTTTCCCGGAGCGCGGCTTGGGCAACGGTTTCACCGTTTTCCATGAATCCGGCGGGCAGCGTCCACATGCCAAGTCGGGGTTCGATCGCGCGCCGGCACAGCAGAATCCTGTCGTCCCAGACTGGAAGTGCACCTACCACCAGACGAGGATTGCGATAGTGGATGGCGCCACAGACATCGCAAATATGGCGAGGCAGCCGGTCTCCCGGCGGGATGCGAAGACTGACTTTCGCGCCGCAGCTTGGGCAGAAGTTGATGGCGGGGTCCATGCGATGGCCATTCTAATTGAGTTGGGCAATGGCGGAGTCCGGTGGTTGTGCTATATAAGGCCCCATAGCCAGACGCACAGGCGCCTTTGTCAGAGATGACCACCCCGATCGACCTGGAGAAATTCGAGCAACTCAAGGCCACGGGCGATCTACCGTCGCCGAAGGGTGCGGCCATGGCCATCATCCGACTGACGCGGCGCGACGATGTTGCCTTGGGCGAGTTGGTGCACGCCATTAAGGGCGATCCCGCTTTCGTTGGCCGCCTCATCAAGGCGGCCAACTCTGTCCAGGTAGCCGCCCGCCGTCCCGTCGCTTCGATTCAGGATTCTCTGGCGGTCCTCGGTATCCCGGCAGTGCGTGCGCTGGCTCTAGGTTTCTCACTGCTGTCTGACCACAGGAGCGGCCACTGCAAGAATTTCAACTACGCGCGCTTCTGGTCGCACTCTCTCGTTTGTGCCATTGCCTTGCAGGCCCTGGTGATTCGCTCGCGCGCGGCAGCGGCGGAGGAGTGTTTTGCCGTCGGCCTGCTGTCCCATATTGGTGAATTGGCGCTGGCGACCTTGTTCCCCGACGAATACTCGAAGTTGCTCGGAGAAATCGCCGGTGCCGGCATCGAGGAAGGTCTCAGGCGGGAGCAGGAATCGTTCGCCATGAACCACAACGAGCTGTCCGCCGCGATGTTGCTCGATTGGGGGCTGCCGAAGACGTTCGTCGAGCCGGTGTTCCATCAGGAAATACCCGACAAGGCGGGCATTGTCGAGGGCTCGCGCCCCTACCTGCTGACCTGGGCCTTGGCCGTGGCAAAGTGCATCGCCGACGTCTGCCTGGCGCCGGAGTCGCAGCGTCGCGCATTGATGTCATCCCTGCGCATGCTCGGCAGTCGCCTGTCCATCGACGCCAATGAACTGACGATGTTGTGCAACAAGGTGGCACAGGAATGGCGGGAGTGGGGAGCGCTGCTCGATGTCAAGACGGCAACGATGCCGCCATTCGAGGAGTTGTCCGAGGCGCCGCCGCCATTCCGGGCGCTGGCCGGGGGCACGCAGGATGGTGACGCAGGCGACGATCGCATGCATGTGTTGGTCGTAGACGATGACGCCGCCTTCAGAGCCCGGCTCAAGGTGATGTTGGCCCAGTACGGTCACAGGGTTTATGAGGCCACGGATGGCCAGCAGGCATTCGAGATGGCCGTCGAATTGCGGCCCCAAATCATGGTCGTCGACTGGATGATGCCCGGCATGAACGGCATCGAACTGACCCATGCCTTGCGCCAGACCAAGGTCGGCCGCAGCATTTATATCCTTGTCCTGACCGGGCTCGATGACGACGAGCATCTTGTCCGGGCTTTCGAGAGCGGCGTCGATGATTTCATGACCAAGCCGCTGAAACCGCGCGTGCTGGCTGCCCGTCTGCGTGCCGGCCAGCGGGTGGTCAAGTTGCAGGATGAAGTCGAGCGTGACCGGGAGGAGATTCGCCGTTTTGCCGCCGAACTGGCGGTCACCAACCGGCGTCTGCAGGAAGCGGCTTTGACAGATGCACTGACAGGTTTCCCGAACCGGCGCTATGCCATGGAGCGCCTGGAGCAGGAATGGGCTTCCTCGTCACGCAGCAAGCGGCCGCTGTCATGCATGGTCATCGACCTGGATGAGTTCAAACAGATCAACGACCGCTATGGCCACGATATCGGCGACATCGTCCTCAAGCAGGCCGCACAAGCCCTGAAGCGCGGATTGCGCACGCAAGACGTGGTGGCGCGGATCGGCGGCGACGAGTTTCTCGTCATCTGCCCCGATACCGCGCTGTCAGCGGCGATCGCCTGCGCCGAGCGCGTGCGCCAGTCAGTCGAGACGATGCCTATCACCACTGGGCAATTGCAACTGCGTAGCAGCGTCAGCATTGGCGTCGCTGTTCAGGATGACACGATGGACAGCGTCGATGCTCTGGTCAAGTGCGCCGATCAGGGTCTCTACGTCGCCAAGGAGCAGGGCCGGAATCGTATAGGCATCTTTCAGGAACCGGACTGATTGGTCCCGGAGGGGGCAAAGTCCAACCTCAAACCCCTATAAACCTTTTATAAAGCCAATAGTTACAGGAAATTTGTAAGGTTTTTTCTTACAAACAGCTCCGAGTCATTTGTTACAACAGAAACAGTTTTTCAGTGATTTTCTCATTGACGGGGTGCCTCGATAATGCCATCACCGTCAAAGCAACTGGTGCCGGCGTCAAATTCCGCGGATTGAGCGGGGTACCGGGTAGGCGGGGCCTACAAGGAGTTCATGATGAAATCGACTGACACCTACAACGACATAAAGGAAGTCAATCTGGCCTACATGATGCTAGCGCAGAACATGGTTCGTTCCGATCGGGAAGCGGCCATTTTCCGTCTTGGCATCAGCGACGAGATTGCCGAAATCCTTGAACGTCTCACCCCGGGGCAGGTTCTCAAGATGGCTGCCTCCGAAATGCTGCTGTGCAGTTTCCGTTTCGATAATTCGCTGTTGCTCGATCTGCTGGCCAACCATGAACGTGATCGCGGTGTCGGTCACATCCATGCGGCGATCCTCGCTGCCGGCAGGCCTGTCGAGACCGTGGCCTGATCGCCGCACCGCGACATTCACGTATCGATCCGGAGGTTTTCATGCGCAACAAGTCCGTCATCTCGGAAGCGAGAGATATTCGCCTAGCCATCGAACTGATTCAGCTGGGCGCCCGGCTGCAGTTGCTGGAAGCGGAGACCAACCTGTCCCGCGAGCGTCTGCTCAAACTCTACAAGGAAGTGAGGGGTGTCTCGCCGCCCAAGGGCATGTTGCCGTTCTCGACCGACTGGTTCATGACCTGGCAGCCGAACGTGCATGCCTCGCTGTTCATGGCCTACTATCGCTTCCTCGAGCGAAACACGAAGCTGACCGGACTTGAGTTGATCATCAAGGCCTACGGCATGTACCTCGAGAAGGTCAGTCGGGCCGGCATGGACACTGTGCTGTCCCTGACCCGGGCCTGGACCATGGTGCGCTTCTTCGAAGCCAGCATGTTGCAGATGGCGACCTGCAAGGAATGCGGTGGCGAATTCGTTGCCCATGCCTACGATCCCATTCGCGGCTATGTCTGCGGCCTTTGTCACATGCCGGCACGCGCGGGCAAGACCCGGCGCGCTGCCGCCGAAGCCGTGGCCGCCTGAGTGAGTCCATCGCCCCGCCGCACGTGCGGCGGTGGCGCTGCGGCCGGAATAGCGGGGCTAAAAGGCCTCTGCAAGACCTTCCCGTCAGCGTTTGAATACCGATATGATTACGGCGCCATTCGAGTCCGGACACACGTTCCGGGCCGGTGTGCGTTGATTCGGACTTGGGAGGCCGGCAGTGTTCCTGTTGATCGGTTATGTGGTGATCCTGGCTGCGTCGGTGGGTACCTATGCTGTGCACGGCAGTTTGGCAGCCCTTTTCGTCCCGCTGGAGTATCTTGCCATCGTCGGCCTGACCATTGGCGGCTTCGTTGCGGGCAACAGCAGCAAGGCGATCAAGGCGACCGTCGCCGCGGTGCCTTCAGTCTTGAAGGGCTCGCACCTCAACAAGACGCTGTACATGGAACTCCTGGCGATGCTCTTCGAAGTTCTCGCCAAGGTGCGCAAGGAAGGCCTGATGTCCATCGAGGGCGACATCGAGAATCCGGACAACAGCCCGATCTTCTCGAAGTATCCGACCATCGCCCACGATCACCATGTGATGGAATTCATCACCGACTACCTGCGCATGATGGTCGGCGGCAATCTCAATGCCTTCGAGATCGAGAATCTGATGGATGTCGAGATCGAGACTCACCATCATGAGGCGCACGTGCCGGCCCACGTGATGTCGAAGGTCGCCGATGCCGTACCGGCCTTTGGTATCGTCGTTGCGGTCATGGGCGTCGTGAACGTCATGGGTTCGGTGGGTGAGCCGCCGGCAGTGCTGGGCAAGATGATCGGCGGTGCGCTGGTCGGCACCTTCCTCGGTATCCTGGTTTCCTACGGTTTCGTCGCCCCCATCGCCGGCCAACTTGAGCAGAAGGCCGAAGAGGGCGGCAAGATCTACGCCTGCATCAAGGCCGTGCTGCTGGCGAGCATGAACGGCTATGCGCCGCAGGTGGCGGTCGAGTTCGGCCGCAAGGTGCTCTTCTCCACCGATCGGCCGACCTTCATGGAACTGGAGGAAGATCTCAAGGCCCGCAAAGGCAAGTAAATCGCCATGAGCGACGATAGCCAGCAGCCGATAGTCATCAAGCGCATCAAGAAAGGTGGTGGCGGCCACCACGGGGGCGCATGGAAGATCGCCTACGCCGACTTTGTGACGGCAATGATGGCGTTCTTCCTGCTCATGTGGCTGCTCGGTTCGACGACCAAGGGCGACCTCAAGGGCATCGCCGACTATTTCCAGACGCCGCTGAAGGTGGCGCTGTTCGGCGGCTCGGGTTCCGGAGACTCGTCGTCGGTGATTCAGGGAGGCGGCGAGGACCTGAGCCGCACGTATGGGCAGGTCAAGAAGGGCGAAACTCCGTCGGAAAAAAAAACCATCAACCTGCAGCGGCTGAAGGCGGACTTCGAGCGCATTGAGTTGCAGAAGCTGGAAACGTTGAAGAGCGAACTGGAAGCCTTGATCGAAGCGACGCCGACACTCAAGCAGTTCAAGAACCAGCTGTTGCTGGACCTGACCACTGAAGGCCTGCGCATCCAGATCGTCGACGAGAAGAACCGGCCGATGTTCGACTCGGCGAGTTCGGAACTCAAACCGTATACCCGCGACATTCTGCGCGAAATCGGCAAGGGACTGAACAAGGTCGAGAACCGTATCAGTCTTTCCGGACACACTGATGCCACGCCTTACGCAGGGGGTGACAAGGGCTTCGGCAACTGGGAACTTTCCACCAATCGTGCCAATGCCTCGCGCCGTGAGTTGATTGCAGGCGGCATGAGCGACGGCAAGATGATCCGCGTCGTCGGCCTTGCCTCGACTGTGCTGTACAACAAAGAGGATCCCTACAATCCGATCAACCGGCGCATCAGCATCGTGGTCCTCAACAAGAGGACTGAGGAGGCGATTCTGCGCGACGGCAACGTCGCCGAGGTGGACAATACTGATGAGGCAGCAGAGGCTGCCGCAGGGTCGCCCACAACGAGCGAAGGCACCACCAGTCAGCGTTAAGATGACAACAACATTAGCGGGGCACTGAATCGTGAGCATTATCGGCAACGCGATCCTGGCTGGAGTGGCCTGGACGCTGGCAGTCGGCGCTGGTCTTGTCGCCTTTTCCGATGCTGGAAGCGCCTGGGGGGGCGGCCTTGCCGCTGTCACCCTTGTGGCGGTTGGCTGGGCGGCCATCGTGGTGATGGCCATCAGGGGCGCAACGGGTGAGCGCAAGGACGCCGAGGCTGCTTGTGGTCTTGAACGTGAGTTGATCGGCGAGTTCACCGAATTGCTGGATGAGTGCGTCCGCCAATCTTCCGGCCAGTTCTCGAACATCAACGGCGAACTTGAACGCACGCAGACATTGCTCGCGGATGCGATCAAGCAGCTGACATCGAGCTTCGAGGGCATGAACGCATTGACCCACGAGCAACGGGAGATCGCCGTCGGCGTCACAGGCGCGGCGGGCGAGGGTGACACGGTCAATCAGTTCGACGAATTCGTCGTCAACACCTCTCAGGTCATGGGTCAGGTGGTGGACAACGTTGTCGCCAACAGCAAACTGGGCATGGAACTGGTCGAAATGACCGACGGCATTGCCAAGCATGCGCAGAGGGTACAGGGCATCCTTACCGAGATCGGCGCCATCGCCAAGCAGACCAACCTGCTGGCACTCAATGCCGCCATCGAAGCTGCCCGGGCCGGCGAAGCCGGCCGAGGTTTCGCGGTGGTTGCCGACGAGGTGCGCGACCTCTCGGCACGCACTACCCAGTTCAGTCAGCAGATCGGTGTCCTGATGCAGACCATGCAGCACTCTGTCCGGCTGACCGAGCAGGCCATTCAGCGCATGGCCGGCCAGGACATGACATTTGCCCTCGAATCCAAGCTGCGGGTGGAGGAAATCGTCCAGAGCATGGAAGACCAGAACAAGGTACGAAAAGTGGCCATCGATCGCTTGGCGGCGGGTTCGTCACGTGTCGAGGAGCAGGTGGGCCGCGCCGTGACGGCCTTGCAATTCCAGGACATGGTTTCCCAGTTGATGGGGCATGTAGGGCGACGGGTGGAGGCGCTGGAGGCCATCCTCGTCGAGTTGAGCGATCTTGGCCAGACCTTGCGGGCCGATGCCGAGAAGTGCGATGCCGGTGCCGCCATCACCGCCCTGCGTCAAGAAACCGCCAGGATTGCCGTTAACCTCGGCAAGTTGGCCAATCTGACCAGCAGCAACCCCGTTGGCCAGCAGAGCTTTGGCCAGGGTGACATAGAACTCTTCTAGGAGCCTGCGTAAATGGCAAAGATGATCCTCGCTGTCGACGATTCTGCTTCCATCCGCCAGATGGTGACCTTTACCCTGAAGAGTTCGGGCTACGAGGTGGTGGAAGCCGTGGACGGCATGGATGGCCTCGAAAAGGCCAAGGGCAAGACTGTCAATCTGATCCTGACCGACCAGAACATGCCGCGCATGGATGGCCTCACGCTGATCAAGACGCTGCGCGGCATGCCCCAGTACAAGACCGTACCGATACTGATGCTCACCACCGAATCGTCGGACGCCATGAAGCAGCAGGGGCGGGCGGCGGGCGCGACCGGCTGGCTGGTCAAGCCCTTTGATCCCCAGAAACTGATCGAGGTCGTCAAGAAGGTCATCGGCTGAGGCCACCGAACCCAGCGGAGGCAGCATGGCCATCGATCTGAGCCAGTTCTACCAGGTTTTCTTCGAAGAGACCGGTGAGCACTTGGCAGGCATGGAGTCCCTGTTGCTGGGGCTCGATCTTGCCGATCCCGACAATGAACAACTGAACGCCATATTCCGGGCGGCCCATTCCATCAAGGGGTCGGCGGGAACCTTCGGGTTCAAGGACATGGCCGAGGTGACGCACGTTCTGGAGAATCTGCTTGATCGCATTCGCAAGAACGAACTGGCGTTGCGTGAGGAGATGATCGATGCCTTCCTCGATGCCGGCGATGTCTTGAGGACCATGCTGGCCGCCCACAAAGGCGAGGGCGAGGTCGATCCGGCGGCGGTCGAAGAGACCTGCACCCGGCTGCGTGCCCTGACCGGCGGCGCGGCCGTACCGGCGACAGCGAATGTCGAGCCCGCGGCCGAACCGGTGGCCCCCCCGGCGTCTCCAGCGCCGGAAGGCTACGATATCCACTTCGTCGTTGACGGCGCTCCCGACGAAATCCGGCAGACGGTCGATGCCCTGCTCACGGAGTTGGGCGAACTTGGCACGGCCCGGCTGATCGAAGCGGCCGCGGCCGAAGGACAGCCATATCGGCTGGAACTGCTCAGTCGGGCAGATGGCGACTCGGTGCGGGCCATTCTCGAATTCGTCGCCCGCAGCGACAGCATTCGCATCGTTCCCCTGGGGGCGGTCAAGGCAACCGGCGCCGACGATGCCTACGGTTTCTTTGGCGATGCGGAAAGTCAGCCGTCGCAAGACGCCTCTTCCGACGCCGCCTACGGCTTCTTTGCCGAGCCGGCTTCCGCGCCCGCAGCGGCGGATGACAGCTTTGGCTTCTTCGTCGATATCGTCGCGCCGCCAGCCCCCCAAGCCGCGCCGGTGCCGCGCGAGGAAAAACCCGCCCCCCCGGCAGCCAAGATGCCCGCTGCCGCCAAAGCAGCCGGCGGCGGCGACTCCACCATTCGCGTCGGCGTCGAGAAGGTCGATCAGCTGATCAATCTCGTCGGCGAACTGGTCATTACGCAGGCCATGCTGTTGCAGTCTGCGGCCGGCATCGATCCGGTCGAATTCGAGCGCCTGCACAACGGCCTCACGCAGCTGGAGAGAAATTCGCGCGACTTGCAGGAAGCCGTGATGTCGATCCGCATGATGCCGATTTCCGTGGTGTTCTCGCGCTTCCCGCGCGTGGTGCGCGAGCTGTCGCAGAAACTGGGTAAGAAGGTTGAGCTGAAAATGGTCGGCGAGGGTACCGAGCTCGACAAGAGCCTGATCGAACGGATCAGCGATCCGCTCACCCACCTGATCCGCAACAGCCTCGACCACGGCGTCGAAATGCCGGAGGTCCGTACCGAAAAGGGCAAACAGGAAGTCGGCACCATTACCCTGCGCGCCTACCACCAGAGCGGCAACATCGTCATCGAGGTCGGCGACGACGGCGCCGGCCTCAACCGCCAGCGCATTCTAGCCAAGGCGAAGGAGCGCGGCCTGCCGGTGCACGACCAGATGACCGATCCGGAAGTCTGGTTGCTGATCTTCGAGGCTGGCTTCTCGACCGCGGACCAGGTGACCGAGGTGTCCGGCCGCGGCGTTGGCATGGACGTGGTGAAGCGCAACATCCACGCCATGGGCGGCCGTGTCGAGATCGAATCGATGACCGGCATCGGCACGCGCATGACCGTACGTCTGCCCCTGACGCTGGCAATCCTCGATGGCATGTCGATCGCCGTCGGCGGCGAGACCTTCATCCTGCCGCTGGACTACGTGGCCGAATCCCTGCAGGCCGAGCCGGAAATGATCAAGAGCATCTCCGGGGTCAATCGACTGTTATTCGTGCGCGGCGAATACCTGCCGGTGATCCCGCTCTACGAAGTGTTCGGCGTACCCGGAGCAGTGACCGCGCTCGAGCGCGGCATCATGGTCATCATCGAGGCAGATGGCACCAAGGCGGCCCTGTTCGTCGACGCCCTTCTGGGCCAGCAGCAGGTCGTGATCAAGAGCCTGGAAGCCAATTACCGCAAGGTGAGTGGCGTTTCCGGCGCCACCATCATGGGCGACGGCCACGTGGCCCTGATTCTCGATGTGGCGGTACTGGCCGGCATGGCGCGTAACACCCTGCCGACGGCAGCCTGACAACAGGAGCAGAAAATGCAGGATATTGCCCAGACAAACGCAAAGCAAGCCGACGAAAGTGGGTTGGCTCAGGAGTACCTGACCTTCACGCTCGGTCCCGAGGAATATGCGATCGATATCCTGAAGGTCCAGGAGATCCGTGGCTACGAGCAGCCGACCACCATCGCCAATTCACCGGCGTTCATCAAGGGCGTAATCAATCTGCGCGGCACGATCGTGCCGATCGTGGACATGCGCATCAAGTTCAAGGTCGGTGCGGCTGACTACACGCCATTCACGGTGGTGATCATCCTCAACATCGGCAGTCGCGTCGTCGGCATGGTGGTCGATGGCGTTTCCGACGTGATCGCTCTGCGTCCCGAGCAGATCCGTCCGGCGCCGGAGTTTGCCGCGACGGTCGATACCAAATACATCCACGGTTTGGGCACGCTGGACGAACGGATGCTGATCGTGGTCGACATCGCACGCCTGATGCTGTCCTCGGACATGGCGCTCGCGGAAGAGGATGTAGCGGTCTGAACAGCGAATCAAGCGCGGCGACCAGGGTCTTGGCATTGCCAAAAAGAGAGACTGAATCATGAGAACCAACCTGCCGGTGACGCAAAACGAGGTGCAGCTGCGCACTGACACCCTGATCGTTTCGAAGACCGATCTCAAGGGGCAGATCACCTACGTCAATAAGGATTTTCTGGAGGTCAGCGGCTTCACGGAAGCCGAACTGATTGGCCAGCCGCATAACATCGTCCGTCATCCCGACATGCCGGTGGAGGCTTTCCAGGATCTGTGGGACACGCTCAAAGCTGGCCGACCCTGGACCGGCTATGTCAAGAATCGCTGCAAGAACGGCGACTACTATTGGGTTCTGGCCAACGCCACGCCGATCTACGAGGGTGGTCAGGTAACGGGATACATGTCCGTCCGACACAAGCCGACAACTGAGCAGGTCAGGCAGGCCGAGGCGCTCTATGCGGCAATCCGCGAAGGCCGGGCCAAGCTGCCGAAGAATGACAGTCGCCTAGGCCGCCTGTCACTGGCGACGAAACTGACCTTGGGCGCCAGTCTTGCCATCATTGCGGTCATGATGGCTGCGCTGCTTCTGGTCGGTCAGCGTGCGCAGAGGACGCTCGAGGAGCATTCGACGGCCCAGCTAGCCGAACAGGTTCGTTACGTGGCGGCCTCCATCCAGGCGGCAGCAGCCGCCTTACAGAGCGAGGCCGAGCGGATGGGCGGCATCTTCCATCTCTCCTTCTCCGAGCCGATCACGGTATCGCCGGCAGCGGGGGGCGAGAAGCTGCCGACACTGCGGCATGGCAAGACAGTGATGAATGGCCGTTTCGGCGAGGTGGATCGGTTTACGGCGGCCAGCGGCGGCGCTGTGGCAACTCTGTTCGCCCGCGATGGCGAAGAATTCTGGCGCGTGACGACCTCGCTGAAGAAGGAGAATGGTGAGCGGGCCATGGGCACGCCGTTAGGCAAGGCTCATCCTGCCTTCGCCAAACTGATGAATGGCGAGCGTTATGTGGGCAAGGCGGTACTGTTCGGCCGCGACTATTACACCGCATATACGCCAATCAAGAACAATGACGGCGAAGTGATCGGAGCCACCTTCATCGGCCTCGACTTCACCGATCAGCTGAAGGTACTCAAGGAGAAGATTCGCGCCGTCAAGATCGGCAAGACTGGCTACATCTACGCGCTCGACGCCAGGCCGGGCGAGTCCGCCGGCACGCTGACCATCCATCCGGCCAAGGAAGGCAAGAACATCATCGATGCCAAGGATGCATCCGGCCGCGCTTTCATCCGTGAGATCATCGAGAAGAAGGAAGGCACCATCGTCTATCCCTGGCGGAACGAGGAACTCGGCGAAACATCGGCGCGCGACAAGATCGTGGTCATCGAGTCGGTGCCGGAATGGAACTGGGTGGTTGGCGGTGGCACCTATCTAGATGAGTTCAATCAAGCATCGCGAGACGTAGTGGCTTGGCTGGCGGTGGCGTCGCTGATCGCAATTGCAGCGCTGATCGCCCTGATCTCCTGGCTGATGAGGCGTCTAGTGGTCAGACCACTGGAAGAGGTCGATAACGTCTTCAATCAGATCGCCCAAGGCAATTACCGTAATCAGATACCGGCCGGTCGCCTCGATGAGATCGGCGTGCTGCAGCAAGGTCTGCAGAAAATGCAGATCAAACTGGGTTTCGATCTTGCTGACGCCAAGCGCCAGGCCGACGAGATGACCCGCGTCAAGATTGCGCTCGATTGCGTCGGCATGCCGGTGCGGATCGCCAATCCGCAGGGCGTGGTGATCTATGCCAACAAGGCGATGCTCGAAACCCTGCAGCGCATTGAACCCGTGCTCAAGCAGGGGAATCCTGCTTTTAGTGTCGGGACGTTTGTTGGCAGCAGCATTGGCAATTTATACTCTGATCCGCAGGCGGCGTTGACGCGACTGGCGGCACTCAGCGCCACCGTCCAGACCGAGATGGAGATTGGCGGGAGAATCTA